>NZ_JALAAR010000010.1:0-192412 GCF_036984005.1 Rheinheimera muenzenbergensis
GCCCAGATAGCTCAGTCGGTAGAGCAGCGGATTGAAAATCCGCGTGTCCCTGGTTCGATTCCGGGTCTGGGCACCATAATTCCTAGCCCCAAACAGTGTTTGGGGCTTTTTATTTCCTAGAATCCTATTAATTTCCTACAAAGATCGCTCCGAACTTCGGAGGCGACTTTAGCCGGATGCACAAACAAAAAAACCGCGTCTAGACGCGGTTTTTGCGAGGGTAGTGTTACCAGCACTCCACTCAATGAGTAAATCTCTGCAAAAGATTTAGGCTTTTAATTTAGCTTAACGGATTCGCTTTGTCTATAACCACGACAACGCCGAGTTCTGAGGTTTTTGTTTGCCTGTCCGGCTGTCGGACATAAACTGACAGCCGCAAGAAAAGATTATCTAAGCCCCTTTGAAGGGAACCACCGGTTCTTCGAACCAACATCGCCATTGTCTAGGATAGTGGCGGAGGCACCTTATTTAGCGCGTCGTAGTGATAATAAAACTGCAGCCAAAATCCGCCCTCGTGAATATGCCATTCGTTACCCTTATATGCAGGTCAATAGTCCAGGCATGGTTTCGTGGCTTGTCTTTGACCTTGACCATTCGAACCCGCATGTTTGGGATGATGAAGGGCTTCCTGCCCCAAATATGGTGGTTACAAACCGCAATGATGGTCGCGCACATTTGTTCTATGCAATTCCACCCGTATGTACTTCGGAGAACGCCAGATCGAAGCCTATTGCTTATATGAAGGCGGTTTACGAGGCTATGGCCGCACGATTAGGCGCAGATCTGTCTTACAGCGGCCCTGTCGCCAAAACGCCTGGTCATCCTTGGTGAAACACCTCGGAGATTCATTGCGCAGTCTATGACCTTAGTGAACTTGCAGATTACGTAGATTTGGCAGTTAAGAGATGGTGGAGCAAAGGGCCGAATGTAGACTCTGTTTCACATTCACGGAATTGCATGTTGTTTGAAGAGCTTCGTTTCTATGCCTACTCAATCGTGAACCGTGAACGGGAACAAGGCACCTTTCAATCGTTTAACCGTCTGCTGGATGCTTATGCCCACGACCATAACAATTTTAAACGTCGTGGCTCCAAAATGAACCTATCAGTTCCTGAGGTAAGCGCAATAGTAAAGTCAGTCGCAAGATGGACGTGGGATCGTTATAGGGGCACTAACCGGTGTCACCGAGGC
Source organism: Rheinheimera muenzenbergensis (assembly GCF_036984005.1). Classification (NCBI taxonomy): domain Bacteria; kingdom Pseudomonadati; phylum Pseudomonadota; class Gammaproteobacteria; order Chromatiales; family Chromatiaceae; genus Rheinheimera; species Rheinheimera muenzenbergensis. Next base: position 1,192 of record NZ_JALAAR010000010.1, read on the forward strand.
GCTATGGGCCTAGACCCATCTTTGCCGCTGCAAGAGAAGCAGAGGCTATCTGCACAACGAACCCATGAATCCCGCCAGAGAGCTACAGAGTCGCGGATACGGGCTGCAGCAAAGTCGCTGATACAAATGCGGCAGAAACTCACGCAGGCGGCTATAGCTGCCGCTACAAGGCTTTCCCGACAGATAGTTGCAAAGTACTCAGCCATCGTCGAGGAAGTGATTACAGAGTCGATCAGTAATGTAATACCAATGGCTACCACAAAATCTAAGAATGTTAATTATGGTGCACATCAGATATCTGCCTCCCGCAGGGCCGACGAATTAGATGGTGCTGAAATTGAGAATTGTCTAAAAATGTCTTTGACCCTATCCCACCTGATTATTAAGTTGGTAACCAGCTACGTTTAAAAGCAGAAATTACTCCCATCAGTTACAGATTCAGCTTCGCTGCGCGCAGCGCGGAAGATGCGAAGCTCATTGACTGGGAAGTTTTTATACCAATAAAGCGAATTGAGTTAATTGAAGTCAGTGGTTAAAGCTTGTTATAGAGCTTTACTCATGACTCAAAGGAGTCGAAAACTTTGCTTTATCTTGGAGATTTTTGTCACTTTTAGCGAAAGTAAACACCATAAAATATGGCCTGGAGTAAGACCGATTGTCGAATAGTGTTGTTTGACTATGTTATTCATTCTACTGCACTAAAATTAATAATTTTCATTTAGTACTAGCGTTTTAAGCGGCCATGATATTTTGACAATGGGTATTTTCTATATATGGTGAAAAAATGAATTATCAGATCGAAGCAGCTGCAATCAGAAAGAAGCTAAGTTCATACACAACTAACTCTGTTGTAGAGCATCTATTGACAAACCTTCACCTGCCACAACGGCCAATGTCACAAGGCATTCAAGTACCATGGATATATTGTTTAACGCTTGAATGGGTGCTTGAGATAGAAACAAGACCTAACGCGATAGATGCATCAGCGAGATGTGTAAATAAAATCATTAATCGAGTGTGGAATTTACAGAACAGCGCGCTTAAATTGAACAGCACGGATGATCCGATGATCGAAATTAGACGGATGTTAATTCCTCAAACTCGATTTCAGCAGGATCATAAAGAACGCCTGATATTCCTATACCGTTTTATTGCAATCATAGAGCTGCAGTCAGGGAAAAAAACGCTTCGTGACCAATTCGAAAAACAGGCCGGTGTAAGCCTCGATGAGTTTCTTATATTTGCAACATGGCTCTGGGTCAAGCTTCCGTTTAGTGAGCGATATTTTGTTTCATATGAGACAGTTATTAATGAACTCTGTCCTGTGTTGACACCATTTAAAGTTATCCACCTGCTCAAGTTGATTGGAGGAACCATCCCAGAGCTCAAAGATATCATTCAGCATGTCCGGCCTTGCGAGCGGGTATTAAACCCTTCAGAGTATTTTGACGAGCCTGCACTTATTGTTAAGCCTATTTTTCTGCTTGAGAAAGGCATCAGCACACCGCAAGCTCATGTACTTTCAATTGGTGTCTCAGAGTTTGTTATGCGCATACTCAAAGCTGAAGAGCCTAGCCGCTTCAAAGACACATTTACCAAGCTTTATGAAAAATACACGTCTGAATTACTCTCATTGCATAACCTAAAGTCAGTGCATGAGAGCACAATTGAAACTTGGTACAAAGAAGCAGGCATCAGCGGTAAAGTCGCCGACTTTCTAATCCAGAATGATGAATCATCGATCCTTATAGATGCAAAAGGGGTTGAGCCGAAAACATCAATGCTTACGTCTGGTTCCAGCACATATATCAAGGACAAACTTAAAGATTCACTGATCAAAGGGGTGACGCAGATAGCTGAATGTGCTGGGAAACTCTCTTTGCTGAAGAAAATAGACATTGATTTAGAAAACCGGTTCGGGCTTGTCGTTACGCACCAAGAGCACTTCATCAGCGAGGCAGAAAAGTTAATTGAATTCTGTGCGGGCAGCTCGGTAAATTTACGCGATGTCATTGAAGGTAAGTTGCTCAGTAAAAATATCATGTTCTGTACCATTGCAGATCTTGAGAAAATACTTAGCATTTGCGATGCCACGAAAACAGCGCTATCTGATGTTCTGAAATTCTGTGCAGATCGACAGTCAGATGTGAAAACCAGGCGCTTCACTTTTGAACAACACATTCATGAATACCACCAGCACCATGGAGCGTCGGCAATAGTAGCCATCAATCAAATGATTAAGTCTCAATCTGACCAGTATTTCGAAAAGTGCAACAGTGCAGTTAAAAGATCACTCCACTATTGGGGGACGCCGCACGAGCTTAAAGTGCAGCAATTCACCCACAGCTATGCCTTATTAAAAGCCAAATTGGGGATTTGACGATATAAAGATAATCGCCGCTACAAATGGGGGCTATCAGCTTATTCACCGCTCACTTAATTTGGCTTGTTAACAGGGTATTTTGGGGTGATGCGACCTGAACCCGCACGCACATTCAATAGATCCATAGGGCATGAATTGCCCTTCCATTTGCCAGCCAATTTTGGGGGCTACAAGATGCTCGCATTTGAAATACAAAGCCGTGCGGAACGTTCGGGATGTATTTTGAGATATATTCCTTGGGTGACGTGTTAAACAATAAGGAATGCTTTTATGGGTAAGAACACTAGCCTGCTGGCAAGCATCATCAGTGTGATAGTGAGCATGTTAAAACATCCTTATGCACTCATTGCGTTTATCGGGATTTCGGCGATCTTCGCTGTAAAGTGGCTTAAACAGCCATTAGATGCTGAAATAACAGAAGCTTTGATGTCGGTAGATGGCGCCCAAATGATGATGGACATGAGCTCTAATGGTTACACGTTGGAAGCCTGTATAGACGAGCAAAAAATACACTTATACAGTTTGGAGTTAGACCGCCATAAAGACAAGAACAGGATATCTTTACTTGAACCAGACCATATTATCACGGAGTTCGGACTTACAAAGGCTGAGCTTTTAAATTATAGCAATAACGGCATGATGGTTTGCACATTGCAACACTACGTTTCTATATCAAAGGTGTCAGTTTCCTTGGTGGAGGCGGCTGTAGTACCTATCCGGCTAACGTTTCCTTACGAGATGTTAAAGCGGATTATTAGTGAAGATGATACTTCAACCCATCAATGCAGCGATTTTGTAAATACTATTGCAATGGCCTGCCCAAAACTGACCGCAAGTTACGTTAGTAAGAAAAAGAAACTCTAGGCATAGATGAAGCCTTGGAAAAGGTGAATGTGAAACTTGATGTGGTTGAGAGTTGCGTTGCGTATTAGGAATTAACTGACGAAAGTTTCCATATTGGGAATATTAAGTTCATCATGTAGTGGCACACTGAATTTGGACTTTATCAGGAAATCACTTTGGACGGGAGAATGATAATCCTGCTGTTGTTGAGATAACCAATCCGATTGATTTTAAAATAATTTATGAATCCAACGCTGAAGGTAAGTTGTTCGGCAAACTGGAGGCTGAAGTTCCTGAGGAAGTGTTTGATCGAATAGCTATAGCCTGGTGCAAGAAGAGAAGGCAGCAAGGTGCTTTAGGCGGCCCAGTAGGATTGGAATTGGGTAGCCCAGACTGTGATTTGATTTAATTATGGTTTGATACACCTGATACATGCCTCAAAGTACTCATCCAATCGGCCATATGATGTAGAGCTGCAGGTTGGCCGTAAAAATATTACTCAACGCCCGTCTGGATTTTCCCCTATGTACCCACGAGCACTCCGAGCACTCCGAGCACATTCCAGCACCTTCAGCACCGCGAGAACTTACGAGCACGTAAATCTCGTTTAAGTGTTTGATTTAATGCGTAATAAAAAAAACTTAGAAAAAATTAGTAAAAATAAATCACAACTCAGTGCGTGAGTTGTGATTTATACTACTATTAAATAGGGGTTTTGCAGTGCGCTGAAAAACCTGCATCAAAAGAGAAGATGATTAACTCTTTGTTATAAAATGTTTTTTTGTGGAATACTTTGCTCGTGGAAAGTTGTTGTGGTTTGCAAGAGCGGTTAGATGTGGTGTCCAAAACTACATGTAGTTTAATTGCGGCAAATGGGTTTGTGTCCAAAGCGAACCCTGAAAATGCAACAACTGAAACATTTAGTTGAGCTGGCTTGGTTGCTTAAATATTTCCTAAGTGTCCAAAGCTTAGAGATGGAATAGGTCGCAATGATGTGGTGTCCAAAACTACAACTGAAAACAAGCCAGCTCCCTTTTTGCAGTTACACCTGAAGGACGTAAAAATGATGAATGTTAAACAGAAGGCTGCTAAAACATCTAAAGTAAAAAAGCAAAAGCTGGTTTTAAGAGAGCAGCTTTTTGGAGATATTGATGAAGGACTGTTGTGGGATAGAACAAAACAGACAGGTTTTACTACGATACCTCGGACCTTCCCTATACTCGCACAAATAATGGATGAAGTGGCCGATAAGGGAAAGCCAGTATCAGGGGCATATTTTGCCCTATGGTGCCGAGTATTTGATGAGTCCTTAGTAGAAATAAAAAATCCTGGTCAACTGGCAGCTGAATCAGGTTTCTCCGGCCAAAGGGCCATCTCAACGTGGAATGGAAGGATGGCTAAACTCGTTGAGCTCGGCTTTATTGATGCGCAAGAAGGTGCTTTGGGAGACTATGAATATATATTGATTTATAACCCATATCTAATAATTAAAAAGCTCTATGACGACAAAAAAGTCAACAAAGTCAAATACCTTTCGTTGTTTGCAAGGGCGCAAGAAATTGGCGCTACAGATTTAGGCTAATTGGATGCATCGCAATTGCTGTTTGTGTTTCAACAGAAAAAAGTAATGTGATGGTCAAATAGAACATACTCATACTACTTGAGATTTATAACCCCACTTGGACAACAGAACTCAGCCGAACACCTAAGTGACGGCTGATTTGGATGATAGATTTTGTCGTATTTCAGGTACTAATAGTAAAGATGCGTTGGATGCTCTTTAGTTTACAAAGATTGCTTGAGAGTCCAAATTGAACAAGATCTATCTCTGATAGAGAACGACCAAGCTCCTTCTCGTATTCTAAGGCCGCTTTGTATTTACCTAACTCCGTTGGTAGATAGCCAGTGATAATCTCTTCTCCTGAATTCGCTAATGCTCCAACTGTAATGTCTATGAGCCCAAAATTGTGTAGCTTCCTCAACTCATCTGACATTGGCATAGGCACTGTTTTTACTAGCAGGTTTTTTATCAGCCCACTATTGACTTGGATGTTATTAAACAATGACGTCGCCAGCGCCCATTTTATTTGATTGATATCATAAGTGGATAGAAGGCTGCATAGCTCAGCAGATATACTCTCAAAGCTGTTGTAGTCGACAATTGCACAATCAATCTTGTCAATTGGATGGCCATTTACTTGCCTAATAAACTGTTGCCAGTGTTCATATCCGAAGCATTTGACCCAGTAATTCAACATATCAGTGGATGTAGGCAAGGCTTTTACATTGAACTCTTTGAGACTATAACGCACTAACTGCGCTTGTTTTTTAACAGCAATAACGTTTGGATGTGTGAAATGTGACATAGCAATAATTTCCTTAAGTATTTTGGCTTTGGCTTGCCACTAAACCGTTATGCCGACAAGAAAACTATTGATTATCAGTTTACTCAGTGACGTGTTTGTTTCACCTGTGTGGCTGGATTGGGTGTTCTCTCACCGCAAAATCAGCATATGAGTATTGTGTACTAAAGTCAACCGACTGTGGAATCCAACAAATGCATCCAGTTAATTGCAAGGGCGCGAGAACGCCAAATCTATGTGGCGATGAAATTTTGTGATCGTCAATACCGGCGTGAACGCAAGCTATGGGTTCATCGAGCCTATTAGGTTAAGTCTAAGTTTAAGTTTAAGGGAAAGGTGCTAGAACAGATATGATTCACTGTGAGTAAACCAGTTAGTCGCGTAAATAGACGGCATTTTCTTTTTGGATATTCACATCATTAGGATCAGTAATCAGTTCGCCATCCTGAGTGCGCCAATAACCTTCGTGGTCATGGCGCTTTTTATCTTCAGCAGCACTGTCAAGACATGCAGCAACCAAGCTTTGCGTAGCACAGAGAGCAAATTTACTGACTGATTTCAAGAAGCTCATTTTTTCCTATTGCCAATCAGGCTCAGATAACATTCAACATCTTCGAACTATATACGGAAGTGTATGAGTTTGGTAGTGGCTATGAAGTGAACAATTCAAGGTGGTGCACAGAGACTGTTTGCCTTTGGCTAAAGCACACGGCACTATGACGATTTGAAAATCATGGACCAGTGAAGCAGATATTTCGCTCTTGCAGCCCATTCACAGCATTAATTTCAGGAGCTTTTTGTGAATCAATTGCCAATAGAGAGTAGTGGCCAGGAAATAGGTCGGCTGGCTGGTCGAGCCTTAACGAGTCAAATGCCTATATCATGGATAGAGACGTCAACTTCCGGCGATACCGACTATGGCATTGATTACATGATGCAAATTAAAAAATCAAGCGGTGAGGTTTCGTTCAATTTCTTTCTTCAGCTCAAGGGCACAATGAGTCCTAGCTATAGTGCCGACAACCAATTCATCACCATAGATATTCAGTTATCGACAATCATGTATTACAGGGGAATAGAGACAGCCGTCGTTCTTGCAGTGGTTGACCTGAAAGATCATGGCGGAGTCTGGCACCAGTGCCCAATTTATTATCTGATCCTAGAGGATGATTTTTTCTCTGGGGTGGAGGGTAAAGAAAGTCAGAAGACTACCTCTGTAAGAGTACCTACAAGTAATTTGGTAACAAATACGCTGGATTTACTCGGCTACTTCCAGAATCGGTTCAGCGAGCAATTGGCAGTTTCTGGACTAAAGAAACAACTGTCTGACATCAACATTCCGGTTGCGCCAGCAGTCAGCATTATTACCCGAGGCCTGGAGCAAAAACCAATTTATCTGGACAGCATGGCAAATCCAATAGACGCGCCATGGGTACACAGCCCAGAAGGGTCGAATGCGGCAGCACTTGAACGCTGCTGGAACTTGTTATCATCGAATAAGATTCTGCTTGCAGAGCGAGCGCTTACAACCATATTGCAACGATTAACTAACTTATCCGATAACGAGCGTGCCGAGTACCACTTGCAGATGGCTCGTCTGCTTTCTTACAAGGGAAACAAAGAGGAATCACGAGCACACGCCCTGCAAGCCAATCAAGCCTGTGAGCGCCCAAGGTACAAATTGACCTACCTTGAGTCACTATTCAATAGTGAAGACGAGCCGACACCTGAGCTGCTGAAAGATATAAGTGATCACTTAGATACGAAGACTTACCACAGCTGTTTTCTGAAAACCAAATGTATGGCGATGCTCGGACATGTTGATGAAGCCCTGGCTTTATTGGATTTGCATTATCCAGACCGCATTGCGGGCAGGCTTGTTATACTGTGTTTGGGTGAGAGGTTAGCTGACGCTAATGTCCTGCTCGAACAGGTGGACCAGTTGAAATTCAGTGATATGCATGATGAGTATGTGTTCCACGTAGTAGCAGCCAGAAGACTTTACTTTGCTCACTTTGCGGAAGATAAAAGGGATATCCTATCGGTGCCTGCACATGGACTGGTGACTTATAATGTCTCGGACATGACGAGAGCTATGAAACATATTGACCGGGCGTGGTCTCTAGCTCGTGAGCTGCCACATTTGACAAATATTGATCAGCTCATCGATGTGAGTATACCGGTCAGCGCTTATTTCGATCGACTGAGTATGTTAGCCAATTACATAGAACCATTCTATCAGGAGCGCTCAGCAGATCAGACCCTGGCCAGGTCTTATAGTCAGGTCCTGTGGCAACAACAACGCTTTGCGGATCTAATTCCGGTCATTGAGCAAATCACTGAGCCCGATGGTTTTGACCTGTATATGTTCATTACAGCCATATACATGACTGGCCGAAAAAGAGATGCACTTGAGCTTCTGATGCGCCATGAAGGCAAGTTATTTGAAGAGGACAACCGCTGGTCAATCCCTGCGCTAGCTATGGGAGTTCAGTGGGCCTCTGAGTTATTAGAGCACAAAGTCTCACAACGCTATTCCGGTTTGTTGAAAACATCAGAGCAGGGGCGAGCCTGCCTAGCAATTCTCGAATGCGAGAAGCGCTGTCAAGACAGTCCAGAACGGAAGAAAGAACACCTTATGCATCTACACGATGTGTACAATAACACAGGACAACCGCTATCAATCGCGCTGAGTCTCCTTGGATTTCTTGACCCACAGGATGAGGGCTCAGCTCGGATTATCATCGCTCTGAGCGATAGAGCTTTATCGCACTCGGAACTATCACCCGAGCATTATCGCGTGAGAGCCCACAGTTTTTTAACAACGAAAGACTGGAGCCAAGCCGAGGAAATCGCCAACAGAAAGCTTGATAATGGCGATAATGATATCGGGTGGTCTCTCATTTTGGCTGCATGCTTGAAGGCTCAAGGCCGCTTGGGTGAGTCGCTGTCAGTTCTGAAGAAAGATCGCGAGTTTGTTCAGCTTTCTATACCGGCTCTGCAGTTCTACATTGAACTTAGTATGACACTAGGGCTGTTAGAGGATGTGATCAGTGAGATTAAAACTCTCTACGCACAGGTTACGACAAGACAGATGAAGGTGGAAGTCTTAAGCAGATTACTCATGGTGTATGTTCAATCCGAGAGATACCTCGAAGACGCTATTTTTGCTTTGGCAGAGTATGGTCAACTCGTAGATCAGAACGATGTACGCGAGGAGGGCAGCTTCTTGATGGTCTCGTTGACCATTGGTCGGGGTCGCGAAGACACCGAGGAAGCCATTGCAGCCTTCCAGGCACGCCTTCAAGCATACACGGAGAAATTCCCAGAGTCCCCTATCCTTTGGAAGGAAAAGGTGGAGATTAATACGACACCGGAAGAGTTGTTGAAACAGTTTCAGCGCATATCAGGAACTACCGATGACCATGTCAAACAGAGTGAAATAAACACGCAGGCAATCCGTAATGGATCGCTCCCAGCACCTTTTATTATGCGCTCGAGGCTCATGCTGGGTCTAAGAGATATGTTTGCACTGTGGCATGCGGCACAAACTTCACCGCCTGAAAACTCAGAGTTCAGAATCAAACATGCACTGCAAGTACCGTGGGAAATGTTTGAGCATGAAACCCTCCATGGGGCCCGCTTTCTATTCGATGAGACAGCTTTGCTTGCCCTTTCTGAAATTGGAGCATTAGGTGACGTATTAAATGCCACTGACCGGTGTTACCTGCTGCAATCAACATTTAATGCTATTCGTGATGCACATACAGGCTGGGCAGGTTCAATGAGTGCAGCCAAAGCGGGAAACATCCTTACTGCACTTCATGCTGTCTTACCCAAAATTACACTCATTGAACCGACAGATGAGTTGAGTAATGGTGTTGCGTTCGATTTATACGCCGACGCAGTCAGGCAAACCACTGCGATGCTCATCAGTGACGATAAATACTTAGTTTCGTGTGCCTCTCACCTTCATGGACCAGTGATCACTGGCAACAGTATCAACGTAATAGAATATCTCTATCAGAAAGGCCGCATTGATAGCGCACAGCAAGCTCAATTTGTCGGCATGTTTAGTCAATTACCAGCAATTGGACAGGTCAATCTACGTATAGATTATGTTGCCACTATACAGGTCCATAGTTTACCCCAATTGCTATATGCTGATTTTAAAGCCACTCCGTTCGGTTACCTCTTTGAAAACATTATCTCCGCGAAGAGAGACAGCAATGAGATCGTGTTCACTGTGCTGAAGATTTTGCAGGCTGCTCAACTGCAACGACCGACACATCCGAAAGTGATATTGGATTTGTTGGTGGCTACTCAGCGGTATCACCAGCTCCGTACTGTGCCGGAGCTGGCTGCCGCATGGTTCGTGTACCAATGTATCAACACCCCTGCATCGTCGTCAGTTTTGTTCATCAGGGATGATAATAAGGGAGCTATTTGGATTGCCTACTCAGCGATTATGAACGAGTTAGCGAAATCAACTGTTCCGGACCGAGAACTACTCGCCCAGGTAATACAGTGTGTCCGCACTTTCAGAGCTGAGACACGAGCGCGTGTTTCTGCAGCCGTGGAATCCTGCATTGCCTACGATAGCAAACTATTGCAACTGATGAGGTCCCTAACCGCCGAATTCGAACTTTGTCTTCGATTGCTGCAAACTCAGGAGCATGTAATTTGATGACCTGACTTTGGCAGGTTCTGGTAAGTGGAGTGCCTCAGCCGATATTGAAAATCCGCGTGTCCCTGGTTCGATTCCGGGTCTGGGCACCATAAAAAGCAAAAAGCCCGCCATTTGGCGGGCTTTTTGCTTTTCCCGCACAGGTTTCTGTCTTAGTTTTAGTTGAACAGCACTGAAAACCCGTTGACATGAAATAGGCAAAGGCGGGCTTCTTTGTTAAGCTCGGTGGCGTTATAACAACAAGAAACAGGGAGTCCCCGTAGATGAAACATGTATTAAGTGTACTGGCGGTATCTTTGCTTGCCGCCTGTGGTGGTGAGTCAAACAGCAATGCAGCTAATGACGCAGCTAAGGTTACGATGACAGAATCGGTAAAACAGCAATTAGTTTATCCGCAAACAGCCAAAGGTGATGTGGTTGATACCTACTTTGATACTAAAGTAGCCGACCCTTATCGCTGGCTGGAAGACGATCGCAGCAGTGAAACTGAAGCCTGGGTTAAGGCACAAAATAAAACCACGTTCGATTATCTGGCGCAGATCCCTTACCGCGATGCGATACGCGATAAATTGCAACAGTCATGGAATTTTGAACGGCTAGGTGCGCCTTTTAAAGAAGGCAAACACCAGTATTTTTACCGCAATGATGGTTTGCAAAATCAATTTGTATTATATCGTCTGAATGCCGATGGCAGCTCTGAAGTGTTTTTAGATCCAAATACTTTTAGCACTGATGGCACCACGTCAATGGCCGATATCAGCTTTTCCCGTGATGGCAGCCTGGCTGCTTATGCAATCTCAGAAGGCGGCAGCGATTGGCGTAAAATTATCGTAATTGATGTCGAGACGAAGCAACAAATCGGCGAAACCCTGATCGATGTAAAATTCAGTGGCATCAGTTGGGTGGGTAACGACGGTTTCTTCTATTCAAGTTACGACAAGCCCGATGGTAGCGAACTGTCGGCAATGACGGATCAACATAAGCTGTACTACCATAAAATGGGTACTCCGCAGAGCGCCGATAAAGTGATCTTTGGTGCTGCTGCCGATGAAAAACATCGTTATGTTGGCGCAACAGTAACCGAGGATGACCGTTATTTGCTGGTGTCAGCTGCGGTATCAACCTCTGGCAACAAGCTGTTTATTAAAGATTTAAGTAAAGCCGATAGCAGCTTTGTCGCAGTGGTAAATGATACCAGCTCAGATGTAGACTTGCTGGACTCTGTTGGCGATAAGCTGATGTTTATTACCAACCGCGATGCACCTAACCGTAAAGTAGTTGTTGCCGATGCTGCTAAACCGCAGCCGGAACACTGGCAAACATTAATTGCCGAAACAACAAATGTGCTACGGGCGTCGACAGGCGGCGGCTATGTGTTTGCCAACTACATTGTTGATGCAGTGGCCCAGGTTAAGCAATTTGACTATGACGGCAAGCTGGTGCGCGACATCGCTTTACCTGGTGTAGGCAGCGTTGGCGGCTTCCGTGGTAAGAAAGAAGATGCAGAGCTTTATTTCAGCTTTGCCAATTACACCACTCCGAGCAGTATTTATAAATTTACACCGCAATCGGGTGATTCGAGCCTGTTTAATCAGCCGAAAACTCAGTTCGATCCGGCGGCTTATACCTCTGAACAGGTGTTTTACACTTCAAAAGACGGTACTAAAGTACCAATGATTATCAGCTACCGCAAAGATGTAAAACGCGATGGCAGCAACCCGACTATTTTATATGGTTATGGCGGTTTTAATGTCAGCCTGACTCCATCATTCAGTGTGTCTAACGCTGTGTGGATGGATATGGGCGGCGTCTATGCTGTGGCTAATATTCGTGGTGGCGGCGAGTATGGTAAAGTTTGGCACGAAGGCGGCACGCAGCTGAACAAGCAAAATGTGTTTGATGATTTTATTGCTGCAGCCGAGTACCTGCAAAAAGAGGGTTATACCTCTAAGGATAAGTTGGCGGTACGTGGTGGTTCGAATGGCGGCTTATTAGTCGGTGCAGTGATGACGCAACGGCCAGAGCTGTTTAAAGTGGCGTTACCGGCAGTAGGTGTACTGGATATGCTGCGCTACCACACCTTTACCGCTGGTGCCGGCTGGGCCTTTGACTATGGTACCAGTGCGCAAAGTGCCGACATGTTTAATTACTTACTTGGTTACTCACCGGTACACAACGTTAAACCGGGTGTGACGCATCCGGCAACGATGATTACTACCGCTGATCATGATGACCGCGTAGTACCAGCGCACTCATTTAAGTTTGCTGCAGAGCTGCAGGCTAAAGACAGCGGCGTTAACCCGCAGCTTATCCGCATTGATGTTAAAGCTGGCCATGGTGCAGGTATGCCGGTGTCTATGCAGATAGATCAGGCTGCTGATGTATTTAGCTTCACTTTGTATAACATGGGTTATCAGCAGCTACCACGCTAACTGCCTAACCCGGTGTTACTAAAAACCCGCTGCTAAGGCGGGTTTTTTTATGATACGCCAGGCTGGTTTTTCACTTGCTGGTTGTAAAGCTATGGCCTTCGTTTTACACTGCGTGCCCTTTTTTAAAAATGCCGCTTAGCTGCGGTATTAGCCAGCGGTGCAGTGTTACACTCTGTATACGGGCAATATGATTAATTACGATGCAGGAGCAGGACGATGGCAAAAAAAGCAGTGATCCTGGTATTAGACAGTTTTGGTATCGGGTATACACCTGATGCAGCAACTTTTGGTGATGTCGGGGCTAATACCTTCGCCAGTATTGCCAAAGCATTCCATCAAGCTAAGGGCCGTCAGCTGGCGTTGCCAAACCTTGCCGGGCTTGGGCTGGTAAAGGCAGCTACCGCAGCATCAGAGGGCGTACAGGCCGATATATTGCCCGCTACCGCTATTGCCGGAGCTTACGGTTATGCTAAAGAGCTCAGCAGTGGTAAAGATACGCCGAGCGGACACTGGGAAATAGCCGGTGTACCCGTGCTGTTTGACTGGGGCTACTTTCATAACAAGAGTGATAGTTTTCCGCCGCAGTTAATCGCTGAATTGTGCCGGCGCACCGGCGTGCCGGGCATACTGGGCAATTGCCATGCCTCGGGTACTGATATTTTAGTTAAACTTGGTGATGAACATATTCGCAGTGGTAAACCAATTTGTTATACCTCGGCTGATAGTGTGTTTCAGGTAGCAGCACATGAAGAACATTTTGGTTTGCAAAAATTGCTCGATTTTTGTCAGGTCGCCCGCGAGCTACTGGATGACTACAATATCGGCCGCGTGATTGCACGGCCCTTTATCGGCGACAAGGCCGATAATTATGCCCGTACCGGAAATCGCCGCGACTACTCAGTATTACCACCTGCACCAACAGTGCTGGATAAGTTAACTGCAGCCGGTGGCACAGTAATTAGTATTGGCAAAATTGCTGATATCTATGCCCATCAGGGCATTAGTGAAAGCTTAAAAGCGACCGGGCTGGAACAACTGATAGACAAAACTCTGGCACAAATGGCAACGCAGGCGGATAACAGCCTTATTTTTACCAATCTGGTTGATTTTGACCAGAATTTTGGCCATCGCCGCGATGCCATCGGTTATGGTGACGCGCTGGAGTATTTTGACCGCCGTTTACCGGAATTAATGGCAGCCTGTGGTGACGATACGCTAATGTTACTGACAGCTGATCACGGCTGTGATCCTACCTGGCATGGCACTGAACATACCCGCGAGTACATACCGGTACTGGTTTATAAAGCCGGCTTAGGTGATGTTGCGTTGGGTGAACGGGCCAGTTTTGCCGATATTGGCCAGACACTGGCAGATTATTTTGCGCTGGACGCCATGGCGTACGGCGACTCTTTTATAAACCGTATTAACTAAGAGACTATTATGGCTACTCCGCATATTAATGCGCCAGAAGGCGCTTTTGCCCAAACAGTATTAATGCCCGGCGACCCGCTGCGGGCCAAACATATTGCCGAAACTTTTTTAACCGACGCGGTCTGTGTCAACACGGTGCGCAATATGTTTGGTTACACCGGAACCTACAAAGGTAAACCGGTTAGCGTGTTGGGCTCTGGTATGGGCATACCGTCGATGTCTATTTATGCCACTGAACTGGTGAAGTTTTACGGTGTAAAAAACATTATCCGCATTGGTTCTTGTGGCGGTTTACCGCTGGATGTCAAAGTGCGTGATGTGGTTATTGGTATGGGCGCCAGCACCGATTCTAATGTAAACCGCAACCGTTTAGCCGGTATGGATTTTGCCGCTATTGCCAGCTTTGACTTGCTGGAAAAAGCCGTCGCTGCAGCGCGGGCGAAAAACATCAACGTTAAAGTCGGTAATGTGTTCACTTCAGACTTATTTTACAACCCCAGCGAAACACTGTTTGATACCTTAGAAAAATACGGTGTACTGGCCGTAGAAATGGAAGCGGCCGGTCTGTATGGCGTAGCAGCTGAGTACGGCATTAATGCGCTGGCAATTTTTACCGTAAGCGACCATATCCGTACCGGTGAAGCGTTAAGTGCCGAGTTGCGTCAGACCAGCTTTAACGAAATGGTCGAAGTGGCGCTGGGCTGTCTATAATTGCCGTTTACTCTATTACTGGACGAAAAAAATGTCGTTATCAAGCAATAAAATGTTTTATGTGTCGTGGGAAGCGTTTCACCGTGCCACGAAAGAGCTGGCACATCAACTGTTAGGTAAAGAATACAACGCCATAGTTGCTGTAAGCCGTGGCGGCCTGGTGCCGGCGGCCATTATTGCCCGTGAGCTGAATATCCGGGTGGTAGATAGCATTTGTGTCGCCAGCTATGAGCACGATAAACAAGGTAGTCTGAGCATATTAAAAGACGCCAGTCTGGCAGATTCAGAAAAGTTGCTGATTGTTGATGATTTAGTCGACACCGGTGAAACGGCCAGAGCATTGCGTGAGCATTTCCCTAAAGCCTGTTTTGTGACGGTGTATGCTAAACCTCAGGGTAAGCCTTTGGTTGATCATTATATTACTGATATCGAACAGGATACCTGGATCCAACTGCCGTGGGATATGGAACTGGCATACAGTAAGCCGCTGGCCGATAAATAGAGTATTCATCAGGCCCGCTTTAGCGGGCTTTGTTTTTTTAAGGAATAACGATGACTAAGCATCAGATAATACTGGATTTACCCCAGTGGATTGATGAAGTGGTGGACTGGGACAAGGTTTACACTACTGACGATGAAAAAATGGCGCTAGCGGTCGAGCTGTCCAGGCAAAATGTACAGCGCGGTACCGGAGGCCCTTTTGGTAGTGCTATCTTTGACATCGACAGTGGCAAGCTGTTAAGTGTTGGCGTAAACCGGGTGATGCCGCTACATAACTCTACTGCGCACGGCGAAATGATGGCGATTATGCTGGCCGAGCATAAACTGCAAAGTTTTAGTTTGTCTGCTGACGGTGTAAGGCGTGAGTTATTTACCTCATGCGAGCCCTGCGCTATGTGTCTGGGTGGCACACTTTGGAGTGGTGTTAAGCGTTTAGTTTGTGCTGCAACTGCTGACGATGCCCGCGCCATAGGTTTTGATGAAGGTCCGGTTTATGACAGTAGTTATGCTTATCTTAAGCAAGCCGGGGTCGAGGTAGTGCGCTTGGTGCAGCGTGATGCGGCTAATAACGTGCTACAACATTACGTTGGTAGCGGCGGCACTATTTATAACGGTTAATCGTTATTTTCAGCAACCACAAAGCTGTATCAGTTGTTCTGATACAGCTTTTGCGCTACAAACAAGGCCTCTACTTTTTCTCTGGCCCACGGCGTTTTGCGTAAAAACTTTAAGCTGCTTTTCACCGATGGATCTTGTTTAAAGCAATTGATATCAATCTGCTTTGCCAGTGCCGGCCAGCCAAAGTGATCGACCAGTGCGGTGACGATTTGCTCCAGCGTCACGCCATGCAGTGGGTTGTTTAGTTGCGACATATTAACTCCTCTGTGAAAGACGCTAAAAAAATAGCCACCCTGAGGTGGCTATTCTAGCAACAATACTGCTTATAAACGCTCTAATACCGCTGCGGTAAAGTCAGTAGTGCCAAAACTACCGCCTAAATCACGGGTAGTGCGGTCACCACTGGCAATAACGTCGGCCAGTGCGCTGCGGATTTTCTCAGCTTTATCCTGCATACCTAAGTATTCCAGCATCTGGATAGACGCCAAAATTACTGAGCTTGGATTAGCCAGATTTTTGCCGGCGATATCCGGTGCGCTGCCGTGTACGGCTTCAAAAATAGCGCAATCGGCACCAATGTTCGCGCCCGGTGCCATACCTAAGCCGCCAACTAAACCGGCACATAAGTCGGATAAAATATCGCCAAACAAATTGGTGGTAACGATGACATCAAACTGTTGTGGGTTCATCACCAGTTGCATACAGGCGTTGTCGACAATCATTTCCTGGGCTTCAATATCCGGGTAACGGCTTGCCACTTCACGCGCTGTTTTCAGGAATAAACCTGAAGTAGATTTAAGGATATTGGCTTTGTGTACTATGGTGACCTTTTTGCGTTTTTCGCGCCGGGCTGTTTCAAAAGCAAACACGGCAATGCGCTCTGCGCCTTCTTTCGTTACGATGCTGGTTGCTTCGGCTACCATGCCATCAGCTGAGACTACCTGACCATGGCCTGAGTACATGCCTTCGGTGTTTTCACGGATAGTAATAATATCGATATTCTCGTAGCGCGCCTTGGTGCCTTTAAAGGAAATTACCGGGCGTACGTTGGAGTACAGGCTAAATTTTTTCCGCAGCGTAACATTGATCGAAGTAAAACCTTCGCCCACTGGCGTAGTAAGCGGGCCTTTTAGGGTGATTTTATTGCGAGCTATAGCATCCAGCGTGGCTTGTGGTAACAGCTCACCGGTTTTCTCCAGTGCGGTTAAACCGGCATCGACGTATTCGTAGTCGAACTCACAGCCTACTTTTTCTAACACCTGAATAGCGGCTTCTACAATGCTGGGGCCTATGCCGTCGCCTTTGATGACTGTAATGGTTTGCTTGCTCATGGGGGATCCTTAGCAGTGTTATTTACGTGGGAAGCGGGCCTCTGACGGGCCTGAAAACGGCGCTGAATATAGCAGTTTTCGCTAATTGGCGCCAGTTTGGTGAAAGTTTACCGTAGTTATCTGGCTTATACGCTGTATAACGCTGGTGAATGATGTAATAAAACTACAATGTTAACAGCAGTGGGCACTGACAATTTGCCTGTCCGGCTACAGTGGTTAACCAAAGCTGTGGGTCGCTGCTGTTTACTGTGTTGCCTGCCTGTTGCTGCAGTAATGCCGTAAGGTGCGGCGCTGCGTCGCTGTTAAACACCGCCTGGCAGCTGTACCAGGCAATAAGCAAGATTCTGGCTGTCTCATCGTGCGGTACGCTTTGTTGTTGCAAGGCGCTGAGCATCTGTTGTGCCGCGGCTAACCAGTCGGTTAACTGATATTGCTGCAGCAGTTTGCTGATTAGCGCGCTGGCAGCTGCTTGCTGATACAGCCTGAAATCGGGCAGTGGCGTGTTAGCCGGCCGCAACAGGCCGCTGCGATAGCCGCTGCTATCGAACCATAGCGGCGCACATAAACAGCGAGCCAGCGCCCGGCATTTTGCCATTGGCAGGTTGTCCTGGCTCTGCAGGTGCAGGCTGCAGGCAAAGGCCGCTGTCAGTTGTTGCAACATGGCATGCTGAGGATGGTGCAGCTGACTTAGCACGTTACTCAGTTCGGCATCGATTAACACATTGTCGAGTAAATCACGGCCAATCAGATTAACCGCCAGTGACACATCGGTTATTGGTTGCTGCTGCCGGTTAAGTTCAGTGGCCAGCTTAAGTACTGGCTCGCGCATTGCCGCTGTTGTGCTGAGGCAGGCTGCCAGCTGTTTATTGCTGCTGTGGCGCAACTGCTGGTAGTCAGAGTGATTAAACAGTGTTGCTGCACTTTGAGGCGGTTGCAGCGCTGTTTGTCTGTGCCAAAGTATAAGGGTGCGTAACAGCGCCAGTTCGTGCTCGCAGCGGCTGAGCATGATGCGGCGCCCCAGCTGAATGGTAAAGCTGTTGTCGGTATTTGGTGTGCTAAAGCGCATCACCAGAGTTAACAACAGACTTGCGGCTGATTGGCGCCAGTAAGGTATTTTGCGTTCAGTGGCGTAG
The DNA here is from genome assembly GCF_036984005.1 of Rheinheimera muenzenbergensis. Lineage (NCBI taxonomy): Bacteria > Pseudomonadati > Pseudomonadota > Gammaproteobacteria > Chromatiales > Chromatiaceae > Rheinheimera > Rheinheimera muenzenbergensis. Next base: position 19,625 of record NZ_JALAAR010000010.1, read on the forward strand.
CAGCCGTCCAGTACTTGCAAAAGTGCGGCTGGCGCTGAAGTACGCAGTAATTTAGCACTCAGTAACGGCGGGTAAGGCTGTAACCTGGGGTGAGATTGGGTGTCGCTAAGTATATCGCTAAGGCCACAGCAATAGCTGGCGTTTAGCAGCAGTTGCACGGTGGCGTGCGGCCAGTTTAGCCAAGTGCTGAGACTTAATAGCAATTCGCTGCGCCACAAGGCATCAGGCAGCGCTGAGCTGAGTGTTAATGCCGCAGGTTCTGTCGCAACCTGGCCTAACCGGTATTGGCAAAGTTGCCGGCTTAGCTGCAGTAGCTGCCCGCTGTCGGCCTGTTGTTGCAACTGACTACGTGCTTGCTGCCAGTGGGTGAGTGTGGTTGTGACGGCTAAGCTATCAGTGGGCATTGGCGCTTAACGACTGATAGCGGCTGACTGCGGTATCGCCAATAGCAATTAGCAGGCGGTTTTTAAACAGTAAGGCTGTGCATTCATCTGCGGTGGTAATACCGTCAGGCGTACGCCGGTGCGTGCGGTAATACAGTACCTGATAAATGTCTGCATGGTCGTTAAAGGCGGCGGTAATGTCCGGGCTGCCTAGCCTGTCCAGTACCTGCTGTTGTTGAATGCTGCCCTGAGCACTGTATTGGCGAATAACTTTGGCGTTAAACACTTCCCGGTCTGCCCAGTTCATTTGCTCAACATTGTCCGGGTACCAATGCAGTGCTGCCAGCGTCAGCAGGATATAAAGTAGTAAGCCTGCAGTCATCCAAACCAGTTTGTTGCTTACCAGCTTATAAATGACGGCCGGCATCAGCTTATTCCTGCTGGTGTTATGCGCATATCCTGCAGGTTAAGCCCAAGCTGAATATCGGTGCGTAGCGTTAACAATTGCATATACACTTTAATGTGCGCTTTTTCTGCCAGAATTTTTTCTTTCAGCTTCTTATGACAATCCGGGTGTTCCAGGGCTTCTGTTAGCGTGGTACCAAGCGCTAACAGATCATGGGCGCCTTTAGGGCCTATACCGCTTACGCCGGGGATATTGTTAGTACTGTCACCGACCAGGCTCCAGTAACGCACCAGCTGTGCTGAGCTTACGCCAAATTTTTGTTGTACATGCTGTTCAGTATGAAACTGGCGGGCAAAGGCGTCGTAGATATGAATAGTATCTGATAACAGCGGCAGAAAGCCCTTATCCGTCGACACTATGCTAACTTGCATACCATGCTGCGCCAGTTTGGTGGCCACAGAGGCAATGACATCATCGGCTTCGCTGTCATCCTGGCGCACATTATGAATACCCAGCGCGCTAACGGACTGTCGTAAGCCGGCTAACGCCTCGGCTAAGATGGTGGGCATTGCTTTACGATTGGCTTTATATGCTGGATACAAGGCCTTTCGCCATTGGCTATGTTGGCCGTCAAATACCATTAACGCATGGCTGGGGCTGAGGTCTTTTAGCAGCCGTTGTAAGGCTTGTCGCAGCATATTATCGGTGTTTTGTATAATCTGCGCCCGGGTACCGTCAGTTACCTGCTCTGTTAACGGCTGATAGGGTCTTTCCTGTACCGCATACAGCCGGCGGATCAGATTGAGCGCATCGATTAACAACACCTGGGTCATTTAGCGGATAACTCTGTAGCAAGGTTCATATTTACTGCCCGGCAGCTTCATGCGGCCTTGCTCGACGAAGGCTTGTAGCAACGTATCCATCATATGCATGAGTCTGGCTTCACCTGATATTTCAAACGGACCGTGCTGACGAATGGCTCTTATGCCTTCATCTTTCACGTTGCCGGCGACAATGCCGGAGAAGGCCCGGCGCAAATTAGCTGCCAGTGTTGCTTTGTCCTGCTGTGGGTGCAAGTCCAGTGCGGCCATATTGGCATGATTCGGGATAAAAGGTTGTTGAAAATCCGGCTCTATGTTCAGGGTCCAGTTAAAATGATAGGCATCACCCACCGTTTTACGGTACTGCCGGACTTCTGCCGCGCCCTGTTTCAGTTTTTTTGCCACCGCCGGGGCATCATCAATAATAACTTCAAACAGGTTCAATGCTGTTTCACCCAGGGTGTTGCTGATAAAACTGACAATTTCGTTGAAGTAGGCTTCGCTTTGTTTCGGGCCGGTCAGGATCACAGGCAAATGTTGTTGCTGATTATCCTGATGCAACATAATGCCAAGCAGATACAGCAGTTCTTCGGCCGTACCGGCACCGCCGGGAAACACAATAATACCGTGAGCAACCCGGACAAAGGCTTCGAGCCGCTTTTCAATGTCAGGCAGGATCACCAGTTGGTTTACTATTGGGTTAGGCGGCTCTGCGGCGATGATGCTGGGCTCGGTCAGGCCTAAATAGCGACCTTTATAAATGCGCTGCTTATTGTGGCCGATAGTGGCGCCTTTCATCGGACCTTTCATGGCACCAGGTCCACAGCCGGTGCAGATGTCCATTCCGCGCAGGCCCAGTTGGTAGCCAACTTCTTTGGTGTAGGTATATTCTGTTTCGTTAATCGAATGGCCGCCCCAGCACACTACCATATTGGGTTCATTGCTGGCATCAATAACCCGGGCATTGCGCAGAATATCAAATACTGTGTGGGTAATATGGGCGCTGTTACTTAAATCGAGCCAGCTTTTATTGCTTTGTAAGCGGCTATGGTAGAACAAAATATCGCGCAGTACGGCAAATAAGTGCTCGTGAATGCCTTTGATAATCTGCCCATCGACAAAGGCGCTCAGAGGCGGGTTAAATAATTCAATTTTTATGCCGCGTTCACGGCTAAGCAAATTTACCGCAAAATCTTCAAATTGCTCATAAATCTCAGCAGAACTGTCGGTATGACTACCAACGTTTAATACCGCCAGGCAGCAATTCCGAAAAAGCCGGAATGCTTCCTGTTGTGTGTTTTGTTTTAAGTGATCTACTTCCAGTTGAGATAATAAATCCATCGACCCAAGAGGGTTTAACTGCACATGCATAGGTACTCCTTTACAGAAAGAGGCGCTATCAGCTTAGTTGGCAGGTTTTAGAATAACTCTGTTCCGGCCGGCTTTTTTCGCTTCATACAAGGCTTCATCTGCCCGATCAAAGGCACTGCGACTGCTGTCGCTAGCTATTAACTGGGTCGCGCCGAATGAAATGCTGATAGGAACATGGGTGTTTTTAAACTTAAACGGCATTCTGCGGATCTTGTCTTTCAGCGCATTAAGCGGGCCTTCCAGATCTTCTAACGCGGTTTCAGGAAACAGTATGACAAATTCCTCGCCACCATAACGGGCGATAAAGTCGGTTTCTCTCAGGCTTTGTTTTAATGCTTTGGCAATGGCTTTCAGCGTTTTATCGCCGGCACTATGTCCATAGTTATCATTGATGTTCTTAAAGTGGTCAACATCAGCCAATGCAATGCAAAGCGGCTTCTGATAGCGTTGCCAGCGCTTGATTTCCAGCTGGTAGCGCTCGTCAAGTGCAGCCCGGTTAGGTATTTCGGTTAACGCATCCTGCAAACTACGGAATTGCTGTTCTGAGATTCGCTTTTTAAAATTGCTGGCGTCAGTTTCCAGCTCTTTTAAACGTTGTTCCATACTGCCCAGCGTTAACAGCAGATTACTGCGTTCCTCCTGTTCCAGCTGTTCTTTTTCCCGCAGAGAGCCGGTTATCGCTAACAGTTTATCGCTAACCAGTAACTTCAGTTGTTCTAACGAAGTGGCCCGTTCACTGGCTTCACTCAGATGGGTAATTTGCAGCTCTATTTGCTGGTTAAGCCGCTGCATTTTTTGTTTCAATTCGTCAGAGCAGCTAATTGAGGATACAACGGCCTGCTGCACATTCGATAAGGCGTCATTCAGCTTTAGCAGGAAGTTTTCCGCCGATTGACGCTCTTTATTAATGCTGTGAATAATTACCGAAATGGTTTTCAGGCAGGCTTCCAGCAGTTGTTCAATGCTGAGGTTATTCAGTAAGCTCTGCCGGATATTATCCATTTCTGCCGCGCTGTCTTCGGCGAAGGTCAGTTCGCTTAGCAGGTTAGTCAATTCCAGACTGATCTGGCGACATATATGGCCATAACGGTCTTGATCGTCGTGATCAGCGTTTTGTAATTGTTGTTTCGCCTGAAAAGCGGTTTGGTACAAACTGACCAGATCAGTCAGATGTGGCAAAAAGGCATGCACGGTAGCTGAAGGTTGCTCTACTTTACCTAATAACTGGCGTAAATCTCGTCTGAGTTGATCGGGTAAGCCTTTTTGTTGCTGCAGCAGTTTGCCGGCATTGGTCAGGCCTTGTTGTACCCGCAATACATCCTGTTGATGCCGCGTTTCAAGTAGCTTAAGGCTTTCGCTGGTGCTTTCAATAAAAGGTAATAATTTTTCTAAATCGGTGCCGCGATTGAGCTCTGTGCGCAGTTTTGCCAGCCGGTTATCCAGGTCAACGTCAACGCCCTTACATGCCAGCGACAGCCGCGACACAAATAAAGCCAGAATTTTAAACTGAGCCTGGTAGGTATCTTCCAGAGTTTTGCGGGCTTTAAGCGCTTTGTTTAATTGGTCATCCTGCAAACGCATCACCTTTGCTTGTTTTGTTAAATCTATGTTTAGGCTTAAGTATATCGGTAATCCGAAGAAATGTGATCAGACTTTACGCGATTTCTGCAGGAAAAAACAGCTGGCGCAAGGGCCAGCTGTCACAGGGGCTTTATTATAGTCCGGTATTACTTCTTACAAAGATAGTAAGGTAACCAGGATTGTTCTTCAGTAGAGGTAAGATATTGCATAATCAGCATTCCTTGTAGGAACTACAATCTGGCAGTCCGTCTGCCAGACGCTGTATATTTAAGCAGATTTTGCCTGTTTTTGAAAGTCACTCTGTAATGTTTCTTGTTGGGTTACGTAAAGTAGACGGTGCAGATGTAAGGCGTTATTTTAAAATGATGAAAATTAATGCCTTTTTATTTTTGCAGAATAAGCCTGACGGCAATTTTTGGTAACTTGGTCTGAAATGTTACAAAATTACTGCCGGCTAAGGCGGATCGCAGGAGGCGCGCATGGCTCGCTGCAGCGCCAGGGGTTAATATCCAGGCCACCACGGCGGGTATAACGGGCATAGACTGCTAAAAATGACGGCTGACACAGCCGCCAGATATCGCTGAAAATGCGTTCTACACATTGTTCATGAAACTCATTGTGGCTGCGAAAGCTGATCAGGTAACGCAACAGACTTTCGTGCTGTAGCGCCATGCCGCGATAGTGAATGTACACACTGGCCCAGTCTGGCTGTGAGGTAATAAGGCAGTTTGATTTCAGCAGGTGCGAATGCAGTTTTTCTTCGACAATATCGCCATCCGCCTGTAATTGCAGCAAACCGGCATCGTACTGGTATTGATCCACTTCAATATCTAAATCATCAATACAGCGGCCAGGTAGCCAGGTTGGCTGAAAAGCCATGATTTCATTGACGTTATGCAGGCTGACTTTTACCGGCTTGCCTGCGCAGGCTGATAAATCCTGTTGCAGGTGGCGGTACACCTGGCCTAAATCGGCAAAGCGGCTTTGATTAAAACTGTTCAGGTATAGCTTGAATGACTTGGACTCAATCAGATTGGCGGAGTCATAGGGCACAATAAAAGTAGCCAGGGCCACCATAGGTTTGCCTTTGGCGTTTAGCCATGACAACTCATAGCCATGCCAGATATCCTGGCCGACAAAGGGCAGTGCCAGCGGATCCAGACCTATATCATCCCGCCCCAGGGTGCGCGGCACGGCTTGCAACAGGCTGGCGTCATACTGATCAGCATAAGCAGTGGTTTTGCCCAGACTTAAACCGGTCAGGGCGTCGGAGTAACGGTTAGTCATAACGGCTTTTGTCTTTTGCGCTGGCTTAACGATACAATGCAGGCAGTTTATCATAAAGTGTAATGGCAGATCCCGTGACTATTTCCGACATTTATCCGCAATTTGTGCAACAGGCGCTGGCATGGCAGCAACAAAACCACAGTACTTTACTGACCTGGGCTGATGAACAGAGTCCGTCGCCGTGCCAGCTTGGTGCCATTGAACACAACCAAGTACAGTGGCAACCGGTACTGCAGCAACCGCAGGCCGATTTCAGCAATGTTGAACATGCGCTGGAACTAAGCTTACATGATGATATTAAACAGTTTTATCAATTGTATTATGGCGCCGGTCTGGCGGCACAACATCAGCGCGGTAAGCTGATGTTATTGATGGTATGGAACAGTGACGATGTTAAACGACTGCAGGAAAACATCATAGGCCATATCATCATGAAGCGCCGGCTTAAGCAGCGTGAAACGGTATTTTTTGCCACTACCGAAGACGACGACATTATGTTGTCGGTACTTAACAGCAGTGGCGAGGTGTATCTGGAGCACGTCGGCCAGGAAGTGTCAGAAAAACTGGCCGATAATCTGGCGCAGTTTATGGCTCAGCTTGTGCCTTGCTCAGCCGACGGGCTTTGACAATCCCAGGCTATATTGCTGACCAAAAAGCAGCTATCGCATTTAAAGTCGAATAATTGCAGCAAGGGCGCAGTTAACTGCCAATTTGCACCGCAGCCCGGGCAGCATTTGTTGGCATCGGCAGTGCAGTCACTGCTGCTGCCACTGTAAAGGACATAATACACCGCAATATTGTTGTCAGCTGCCAGGCGCCGCGCCAAACGACGGCCCTGACGGTTAAGGTCGCTGTGCAATTGTTGCATGCTGCGTTCTGCCGTTTTGTGCAATACCCGGTTTTGCTGCATCTGAATTTCGTCCAGCGCCTGATATTGCAGCTGCCAGCGCAGTAAAGCCTCATGATCGGGAGCTGTTGTGCGTAGCTGATACAACGGCACCGGAGCTAAATCGGCACCGCAGCGCAGTGGCGAGCAGGTGTCACTAAAACGGCTGTACAGGATGTAAAATTCACTTTGCTGGCAGGGATCACTATGTTGTGACATTAGGTCCATACCCAGGATCCTGACCTGAGGATAGGCCAGGCCGGCTGCGGCAAGTTGTTGCTGGGCCTGCAGACCTCTTGGGCTATGACAGCTTTGTTGCAGTGCATTTTCTGCCGGTAGTACCAGGCGGCAGACAAAACTGTGTTGCTGCCAGGCAGTGGGAAACTCCCGCCCGAGGCTCTGACCATTAAAAATAAGTGCCTCAACGTAATTACGGATAGCGGCTTCAGCCCGGTCTAAGCTGGTATCGGCAATGATTTTGAACGTCAGTTCTGCCAGATACATTAGCTGTTACCCAATTTACTGAGTAATAAATCCAGTTTGGCTTCAATTCGGTTTAGTTGTTGGTGTAAGTCATCCACTTGATCAGCATTTTGCTCTGCTGGCTGCGGTGCAGATTCGCCAGCACTGGCATCGGCATATATTGGATTACTGCGCCAGTGCTGATAAGCAGCAAAAAGTTGTTGCGGTGTGAGCTGTCCAGCCAGGCGGGCACGGAACAGTGCCAGACTCGGGTTTTTACCTTCCCGCTTTAATTGGCCCGCGGCCTGTTGCAGCAGTTGCATGGGGTCTGTCATCTGATGCCTTAGATTGTTTGTTTGACCAACTATTGGCGAAATTTACCATCAATCCGCTTGGAAAGATAATGCTGAATTCGTATCTATATGTTTTAAAACAGTTTAATTGCTGGCATATTCTTTGCTGAAGACACAGCAGCCTGAAATACTGGCCAATTACCTAAAACAATTAAGGAAAGTTATTATGTTAGCAAAAGTTTTTGTCGCCGCGGCGCTGGCCGTGACGTTATCAGGATGTGTGGTAGCTGTTGGCGGTAATCATGAGTTTGATGACGATAGCAACTGGAAGAAAACGCAAAGCCAGAATCAGCAACAAATTAACAAGCTGACACTGGATATGACGGCAGAGGAAATCCGTACTTTGCTGGGTACGCCGGATTTTACCGAATCTTTTGTTAAAGAGAGTGACACTGTGCAGGTGTTGTTTTACCGCACCCATCATCACAAAAGTGACGGTAAAACCACCAAAGAAGAGTGCACGCCTTTGATCTTCAAACAAGGCCGCTTAACCGGCTGGGGCGATAAGGCATATCAGTATCTGTAACATCAATACCCGCCCGCTGGCATAGATCCTTGCCGGCGGGCTATCGCCGGCATGTGTTGTTGCCACTATTTTCAGTGCAATAACGTATTTAACTCATCAATAATTTCACACCATTCGGCGTCCTGTTTTAGCGACTCGCGCAAAAAGCCGGCCTGCGCCGCATTCCAAAACGGTGCATCCTGAATGGCCATTCCCGGTGCCAGTTTGTGTTGTTGCACAAAAAGATTGACGGCCCGCTCATCATTATCCAGACCCAGTTGGGCAAACAAGGTTGTCAGAGTGTGTGCTGAGGTATCCATTGCTACTCCTGTGTATTACTGCTGTTAGCCTGCCTGCTAAAAAGCATAGCTGTTATCAGTAAATTTGCTGAATTGCAGCGCTTGGCATTTTATATTCACACTGTTATGGTGGTGAAAAAAACAACAATAACTAAGGATCCAGCATGTTGGCAGAGTTGAATACGGCAAACTTAGACCAGTTAAAAGCAATGTTACTTAGCGCAGAAGAGTTAAAGCTGGCAGCATCATTGCTGTACCAGTCGTACCATGATGATCCTTTGTTTATGGAGATTTTCCGCGCGGATAAACCAGACTATGAGCAGCGTTTGCGCGCAGCGATCCGCGAAGAGCTCAGCACCTTCTGGCAGGCAAATCAGCCGATAATAGGCTTATTTAACGCCGAGCAATTACTAGGTGTCGCCTGTGTAATTACACCCGACTCTGGCATTGGTGCCAGCAGGTTATGGCACTGGCGGCTGAAAATGTTGCTGACGGCAGGCTATGTATCTACTAAGCAGTTACTCGACAAAGAGCAAAAAATTCATGCTGCCATGCCAGCACAGCGTTATCATATGCTGGCCTTTATTGCCGTGGCGCCTAAGCACCAGCATTTGGGGTTGGGGCATTATCTGATCCACGCTGTCGACTCTATTGTCGATAAAGACGAACACTCTGCCGGTATCGGCGTCTTTGTCACGCTGGAGAAGTATCACGCCTTTTTTGCTGATGATCTGTATCAGCCGGTTACCAAACTGACGTTTAATACTGTCGGTGGTACCTTGATGTTCCGGCAACGGCAGCAACTGACAGTTTGATCGAGTAGGGGAATAGTGCTTATGACTAAATTCAGTAGTTTTGCCGAGTTTTACCCGTATTATTTAACCGAGCACCGCAATCCCATCTGCCGTGCCTTGCATTATATTGGCAGTGGCTTAGTGATAACGGTGCTGTTGTTTGCACTACTGACGCAGCAATGGCGTTTATTGTGGCTGTTGCCGCTTATAGGTTATGGTTTCGCCTGGCTGGGGCATCTGGTGTTTGAACACAATAAACCGGCGACCTTTAAATATCCGTTTTACAGTCTGGCGGCAGATTGGGTAATGCTGAAAGATTTTTTAACCGGCCAGCTAAAGCGCAAGCTAGCGGGCTAATTAATACGATAAGCCGGTAAATTAAATGCCGCCAGGCGCATGCCGCTAAGTAATAATTCCGCCTGGTAACGGCTTTCGCCATCGCCACTGAAATCGACCTGATAAAGCGTTATAAAACGCAAGCGGCCATTAATTCTGCGAAAGCTATGGCCACTGCGGCCACAATCGAGTAGTTGCAATTGCTGCTGCTGACACAGCTGACTCGCTATTACTACGGCGCGCTCGTCTTGCTTGCGCTGCTGCCAAAACAGGTAACACAGGCTGCTGATAACCAGCAGCAATAACACCGGACCCATATCTCACTCCTAAAGCTATTGGCTGATAATGCTGATTAGCATGTCGTTTTACAAGGGCTGGCTGTAGCTTTTGCTTATGCTAAACTGCGCAGCTTATTACGAGGTTGTTATGTCAGACGCAGTTAAAACCCTGCTTATCGAACTGGAAACGGAATTAAAACAGCAGCAACTCTGGAGCGCTATGCCTCCCGATGCTGAGGCTATGGCCAGCACCCTGCCATTTTGCTGCGATACCCTGCTGCTTGAACAATGGTTGCAATTTATCTTTCTGCCGCGCTTGCATGCCTTGTTGGACGCGCAGTTAGCCTTGCCAAATAAAATCGGCATATTACCGATAGCTGAGCAGACATTTAGTGCTGATAGCGCACGGTTTAGCCGGTTACTGGCTATTATTGGCCGTATTGACAAGACCTTGTCGGCGGCTGTATGAGTTCAGCCGAGCCCTTTGTCTTACAAGCGCCGCTTACTATCCTGTATCAGGATGAGCATCTGGTGGCGATAGATAAACCCAGCGGTATGTTAGTGCATCGTTCGTTTTTAGATAAACATGAGACGGTGTTTGTTATGCAGACACTGCGCGATCAAATTGGTCAGCATGTGTTTCCGGTGCACCGCTTGGATCGACCAACTTCAGGTGTGCTGCTGTTTGCGTTGTCCAGCGAGGTGGCCAGGTTGTTGGGACAGCAGCAGGAGCAACAGCTTTGGCGCAAGTGTTATCTGGCAGTGGTGCGGGGGTTTTTACCTAAGGGCGGTGAGCTGGATTATCCTCTAAAAGAGCAACTTGATGATATTGCCGATAAATTTAGCCGAAGCGATAAAGCGCCGCAGCAAGCCATTACCCGCTTTCAGCCACTACAGCAGGTAGAGCTGCCGATCCCGGTAAGTAAGTATCCGGCCGCGCGTTACTCTTTAGTGGCACTACAGCCGTTAACCGGTCGCAAACATCAGTTACGCCGCCACCTGGCACATCTGCGCCATCCGATAGTGGGTGACACCAGTCACGGTGATGGTAAACACAATGCTTTGTTTAAACAGCATTTTAACTGTCGTCGTTTACTACTGGTGGCTAAGCAATTACAACTGCCACATCCGCTTAGCGGTGAAACTTTGCAGTTTAGTGCCGGTCTGAACGAACTAATTCCGCTGTTTCAGCAATTTGGCTGGCCGACAGATGACGCTTATTATCAGCAACAATTCGCTGAACATTTTACGGAGCAAACATGGCAAAAATCGCAGTAATGGTAGGCAGTGTTTATGGCGCAGCCATATATGTCGCCGAGCAGGCGCAACCGCTACTTTCCGGCCTGGGGCACGAGGTCAGGCTGTACGAAGAGCCAAAATTAGACGAGGTACAGGCTTTTAACGCTGATATCTGGCTGGTGATAAGCTCCACCACCGGTCAGGGCGATATACCGGATAACCTGTTACCGTTTTATCTGGATGTGCAAAACCGTTTTCCGTTGTTAACCGGTAAGCAATTTGCGGTAATTGCGTTAGGTGACAGCAGTTACGATACGTTTTGCGGTGCCGGCGAGCAACTGCGTGACTTACTGCTGGAAATTCAGGGGGCTGAGCTCTCGCCTATGCTGCGCATTGACGCCGGTGAAACGCTGGAGCCAGAGACAATTGCTTTGCCCTGGCTTAAGCAGCAATTTAGTGCGTTAAGCTAGCAATACTTATCTAATCTGCTGTACGCCTTTGCACCTGGGGCTTTGAGTGCCGGATCATTTTGAGCCGCCAGTTTATCGACCCACATAGCAGTAGCACCACAGACGGCTATGGGCATAACAAACAGGTTAAACAGTGGGATCATACAGGCAATATTCACTGTAATACCAAAAGCGAAACTATTGCCTGGCTGATTGCGCAGTTGTTGGCGCATCGTGGCAAAGTCTATTTTGTGATTGTCATACGGGTAATCGACATACTGGATTGCCAGCAACCAGCTGGTAAACAAGAACCATAAAACAGGGCCAACCAGCGGCAAAAATAAAAACAACACAAATAAAATAATGGCGCGTGGCAGTGCATACAGCAGTTTTTGCCATTCGCGGCCCAGCATGCGCGGTATATCTTTAATAAAACCAGTGCTACCAACGGTAGGCGGGGTTTTACCAGTTAAATGCGCTTCGACTTTTTCGCTAAGCAAGCCGTTAAAGGGCGCGGCAATAAAATTGGCCACCATGGTAAAGCTATAGGCCAGGCCAATCACCAGTGTCATCACGCCTAGCGGGATAAGCAGATATTCCAGCCAGTGTAACCATGACGGCAGATAATGCTGTACCGCCGCCACCATGGCATTAACCTGCTGCAACAGGACATAAAACGCCAGAGAAAACAGCACCAGATTAATACTTAGCGGTATCAGTACAAAACGCTTTAAACCTTTGGTCTGGATCAAACTTAAGCCGCGAAAAAAGTAGTACATTAATGCTCAGGCCAGTGATTAGTGAAGTTAAAGGCAGTATAAAGACTTTTATCTCTGGTTTAAGCGCTCAGGCTGGCTTTTTTCGTAACAGAATATAATGTTGTAACATGGCAGCTATCAACTGCTGGCCGGTTTTGTGTTAGACTGCGCGCAATTTTTTGGCTGCGGCACTTTGCAGCGTGGCCAGGGTTTAAAATGTCAGGAAAGGGTGAGTTATGGCGATCTTAGGTTCTGCGCTGGTGTTTGGATTAACTACGCTGTGTTTGCTGGCAGGGCTAACCTGTCTGATTTCAGCTTTACTGGTGCCGGCAGAGGTAGGGGCGGAAAAACGTTTCGAAAAACGCCTGGAGTACACCATGTTTGCTGCGGTGGGCCTGGTGAGCTTTGCGGTCATGCTGTATATCGGCTAAAGGCCAGCTGCCATGCTGCGACCATGGCATAACACTACAGTGTATGATAAAAAAACGGCAGCCTAAGCTGCCGTTTTTTATTAGCTATTAATTACTCTACGCTGCGCAGCAGGGCATTAATGCCTACTTTAGCACGGGTTTGCGCATCGACTTTCTTCACAATAATCGCCGCATATAAACTGTGGCTACCATCTTTGCTGGGGATAGTGCCCGGCACCACCACAGCGCCGGCTGGTACGCGGCCATAGCTGATTTCACCGGTTTCGCGGTCATAAATGCGGGTGCTCTGGCTGATATAGACGCCCATCGACAGTACAGCACCTTCTTCGACGATTACGCCTTCTACCACTTCCGAGCGGGCACCGATAAAGCAGTTATCTTCAATAATAGTTGGGTTGGCCTGCAGCGGCTCTAATACGCCACCAATGCCAACACCGCCGGATAGATGTACGTTTTTGCCTATTTGTGCACAGCTGCCAACAGTGGCCCAGGTGTCTACCATAGTGCCTTCACCAACATAAGCGCCGATATTGACATAGGACGGCATTAACACCACGTTTTTAGCGATATAGCTACCACGGCGCACTGCGGCAGGCGGCACTACGCGCACACCATCGGCCCGGAACTGCTCATCGCTGTAAGATGCATATTTCATTGGCACTTTATCGAAAAAGCGGTTTTCTGCACCGTCCATCACTGCATTGTCGTTAATGCGAAATGACAGCAATACCGCTTTTTTCAGCCACTGGTGTACTACCCATTCACCGGCAATTTTTTCGGCTACCCGGGCGCTGCCGTTATCCAGCATGCTGATGGCAGTGCTGACCGCCTGCTTTACTTCAGCGGTTACCGTGCTGGGGGTTATTTCGGCACGTTGTTCAAATGCTTGTTCTATAATGCTTTTTAACTCTGACATTGGGTCTGTTAGCCTTCTGTTTGCTGTGAAAGTTGCTCAATCAGTGCCCGTTTCAGCGAGCTTTGCTGCTCGCTGGTCAGGGCCTGATCATCGCTATTGGAAATCATGAAAAAGTCTTCGGCCCGCTCGCCGATGGTGGTGATTTTCGCCGCATGGATATTGACATCACAACGCTGAAATACTTCGCCAATATTGGCCAGCAAGCCCGGCGTGTCGAGCGCTGCCAGCTCTATCATAGTGCGTTTAGCCGTGTTGCCTGGCAAAAACACCACCTTGGGTGGCACATTAAACTGGCGCATCTGGCGCGATAACCGGGTTTTTTGCCGGGATAAATCCGGCTTGCCGGCAATAAATAGCTCCAGCGCGCGCTTAATACTTTGCTGGCGTGACGGCGAATTAACGGCTTCACCGTTTTGCTCCAGCACGACAAAGGTGTCCATAGCATAACCATCTTTGTTGGTCATGATCTGGGCATCAAAAATATTCACTTTTTTGCTGTCCAGTGCGGCGACTAAGCGGGCAAAGAGTTTAGGTTGATCTTTGGTGTAAACAAATACCTGAGTACCACCGCGGATCGGCGCTTTGCTTATTAATACCAGCGGGTCATCCGGGTTTTTATGCCGCAGTATATGCTCGCAGTGCCAGGCAATTTGCCGCGCACTGTAGCGGGCAAAATAATCGGCTTTAATCCGGCTCCACAGTTGCAGTATTTCGCTTTCGCTAAAGGTTTGCTTTAGCAGCAGCGGCATGGCTTCACTTTGGTTTTCACGAATTAAATCGCGCAGGTCCATCGGTTTTTCCAGGCCGCGGCGAAAAGCCTTTTGTGTCGCCAAAAACAGCTCACGCAGTAAAGAGCCTTTCCAGTCGTTCCATAAGTTGTCGTTCGTGGCGCGGATATCGGCCAATGTCAAACAATACAGGTAATTAAGCCTTGTTTCGTCACGTACTTTTTCGGCAAACTCGGCCACTACGGCCGGGTCGTGAATATCACGGCGCTGGGCGGTAACCGACATCAGTAAATGATGCTCGACCAGCCAGGCAATCAGTTTGCTGTCAAAATCACTGAGCTTATGCAGCTTGGCAAATTCGCGCACGTCCATAGCGCCAAGCTCAGAGTGATCCCCACCACGGCCTTTGGCAATGTCATGGAAAATACCGGCTAAGTACAACAGCTCAGGCTTCTCCATTTTTTTCACGATGTCACTGCACAGCGGAAATTCGCTTTCGTGCTCGCTTAGCGTGTATTTGTACAGATTTTTAAGCAAGCGGTGGGTGTGCTCATCCACAGTGTAAGCATGAAACAAGTCAAATTGCATCTGACCGACAATATTGCGCCACTGCGGCAAATAGGCTGCCAGTACACCGTAGCGATGCATTAAGGTGATCGCTTTATCCATGCCACGAGGGTGGCGGATAATAGCTAAAAACAGTTGCCGGCAGGCTTCATAATCCTGTAAGTCACCCATTAAGCGCCGCCGCACCTGGCGGATAAGCCGCATGGTGGAAGAATGCACGCCGGTAATGTTGGAGTTGTTGGCAATATGCCAGAACAAGCGCAGCAGGTTGTCGCGCCGGGCAAATACTGCATTATCCCGCGCAGTGATTAAATGACCCTGCAGCTCAAAGTAATCATCTAAAAGCAGCGTTTTAACTTTTTCTTTATGGTTAAGGATGCTGCCATCAAAATGCTGTAGCAGCATTTCGTTTAATTCTGCTACCCGTTGCACGGTGCGGAAAAACCGCTTCATCATACGTTCTACCGAGGCTTTACCATCGGCACCAAAACCAAGCCGCTCAGCCACGGCCGGCTGATAATCAAATAAAATACGGTTTTCGTTACGGCCGGCTTCTAAATGCAAGGCAAAGCGCATCTGCCACAGGTAAGCTTCACACTCCATCAGTTCCTGGTATTCATCTTCGGTCAGGTACTGGTAGGCGACCAGTTCACGCATGGTTCGGGTTTGAAAATGTCGTTTGGCTACCCAACCTATGGTTTGTATATCGCGCAGGCCGCCGGGGTTGGCTTTTAAGTTCGGTTCCAGATTATAAGCAGTGCCGTGATACTGGGCATGGCGCTGCTGTTGTTCGTGCCGCTTGGCCTGGAAAAATGCCTGACTGGTCCAAAAACTGTCTTTGCTGACTTCCTGCTGTAATTGGTCAAACAGCGGCTTGTTGCCGGTTAAAAGGCGCATTTCCAGCAGGTTGGTGGCGATGGTAATATCATCTTTGCCAAGCCTAATTGACTCTTTTAACGTGCGCACACTGTGGCCAACTTCGAGGCGCAAATCCCACAGCACGGTAATAAACTGTGCTACCGCATCCTGCTGGGCGCCTGACAGACGGCCCGCTGTCAGTAATAACAGGTCGATATCGGAGCAGGGGTGTAGCTCGCCGCGGCCATAGCCGCCGACGGCGATTAGGCTAACATCCTTACTTTTGTGCAAGTCGAACTTGTGCCACAGCTGCACCAATACGTCGTCGATAAAACGGGCACGGGCTTTAACCAGGCTGTTAACCGGATGCTGCGAGAAGCTGCGACCAAGCCAGTCATGAAATTCCGCGAAATGTTTTTTATAGCTGTCCAGGCTGTAACTGTCCGGAAGCGCTTTGCTATAGGTTACCGCCTGACTCATTAAGCTACTCCTGTAAGGCGTTTATTCTGCCGTTAAGATCCGATCTATAGTGTCGTCGCTGCGCAGGGTTAAAATTTCACAGCCGGTGTCGGTGACCAACAGCGTATGCTCAAACTGGGCGGATAAACTGCGATCTTTGGTTACCACTGTCCAGCCGTCAGCTAACAATTTGCTGTGACGGGCGCCGGCGTTAATCATCGGCTCTATGGTCAGGCACATGCCGGTTTTTAACACTTCGCCACTGCCGGGTTTGCCGTAGTGCAATACCTGTGGGTCTTCATGAAACACGGCGCCGATGCCATGGCCACAGTATTCGCGTACTACCGAGTAACTATGTGCTTCAGCATGTTGTTGAATTACATGACCTATATCACCTAAACGCACGCCATTTTTCACTTTTTTCAGTGCCAGATACATGCACTCTTGTGTTACCCGGATCAGCCGTTCAGCCATAATGCTGCCTTTGCCAACCACAAACATCTTAGAGGTGTCGCCGTGGTAGCCGTCTTTGATAACGGTGATATCAATATTAATGATATCGCCATCTTTTAGTTTTTTGTCCGCCGGTATGCCATGGCAAATGACCTGATTAACTGAGGTGCAAATTGATTTTGGAAAACCATGGTAGTTAAGCGGTGCCGGTATCGCCTGCTGCTCGTTAACGATGTAGTTATGACAAATGGTATTGAGTTCATCGGTCGTTACGCCGGCTTTTACATAAGGCTCAATCATTTCCAGCACTTCTGCGGCAAGGCGGCCTGCAACACGCATTTTTTCAATTTCGGCCGGGGTTTTGATAGTAGCTGTCATGCTGTCTCTCTAATTTGGGTAACGCCGGAACCCAGGCATTACTGCTGTAAAAATACACATTAGATTGTGTTTGTAAGGTGTCTATGGTATAAAGCGCGCCGCAAATTAGCAAATTGCTTTGGCGTATATTGCAGAACCTTTTGTTCTTAAATATGGCTGACAGCATTGCAGTTTGCCTAACGTAAACAAAACACACATGTATCGGCACATATTCCGGGGTGCTTTTTGCATTACTGAACCACAGTAAGCTTAAGGTCGGCATATGGGATACATGGAGGCTTAACCCCTTATACAGGAAAATAAATCATGGCAAAAGTTTCTATGCGCGACATGCTCCAGGCGGGCGTGCACTTCGGTCACCAAACCCGTTACTGGAACCCAAAAATGAAGCCATTCATTTTCGGTGCGCGTAACAAAGTACATATCATCAACCTGGAACAAACTGTTCCTATGATGAACGATGCACTGGCATTCATTCAGCAAGTAGCGGCGAAAAAGGGCAAAATCCTGTTCGTTGGTACTAAACGTGCTGCCTCTGAAGCGATCAAAGAAGCTGCAGTTAAGTCTGACCAATTCTATGTAAACCACCGCTGGTTAGGCGGTATGCTGACTAACTGGAAAACAGTACGTCAGTCAATCAAGCGTTTAAAAGATCTGGAAGCACAGAGCCAGGACGGTACTTTCGACAAGCTGACCAAAAAAGAAGCTTTAGACCGTACCCGTGAAATGGACAAGCTGGAAAAGAGCTTAGGCGGTATTAAAGATATGGGCGGCTTGCCAGACGTGCTGTTCGTAATCGACGCTGACCATGAGCACATTGCGATCAAAGAAGCTAACAACCTGGGTATTCCGGTTGTATCTATCGTTGATACCAACTCTGATCCAAAAGGCGTTGACTATGTAATTCCAGGTAACGATGACGCGATCCGCGCTATTCAGTTATACCTGGGTGCTGTTGGTCAGGCTATCCTGGAAGGTCGTGACAAAAACATCGAAGTACAGGCAGAAGCTGAAGCCTTCGTTGTTGAAGCAGAGTAATTTTTCTGTCATTGGCGCAGGCTAAGCTGGCGCTATATTGTACAGAATTGCGACAGGGGCCAAGGCCCCTGTTTGTCTAACCAGAATTAATACGAGGAAGCTCCCATGGCTGTAACTGCCGCTTTAGTAAAAGAACTTCGCGAGCGCACTGGCGCTGGCATGATGGATTGTAAAAAAGCACTGGAAGAGACTGCAGGTGATATTGAAGCTGCGATCGACGCCATGCGTAAAAGTGGTCTGGCCAAAGCTGCCAAGAAAGCAGGCCGTATCGCCGCTGAAGGTACTATTATTACTCGCGTAGCAAACGGTTACGGTATTGCTATCGAGTTTAACTGCGAAACAGATTTCGTTGCCCGTGACGCCAGCTTCCTGGCTTTCGCTAACGCTGTTGCAGATTTAGCTCACGCTAACAAGCTGTTCACTGCCGAAGCTATTTTAGCGGCTGATTTAAACGGTACTTCAGTTGAAGATACCCGCGCGACTTTAGTGGCTAAAATCGGTGAAAACATCAACGTACGCCGTGCAGCAGTAGTTGAAGGCGCCGTAATTGGTTCTTACGTGCACTCTGGCCGTATCGGTGTATTAGCCGTGCTGGAAGGCGGTAACGAAGATATCGCTAAAGACGTTGCTATGCACGTTGCTGCTAACAACCCAGGTTATGTTAACCCGGAAGACGTGTCTGCCGAAGTGGTAGAGCGCGAGCGTCAAATTCAGGTAGAAATTGCGGTTAACTCTGGTAAACCACAAGAAATCGCTGAAAAAATGGTTGCTGGCCGTATGACTAAGTTCACTGGCGAAGTGAGCTTAACTGGTCAACCATTCGTGAAAGACCCGTCAGTTACGACTGGTGATTTCCTGAAGCAACACAGCGCTAAAGCCGTATCTTTCATCCGTTTAGAAGTGGGTGAAGGTATCGAAAAGAAAGAAGAAGACTTCGCTGCAGAAGTTGCTGCACAAATCGCAGCAGCTAAGAAGTAATTTATTCTTCTGCCTTTGGGCAAAACCCGCTAAAATAACCGCGACTTTGAGTCTGACAAGACTTAAATCGCGGTTTTTTTTACCCGCAATAATCTAATTTCACCCCGGCACGATGAGGAAGTCATGAGCATAAATCCAAAACCTACCTACCGCAGGATCTTATTAAAACTCAGTGGCGAAGCGCTGATGGGCGACGAAGGCTTTGGTATCGACCCCAAAGTGCTGGACCGGATGGCGCAAGAAATTAAAGAGCTGGTAGAGCTTGGCGTCCAGGTTGGTATCGTTATTGGTGGGGGAAACATTTTTCGCGGTGAAGGCCTGGCTAAAGCCGGTATGAACCGCGTTGTTGGCGACCACATGGGTATGCTGGCCACGGTAATGAATGGCCTGGCAATGCGCGATGCGCTGCACCGTGCTTATGTTAACGCCCGCATGATGAGCGCCATTCCGTTAAACGGCGTCTGTGACAACTACAGCTGGGCTGAAGCCATCAGTTTATTAAAATCAGGCCGGGTAGTGATTTTTTCTGCCGGTACCGGTAACCCGTTTTTTACCACAGATTCTGCTGCCTGCTTGCGCGGCATTGAAATTGAAGCGGATGCGGTGTTAAAAGCCACTAAAGTAGATGGCGTGTTTTCTGCTGATCCGGTTAAAGATCCCAGCGCCACGTTATATAACCAACTTACCTATAATGAAGTGTTGGATAAAGAACTGAAAGTGATGGATTTAGCTGCCTTTACGCTGGCAAGAGACCATAACCTGCAAATTCGGGTGTTTAATATGAACACGCCAGGCGCGCTAAAGCGGGTGATCATGGGCGAGCAGGAAGGTACAGTCATCGACCACGCGGAAAATTTACAGTAAACTAGCCGGTCTTGGTGCGGCTGTGTTGCAGCCAGG
Organism: Rheinheimera muenzenbergensis; assembly: GCF_036984005.1. Taxonomy (NCBI): domain Bacteria; kingdom Pseudomonadati; phylum Pseudomonadota; class Gammaproteobacteria; order Chromatiales; family Chromatiaceae; genus Rheinheimera; species Rheinheimera muenzenbergensis. The sequence continues at coordinate 39,539 of NZ_JALAAR010000010.1, forward strand.
CAATGAATAAAAAAGGATATCGATCGTGATTAACGACATTATTACAGACAGCAAAGTGCGGATGGAAAAAAGCGTTGATGCACTTAAAGTACAATTAACTAAGGTGCGTACTGGCCGTGCTCACCCCAGCTTGTTAGATGGCATTTCTGTTTCTTACTACGGCACTGATACGCCTCTGCGTCAGGTTGCCAATGTGTCTATCGACGATGCCCGTACTTTAGCTATTACCGTGTTTGATAAAAGCATGGCGGCGGCGGTAGAAAAAGCCATAATGGCGTCCGATTTGGGTTTAAACCCAATGTCTGCCGGTACGGTAATTCGCGTACCACTGCCAGCACTGACTGAAGAGCGCCGTAAAAGTCTGGTAAAACTGGTACGTGGCGAGGCAGAAAACGGCCGGGTAGCGGTGCGCAATATTCGCCGTGATGCCAATGCAGATTTAAAAGCACTGCAAAAAGATAAAGCCATCAGCGAAGATGACGAACGCCGTGCCGTAGATGAAATTCAGAAAATCACTGACAGTTTCGTGAAAAAAATTGACGAAGTACTGGCAGACAAAGAAAAGGAATTAATGGAAGTCTAACTCAGACTTCTGTTACCTTAGCAGCGTCGTGACGCTTTGGCTTTACGGCGCTTTTTTCTATTTGGTTGTAATGTTTTAGTGGTACAGAATCAGCTTCAGACTGATGTAAAAGGTTAAGGACAGGTCGCACCTATGACTGCACAGACGCAGCTTAAACCGCAAAGCTTGCCGCAGCATGTGGCAATAATAATGGATGGCAACGGCCGTTGGGCGCAGCGGCAGGGCAAACCGCGGGTGTGGGGGCATAAAAAGGGCGTTGAAGCCGTGCGTCGCAGCGTGAGTTTATGCCGCGAACTCGGAATACCGTCGTTAACCCTGTTTGCTTTTAGCAGCGAAAACTGGCGGCGACCTGAAGACGAAGTATCAACATTGATGCAGCTATTTTTAATGGTGCTGCAAACTGAAGTGAAAACCTTACACAAACATAATGTGCGGTTAAAAGTCGTCGGTGATCTGACGGCGTTCAGCGATAAACTAAAAGCCAATATTGCCAAAGCTGAACAACTGACGGCCAACAATACAGCCTTAACGCTGAATATAGCGGCTAACTATGGCGGACGCTGGGACATTACCCACGCGGCTCAGGCGCTGGCTAAACAAGTACAGGCCGGTAGCTTAGCGCCAGAGCAGATAACAGAAGAATTGCTGGCACAGCAGATCCAGATGCACGATCAACCTGAGCTGGATTTGTTGATCCGTACCGGCGGCGATTTACGCATCAGTAATTTTTTGCTGTGGCAGGCCGCGTATGCTGAGTTTTGGTTTACTGACACGCTCTGGCCGGATTTTGACCAACAAGTGTTTTCAGATGCTATTGCCGCTTTTGTCAATCGCGAGCGTCGGTTTGGTTGTACTGCGGAACAAGTACGACAGCTGGCGGCGCTTGCTAAAGGATAACGAGATTGTTTAAACAACGGGTGATAACAGCGCTGTTTCTGGCGCCACTGGCTTTAGCCGCAGTGTTTTTTTTACCGCTGCCGGGTTTTGCTGTTTTTATATCGGTGGCTTTTTTACTGGGGGCCTGGGAGTGGAGCGGTTTTTGCGGCTTAGCCAGTAAAGCTATGCGTTGGACCTATGTTGCGCTGACGGCGCTGCTGCTGGCGCTATTGTACTGGCGATTACCGGTTACACCGGCATTGCCGATTGAATCGAATATTTTGCTCAGTAGTCTGCTGCTGCTTGGCGCGTTCTGGTGGCTGTGCGCAGTGGCTTTGGTACTGAGTTTTCCGCGCAGCCAGCGTTTGTGGGCCAACCGTGACTGGTTAAAGGCCTTAATGGGTTGGTTGACGTTGATCCCAGCCTGGGTAGCGGTGCTGTTTATTCGCAATGTTGATTATGCCGCTTCGAGCTTTACCGGTGCCTGGCTGATTTTTTGTTTACTGGCTCTGGTGTGGGCTGCTGATATCGGTGGCTACATTGTCGGAAAACCTTTTGGCAAACATAAACTACTGCCAAAAGTCAGCCCGGGCAAAACGGTTGAAGGTATGTTGGGTGGCCTGGGGCTGGTTGCCATAGTGGTAACAGTGGTTGCCGCTTTGCAAGGCTGGCCGGCACAAACCGGCATCTGGTACGGCGCGGCTTTTCTGCTGACGGTATTGTCGGTGTTTGGTGATTTAACCGAAAGTATGTTTAAACGGGTCGCGGGTAAAAAAGACAGTGGTGCCTTTTTGCCCGGTCACGGTGGTATTTTAGATCGTATAGACAGCTTGACCGCAACAGCGCCGCTGTTTGCATTATTGATCGCCATTTTCGGTGGTTTCTATTGATGCGTCAGGTGGTGATCCTCGGTTCAACCGGCTCTATAGGTGTCAGTACGCTGTCTGTGTTAGCACAGCATAGCCAGAGTTTTCAGGTGCTGGCGTTAACGGCCGCCAGCCAGGTGGATAAACTGTTAGCGCAATGTCTGCAGTTTAAACCGCGCTACGCGGCGATGTTTGATGCAAAAGCCGCTGCTGAGCTTAGCTTTCAGTTAAAACAAGCGGGCAGTACGACAGAGGTGCTAAGCGGCCATGCAGCTTTGTGCCAGCTGGCCGGCCACCCGGATGCCGATATCGTGATGGCCGCCATTGTTGGCGCCGCAGGGTTGCTGCCAACTCTGGCGGCAGTAGAGCAGGGCAAAACCGTATTGCTGGCTAATAAAGAAGCGCTGGTAATGACCGGTGAGCTGTTTATCAACAAGGTTAAACAGCACGGCGCCACGCTGTTGCCGATTGATAGCGAACACAATGCCATTTTCCAATGCTTACCGGCAGCTTTGCAGCAACATACGCATGACCAGCGGATACAGGATTTTGGCATAAGTAAGTTGTTACTTACCGGCAGCGGCGGACCTTTTCTGACGACTCCGTTAGCGCAGTTTGACGCTATTACACCGGCTCAGGCCGTTGCGCACCCTAACTGGAGCATGGGACAAAAAATCTCTGTCGACAGTGCCACCATGATGAACAAAGGCCTGGAGTTTATTGAGGCGCGTTGGTTATTTAATTGCGCCGCCGATGATATTGAAGTTGTGATCCACCCGCAGAGTATTATTCATTCTATGGTGCAATACACCGACGGTTCGATACTGGCGCAGCTGGGGCAGCCCGATATGCGCACGCCTATTGCGCATGCACTGGCTTTTCCGGGGCGCATGGCCAGCCCGGTGGCGCCACTCAATTTTAAACAACTGCGTGATTTTACCTTTACCGAACCCGAGCCCGAGCGCTACCCCAATTTGTATCTGGCCATAGAGGCATGCCGCGCCGGACAGGGCGCAACTACCGCGCTAAATGCCGCCAACGAAGTGGCAGTGGCGGCTTTTCTTGCCGGTCAGATCCGTTTTACTGACATTGCCCGGGTGAATAGCGCTTGTCTGACACAATTTGTTGGTTTTCGCGCCAGTGCACTCGATGATATAGTGGCGCTTGATCAACAGGCGCGGCAAAGCGCACAAGATACCTTAAGGAAATTAGCCTGATGTCGGGTGCAATCTGGAATTTACTGTCGTTTATCGTGGCCCTGGGTGTACTGATTACCGTGCATGAGTTTGGCCATTTCTGGGTTGCCCGCAAAAATGGTGTCTTGGTAAAACGTTTTTCAATTGGTTTTGGTAAAGCCTTGTTGCGGTGGCGCGATAAGCAGGGCACTGAATTTGTTATTGCTGCTATTCCGTTAGGCGGCTATGTACGGATGCTGGATGAGCGGATCGACCCGGTATTACCGCAGTTTAAAGATTTGGCGTTTAATCATAAAACGGTATGGCAGCGCATGGCCATTATTGCCGCTGGTCCGGCAGCAAATTTTATTTTTGCGGTGTTTGCACTCTGGTTGATGTACATGCTTGGCGTTCAAACCATGCGGCCGGTGGTAGCCAATGTGGCACCTCAGTCGATAGCAGCACAGGCTGGTTTTAAGCCGAATCAGCAAATTGTCGCAGTAAATCAACATGCAGCTACTGATATCAGCAGTGTTAACTTGTTACTGGTTGAACAGATCGGCCGCGACAGTATTACGCTGCAACTGCGCGATATGCTAAGCACTGAACAAACTACGGTGACACTTAACACCAGTGAATGGCAGTTTGACCCGGAAAAACAAAGCGTGTTTGACAGCCTGGGCCTGCAACTGGCCCGGCCACAAGTGCAGACAAAAATAGCGCAGGTGGCTCCAGATTCGGCCGCGGAGCGCGATGGCCTGCTAAGTGGCGATATCGTTCTGCGAATAGATGACGAAGACATCAGTGACTGGAGCCAATTGCAACGTCTGGTAACTAATGCACCAGAACAAGTGCTGCAATTTACTATAGACCGTGATGGCCAGACTATGCAGCTTCAGGTGACACCGGGCCGCCAGCGTGCAGATGACGGTTTCAGTCAGGGCATACTGGGTGTTGTACCCGCAGTAGGCGAATGGCCAGAAGGGGTGCTTTACACCCGTCAGTATGGTGTTTTTGCTGCAGTTGGTGCCGGGCTGTCGCATACCTGGCAGCTGACCCGGCTAAGTATTGCAATGATCGGCAAATTGCTAAGCGGCGATGTGTCGGTGAAACATTTAAGTGGACCAATTTCCATTGCTCAGGGTGCTGGCACCACAGCCAGTATAGGTTTGGTGGCTTTTCTGTCGTTTTTGGCACTGATAAGTGTTAACTTAGCGGTGATTAATCTTCTGCCGCTACCGGTGCTGGATGGCGGCCACTTAATGTATATGCTGGTGGAACTAATACGCGGTAAACCTGTCTCTGAAAAGACGCAGGAAACAGGTTTTCGCTTTGGGGCGTTAGTCCTGCTGATGTTGATGGGAATTGCGCTGCTCAACGATATTTCTCGTTTGTAAATAACTAATCATAAGTAGTTCAAATAATGACAATTAAACGATTAGTAGCTGCGATGTTGCTTGCTACAAGCAGTAACTCGGTGCTCGCTGAAGAATCCTTTACGGTTCAGGATATACAGGTCGAAGGCCTGCAACGTGTCGCTTTGGGCGCTGCGCTGAATAACTTACCTTTTACCGTTGGCGATACGGTAACTGATTACAGCTTGTCGCGCAGTATTCGCGCCCTGTATTCCGCTGGTCATTTTGATGATATTAAAGTGTATCGCGACGGTAATACCGTGATCTTCCGCGTGCGCGAGCGGCCAACTATTAATGCCATTGAATTTGATGGCAATAAAGATATAAAAGAAGAGCAGCTGCTGGAAAGTTTGTCCGGTTACAAAGTTGAAACAGGCGAGCCGCTGGATAAAACGGTATTAAAAAGTATTGAGAATGGCCTGGTCGAATTTTATCACGGTGTCGGTAAATATCAGGCTGAAGTAAACATGGACGTTACCTATCTGCCACGTAACAGGGTAGATCTGAAAGTTAAGTTTGAAGAGGGTGACGCCGCTTCAGTCAGACAGATTAATATTGTTGGCAATAAACTGTTTTCTGATGAAGAACTATTGAAAAACATCGAGTCGCTACAAGACTTACCCTGGTGGCGTTTTATGTCATCAGACCGTTATCAGAAGCAAACTTTGCAGGGCGATATTGAAAAAATAACCAGCTATTATCTGGACCGTGGCTATCTGCGTTTTAATATTGACTCGTCCCAGGTTTCGGTGAGCCCGGACAAAACGTCGGTTTACGTGACGCTTAATGTGACAGAAGGTGAGCAATATACGATAAACGGCGTGAAGTTTGTCGGTGATTTAATCGGCCAGGATGAGTTTATTAACCAGGTTTTACCTATTAAAAACGGCCAGTTGTACAATGGTGCTCTGGTTACCTATACCGAAGAAAGCATCTCAAAATTATTAGCCCGTTTTGGCTATGCCAACTCTAAAGTTCGTACTATCCCGAAAATTAATGATGACAACAAAGACGTTGAGCTGACCATCAGTGTTGAACCTGGCAAACGTGTTTATGTGCGCCGTATAGCTGTATCGGGCAATGCCAATACTAAAGATGAAGTCGTGCGCCGTGAGCTACGGCAAATGGAAGGTGCCTGGTTATCAAACGATGCACTGGAGCTCTCTAAGCAGCGTATTCAGCGTTTACCCTATATCGAATCAGTAGAGTTTGAAACCCTGCCAGTGGCCGGTATCGATGATCTGGTTGATGTTGGCTTTAACATTAAAGAACAACCGTCGGGCAGCTTTAATGCCGGTATTTCGTATGGCAACTATATGGGATTATCATTCCAGGTTGGCGTGCAGCAGGAAAACTTCTTTGGTTCAGGTAACAGTGCCGGTATTAACCTCAGTACGAATAAATACCAGAAGTCACTAAGTTTAAGTTATACCGACCCCTATTTTACGCTTGATGGTATCAGCCTCGGCGGCCAGTTGTTTTACTCCGATCTGGATTACAGCAGCGCCTCTTCTAACCTCGAAGCTTATAACTATACCCGTTATGGTGCGGGGGCCAGCATCGGTTATCCGATTAATGAGTATAACCGGCTGAATTTTGGTGCAAATTATGTAGTAAACAAGATTAATTCTATTCAGGAATATGATCAGTTGCGCCATTTCCGCGCGGTGTTGTTAGATGCGCAAAACCCGGATGGTGGCTATAGGTTTACCAACTATGAATTGTCGGCTGGTTGGGTGCGAAGCACGTTAAACCGCGGTTTGTTTCCAACGGCTGGTCATTATCTCGGTGCAACGGTTAAAGCCACCACACCCAACTCAGATTTGAAATACTATAAAATGGTATTTGAAGCCCGCAACTATATTCCGCTGAGCAACGATCACAGCTGGTCGTTCCTCAGTAAGGTAGAATTGGGTTATGGCAACGGTTATGGTAGCGATGAAGGCTATGATTTTACCCTGCCGTTTACCGAAAACTTTAATGCAGGTGGTAGCAACCTGCGTGGTTTTGAAAGCCGTATTATCGGGCCGCATGCGATATTCCGCAGCGCAGACTCGGTGCCGGGCTTACCAGGCAGCGGCCAAAGTGGCTTCCCAACCGGACCTGAAGATGACCATTACCAGGTATCTCAGCGTTCTATTGGCGGTAATGCTATGGCTGTGGCGACATTGGAGCTTATTACACCCACCCCATTTTTAAGTGACGATTATCGAAATTCCGTGCGCACCAGTATTTTTGTCGATGCCGGTAATGTCTGGGATACTGAATTTGATATAGACCGTTATGCCGGCCTGACCCAACTGCAAAATGGTCAACGTCAACCAGGCCTGATTGATTATGCCGATCCGGGGTTGATTCGCGCTACAGCTGGTGTATCTTTGCAGTGGATTTCGCCCATGGGCCCGCTAACCTTCAGCCTGGCGAAAATTATTAAAAAGCAGGAAGGTGATTTGCAGGAAAACTTCAGTTTTAATATTGGTACAACTTTCTAGATTAGAAAAATAGGGAACAAAAGATGTTAAATACAAAAGTAGTAAAATGTGCTCTGGTGTTGCTAGCTGGCTTACTGGTAGCGGGCAACGCAGCTGCCAAAGAAATGAAAATTGCTTATGTTGATGTGCAGGCTGTCGCGGCTAAAATCCCACAATCTGCTGCTCTGCAGGAAACCATTCGCAGTGAATTTGCCCAGCGCGTTGAAGCGGTAAATAAGCTGGAAAAAGATATTAACTTTAATATCGAAAAGTTACGCCGCGATGGCCCGACTATGAGCACTGAGCAGCAAGACAGCTTAAAAACTACTCTGACGACACAACGTCAACAATACGAGCAACTGGCGCGGCCCCTGGATGAAGAAATCCGCAACCGTCAGGCCGAAGAGCGTAATAAAATTTTAGCTCTGATCAAAACCGCAATTGATGTTGTTGCCGAGCGGGAAAAATTTGATCTGGTGTTAAACTCTGGCGCTGCCGTGTATGCCAAACCAGAATATGATATCTCTGAAGCTGTTGCGACCCAGGTTAGCAAAGCAAAATAATGACGGCGTGCACTTTAGCTTATTTGGCTGAGCAACTTGATGCTCAGCTGCAAGGCGATGCTGCATGCAGCATCGTTGCTGTTGCCACGCTGGAAAATGCTGGCAGCGGCCAGATTAGTTTTTTAGCTAACAGCAAGTATCGTAAGTTTTTAAGCCTAACCAATGCTTCCGCTGTGTTAATTACCTCAGCAGATTTACCCTTTGTGCCCCCAGGCGTCAGTTCATTAATAGTCAAAGACCCTTATGTCGCCTTTGCCCGGGTTGCACAGTGGCTGGACTCAACTCCTGCCGCAGCGATAGCTATCGATCCCACAGCTGTTATTGATCCCTCTGCAATCTTAGGTACGGGCGTAGCAGTGGCTGCTAATGCTGTTATCTCAGCCGGTGTAGTGCTGGAAGATAACGTCCAGGTAGGCGCCGGTTGCTTTGTCGGCCAAGGTACCCGCATTGGTAAAGACAGCCGTTTGTGGGCCAATGTTAGTGTGTATCATAACGTACAACTGGGTGAGCGCTGCATAGTGCACAGTGGCGCAGTCATTGGCTCTGATGGCTTTGGCTTTGCCAATGAGCGCGGACGCTGGATTAAAATTCCGCAAACCGGCACTGTGCTGATTGGCAATGATTGTGAAATAGGGGCCAGTACTACTATCGATCGGGGCGCAATAGAAGATACCCGGATTGGCAATAACGTTATTATTGATAATCAATGCCAAATTGCGCATAACGTGCAAATTGGCGATCATACCGCTATTGCCGGCTGTACTGTTATCGCCGGCAGTACTAAAATTGGTCGTTACTGCATTATTGGCGGTGCAGTGTGTATCAATGGCCACATAGACATTTGTGATGGGGTAAATATCACAGGTATGGCTATGATAACCAAGTCAATTGCTGAAAAAGGCGTATACTCGTCAGGATTTCCGGCCACAACTAATGTTGAGTGGCGCAAAAATACTGCAAAACTACGGCAGATTGAACAACTGTATCAACGTGTAAAGCAGCTGGAGCATCAGGTTGCAACTTTGGGTTGCACCCCGGCTGCCGATAAAATAACAGAGGACTAGCTTTGGCTAATCAATTAAACAGCCTGCAAATTCAGGAAATTATGGCTTTATTGCCACACCGGTACCCGTTTCTACTTATTGATAGAGTGCTGGACTTTACGCCAGGTGAAAGCCTGACGGCGTTGAAAAACGTGACCATCAACGAACCTATTTTCACCGGCCATTTTCCTGGCCTGCCTATCTTTCCAGGGGTGTTGATTCTGGAAGCGTTAGCACAAGCTACCGGCATTTTGGGCTTTAAAACCGTGGCCGAGCGTTCAGAAAATGAGCTGTACTTGTTTGCCGCCATTGACGATGCCCGCTTTAAAAAACCTGTAGTGCCTGGTGACACTATGATTTTAGAAGTGAAATTTTTAAAAGAACGCCGCAACATGTGGAAGTTTTACGGCGAAGCAAAAGTTGATGGCCAGGTTGTCTGCTCAGCTGAGCTGATGTGTGCCAGAAGAGAACTATAACGTGATCCATCCTACAGCAGTAATTGAAGCAAGCGCCCGGCTTGGTAGTAATGTTAAAGTCGGTCCCTTTTGCTACGTTGGCCATGATGTGGTGTTAGGCGATGACTGTGTGCTGGAATCGCATGTCGCCATTAAAGGCCCCAGCATCATTGGTAAAGGTAACCATTTTTTCCAGTTTGCCAGTATTGGTGAAGCTTGTCAGGATAAAAAATACCAAGGCGAAGCCACCCAGCTTATTGTTGGTGATTACAACGTATTTCGTGAAGGTTGCTCAGTGCATCGTGGCACGGTGCAGGATCAGGGTAAAACCATTATTGGCAGCCACAACCTGTTTATGAACAGTACTCATGTCGCGCATGACTGCGTAATTGGCAGCCATACCATTTTTGCCAGTGGCGCTCAGGCCGCCGGTCATGTGCATGTGGGTGACTGGGCCATTTTAGGTGGCATGACTGGCGTACATCAGTTTGTACATATAGGCGCACACAGCTTTTGCGGTGGTGGCTCTATCGTGCTCAAAGATGTACCACCCTACCTGATGGTGCATGGTGCGCCGTGCGTACCGGCAGGTATTAATACTGAAGGCTTAAAGCGGCGGGGTTATAGCAACGAAGCGCTGCTGGAAATCCGCCGGGCTTACAAAGAAGTGTACCGCAAAGGACAAACTGTAGCTGAAGCCTTAGCTGCGCTGGAAGATAAAGCAGCTACAGTGCCTGAGCTTAAGCTGTTTACCGACTTTATCGCCAACGCCAGCAGAGGCATAGTGCGCTGATGCCGCTGCGTAAACCGCTTAAAATAGCCATTATCGCCGGGGAACACTCCGGCGATATTTTAGGTGCCGATCTGATAACTGCACTCCAGGTCACCCATCCTGATGCCGTGTTTTATGGCATTGGCGGGCCGCGCATGCAGGCGCTGGGTTTTACCGCCCTGTTTGACATGGAAGAGTTGGCAGTAATGGGCATAGTGGAAGTGCTGGGCCGGCTGCCACGGTTGCTGCAGGTAAAACGTGAAATTCTATCTGCGTTAATGGCTGATAAGCCCGATGTGTTTATTGGTATAGACGCCCCTGATTTTAACCTGCCGGTTGAGCTGCAGTTAAAACAGGCAGGTATTAAGACAGTACATTATGTCAGCCCGTCGGTCTGGGCCTGGCGGCATAAACGCATTTTTAAAATCGCAGCAGCCACCAATATGGTGTTGTCGTTGTTACCGTTCGAAAAAGCCTTTTACGACAAATATCAGGTACCCTGCACCTTTGTCGGCCATACCATGGCCGATGCGATGCCGCTCTGTGTCGACAAAGCCGCAGCTAAAGCTGAACTGGGCTTAGATCCGGCCAAAACTGTAATCGCCATTATGCCCGGTAGCCGTACTAATGAAATCAAATTACTGGCGCCAGATTTTCTGCAGGCGGCATTATTATTACAACAGCAGCTGCCAGACTTGCAGTTTGTAACGAATATGGTTACATCGGCAAAAGCTGAACAGTTTAATCGGCTAAAGCAGCAAATAGCACCGGATTTAGTTATTCAGCAATTTACCGGCCAGGCACGGCAGGTATTGTTAGCCGCTGATGCCACCTTTATTACTTCGGGTACCGCAACATTAGAAGCCATGTTGGCTAAGTGTTTAATGGTTGTGGCCTACCGTGCCAACTGGTTAACCTATCAGATTGGTAAGCGGTTGGTGAAACTGGCACATTTTAGTCTGCCTAACTTACTGGCCGGACGCGGCATGGTACCAGAGCTGTTGCAACAGCAGGTAACGCCACAGGCATTAGTCGCCGCCATGCTGCCGCAATTAACAACATCACGCGAAGCCTTGCTATCCGAGTATTGCCGCTTGCACCAGAGCATTAAATGCGATGCCAGCGCCAAAGCGGCGCAGGCTATTTTACAGGTAGTTAAAGATGATGCAGTACCAACGCCCTGATGTTCAACTGATTTGCGGTGTCGACGAAGTTGGCCGTGGCCCTTTGATTGGTGCCGTTGTCACTGCTGCCGTGATCCTGGACCCAGCCAAACCCATTAATGGCCTGAACGACTCGAAAAAACTCAGTGAAAAGCGCCGAGCCGAGCTGGCTGAACTGATTAAGGCGCAGGCGTTATGCTGGGCATTGGGACGGGCTGAGCCACATGAAATTGACCAGTTAAATATTTTGCACGCCACTATGCTGGCGATGCGCCGTGCTGTGGCGGCATTGACGATTAAGCCAGACTGGGTGCTGGTAGATGGCAACCGCACGACAGAATTCGGCATCCCGGCGACAGCTGTGGTTAAAGGTGATGCGCTGGTACCGGAGATCAGTGCGGCGTCAATTATTGCCAAGGTCGCACGCGATGCGGAAATGCAGGCGCTGCATCAGGCCCACCCGCAATTTGGTTTTGCTGATCATAAAGGTTACCCGACCGCATTTCATCTGGCGGCGATAGCACAACACGGCGTGTTACCGCAGCACAGGCGCAGCTTTAAACCTGTGCGGCTGGTACTGGAGCAACAAGGCTTATGAGTCAACCGGCCTTTATCCATTTACGTGTACATAGCGACTTTTCGATGATTGACGGAGTCGCCAAAGTAAAACCCATTGTAAAAGCGGCGCAAAAACAAAATATGCCGGCGCTGGCGCTGACTGATCAAATGAACTTTTGCGGCCTGGTGCGTTTTTACAGTGCTGCACATGATGCCGGTATTAAGCCAATTATTGGTGTTGACTGTTACGTATTACACCCGCTGTTTGGCAGTGAAACCAGCCGTATTTTGCTATTGGCGGCTAACAATGCCGGCTATCAAAATCTGTGTAACCTGATTTCCAAAGCCTATTTACGCGGTCATGTTGATGGCAAACCGCAAATTGAACATGACTGGCTGGCAGAATTTGCCGAAGGTGTAATAGTGCTGTCGGCCGGCAAAGACGGCTTGCTGGGTAAAGCGCTGCTGAAACAAAACGAGCAGACGGTACAGCAATTGCTGCAGTTTTATCAGCAACATTTTGCTGAGCGGTTTTATCTGGAATTGACCCGTAGCGGACGTGCCGACGAAGAATTGTATATTCAGCAAGCCGTTATGCTGGCTGAACAACATGACTTACCGGTAGTTGCCACCAACGAGGTAGTATTTTTACAACCGGGTGATTTTGCCGCCCATGAAATTCGGGTGGCGATCCACGACGGCTATACGCTGGACGATAAGCGCCGGCCAAAAAACTATTCAGATCAGCAGTATTTAAAGTCAGCAGAGGAAATGCAGCAGCTATTTGCTGACTTACCCGAAGCGCTGGAAAACTCAGTTGAAATTGCCAGACGTTGTAATGTGACTATTCGTTTGGGGGAATACTTCTTACCGGCATTCCCTACCGGCGGCATGACTGATGCGGATTTTCTGGTCATGAAGTCACGTGAGGGGCTTGAAGACAGATTGCTGCAACTGTTTCCTGATGCCAGCGTCCGTGCTGATAAGAGACCGCCCTATGACGAACGCCTGCAGATTGAACTGGACGTAATTAACCAGATGGGCTTTCCCGGTTACTTTCTGGTGGTAATGGAATTTATTCAGTGGAGCAAAGACAACGACATACCGGTTGGCCCGGGCCGGGGCTCTGGTGCGGGCTCGCTGGTAGCTTATGCCCTGAAAATTACCGATCTGGATCCATTGGAATTTGACCTGCTGTTCGAGCGTTTCTTAAACCCTGAGCGGGTGTCGATGCCGGATTTTGACGTCGATTTTTGCATGGACCGGCGCGATGAAGTAATAGAACACGTTGCTGACATGTATGGCCGCGAGGCGGTATCGCAAATTATTACTTTTGGTACTATGGCGGCCAAAGCGGTAATTCGTGATGTCGGCCGGGTACTTGGCCATCCTTATGGTTTTGTCGATCGTATCTCAAAGCTGATACCCCCAACGCCAGGTATGACACTGGAGCAGGCTTTTAAAGAAGAGCCGCGTTTGCCCGAGCTGTACGAGCAGGATCAGGATGTTAAAGACCTGATTGATATGGCGCGCCAGTTAGAAGGGGTAACCCGTAACGCCGGTAAACACGCCGGTGGTGTGGTTATAGCGCCGACCAAAATTACCGATTTTTCTCCGCTGTACTGCGACGATGAGGGCAACAACCCGGTAACTCAGTTTGATAAAAACGATGTTGAATACGCCGGTCTGGTTAAGTTCGACTTTCTGGGTTTGCGTACGCTGACCATTTTACAGTGGGCAGTGAATATGGCCAATGAGCGGTTGCAGCGAGAGGGCAAGCCGCTGGTCGATGTAAACAAAATACCGCTAACCGATCGTAAGAGTTACGATGTGCTGATGAAAGCGGATACCACAGCGGTATTTCAGCTGGAATCGCGCGGTATGAAAGATCTGATCCGCCGTCTGCAACCCGACTGTTTTGAAGATATGATCGCTCTGGTGGCCTTGTTCCGGCCCGGGCCTTTGCAGTCAGGTATGGTAGATAACTTTATCGACCGTAAACGTGGCCGCGAAGCAATCTCTTACCCGGATGCCACCTGGCAGCATGACTCGTTAAAACCTATTCTGGAACCCACGTACGGCATTATCCTGTATCAGGAACAGGTTATGCAGATCGCCCAGGTGCTGTCAGGCTACTCACTTGGTGGCGCCGATTTGCTGCGCCGTGCTATGGGTAAGAAAAAGCCGGAAGAGATGGCCAAGCAGCGCGACACCTTCCAGGATGGTGCGGCAAAAAATGGTATAGATCCTGAGCTGGCGATTAAAATCTTTGACCTGGTAGAGAAATTTGCCGGTTATGGTTTTAACAAGTCGCACTCTGCCGCTTATGCGCTGGTGTCGTATCAGACGCTGTGGATGAAAGCACACTTTCCGGCTGAGTTTATGGCGGCAGTAATGTCAGCCGATATGGATAACACCGACAAAATTGTCACGCTGGTAGATGAATGCGAGCGCATGAAGCTGACGCTGATCCCGCCGGATGTTAACACCGGACTGTACAAATTTACCGTTAACCTTCAGGGTCACATTGTCTACGGTATCGGGGCCATTAAAGGCGTAGGTGAAGGGCCGATAGAGGCCATTATTGAAGCGCGGCAACAGCACGGCCAGTTTAATGATTTATTCGATTTTTGCGCCAAGGTAGATCTGAAGCGGTTGAATCGTCGCGTGATGGAAAAGCTGATTTTATCCGGCGCTATGGACCGTTTAGGCCCGCACCGGGCGGCATTGATGGCCAGCCTGGAAGAAGCGATGAAGGCCGCCGAGCAACATGCCAAAGCGCAAGCCGTGGGGCAGGATGATTTATTCGGCTTACTCAGCCCGGAGCCGGATGACGCGGCGGCTGCCTTTAAGCAAGTTGAACCCTGGCCGGATGAAGTCTGGCTGGATGGCGAGCGTGAAACTCTGGGCTTGTACCTTACCGGCCACCCCATAAACCGATATCTGGCGGAGATCCCACGTTATGTGAATTGCCGGCTGGTTGATTTGCAACCTACCCGAAAAGATCAAAGTGTCACCGTGGCTGGCTTAGTGGTTTCGGTAAGGGTAATGATCAACAAAAAAGGCCGCCGCTGGGCGATTGTCACCCTGGATGATAAATCGGCCCGGCTAGATGTGCGGTTTTTTCCTGACCTGCTGGAAAACTTCGAACAACTGTTACAAAAAGACCATATTTTAGTGATAACGGGACAGGTCAGCTTTGATGATTTTAATGGCGGCCTTACAATGACCGGCCGCGATGTTAACGAGATCACGGCAGTACGGGAAAAGTCTCTGCGATCTCTGAATATCACTGTACAATCGCAGCAAATAGACCACAATTACCTGCAAAGATTACAGCAGGTACTGGGCGAGTTTAACGCCGGTACAGTACCGGTTAAACTATGCTATCAACGCCAGGAAGGCGAAGTCACGTTACAGCTTGGAACGCAGTGGTGGGTAACGCCGGCCGATGCTCTGTTGCATCAGTTAAAGCAACTGGCAACAATAGAACTGGAATTTAATTAATTAGGTAGTGACAGTCGATGATGCTGAATTATTTAGAGTTTGAGCAACCAATTGCTGAACTTGAAGCAAAAATAGACGAATTACGTAACGTCAGCCGTAATGGTGACTACGATCTGGGCCTGGAAGAAGAGATCAACAAACTAAAAGAAAAAAGCCAGGGTTTGACCAAGAAAATCTTCTCTGAGCTCGGTGCCTGGCAAGTGGCGCAGCTGGCGCGTCATCCACTGCGGCCTTATACGCTGGATTACCTGCAGTATATGTTTACCGATTTCGACGAGCTCTGTGGTGACCGCACTTTTGCTAATGATCAGGCCATCGTTGGTGGTACCGCCCGGCTGGGTGATACTGCTGTAATGGTGATAGGTCATCAGAAAGGCCGGGATACGCGCGAAAAGATTAAGCGTAACTTTGGTATGCCACGCCCGGAAGGTTACCGTAAAGCTTTACGCTTAATGGAAATGGCTGAACGCTTTAATCTGCCGATCGTCACCTTTATTGACACGCCCGGCGCTTATCCGGGCATTGGTGCTGAAGAGCGTGGCCAATCTGAAGCTATTGCCCGCAACTTAAAAGTGATGGCAGGCTTAAAGGTGCCAATTATTTGTACTGTGATCGGTGAAGGCGGCTCTGGCGGCGCACTGGCTATTGGTGTCGGCGACAAAGTTAATATGTTGCAGTACAGCACGTATTCGGTAATTTCGCCGGAAGGCTGCGCATCCATTCTGTGGAAAAGTGCCGAAAAAGCCCCCCTGGCTGCCGAAGCCATGGGTATTACAGCCGGCCGAATTAAAGAGTTGAAACTGATTGACGAAGTAGTGCCAGAGCCACTTGGTGGTGCTCATCGTTCGCCGGAGCAAATGGCGCAAACCTTGAAGCAAGCGCTGTTAAAAGATCTGCAAAAACTGCAAAAGCTCAGCAGTAAAGAATTGCTCGATAGCCGCTATCAACGCTTAATGTCTTACGGCTATTGTTAAACCGAAAAGACAACAAAAAACCAGTGCCACTGCACTGGTTTTTTATTTTATGCTAGCCTGTCGGCCTTATCTTAATCTCAGAATTAACTATGCCTGAACTCAGTAGCCAATTTTTGCTGCAGCAGCTGTCATTAACGTCAGAGCATTGCGTAGTGCTGGCGCTTAGCGGTGGCCTGGACTCAATGGTGTTATTGCACTTGCTGAGCCAGGCCCGGGCTGAGCAGCCTTTTGAATTGCAGGCCGTGTATATTAATCATGGTATCAGCCAGCATGCTCAAGACTGGGCAGCGTTTTGTGCCCAGCAGTGTGCTGTGCGTAACGTTCGCTTTAGTCAGCGTAAGGTAGAGCTGGCTGGCCGCGACAATCTCGAATTTAAGGCTCGCACCGCCCGCTATGGTGCGCTGGCTGAATTTGTCAGCTCAGCGCAGCATCTGTTGTTGACGGCGCACCATGCCGATGACCAGTTTGAAAGCTTGCTATTGGCTATTAAACGCGGTGCCGGAGTTACCGGCATGGGCGGTATTAAAGCGGTGCGGCCTTTTGCGGCAGGGCACCTACAGCGGCCACTGCTGGGTATTAGCCGCCAGCAACTGCAGCAATATGCTTTGGCGCAGCAGCTTAGCTGGGTTGAAGATGACAGCAATAGCGACCAGCGCTTTGAACGTAATTTTATCCGCAAGCAGATTACGCCATTGCTAACTGAGCGCTGGCCGCATTTTATTCGAAGTGTGGGCCGCAGCATGGATAATATGCAGCAGCTAGAGCAGTTGTTGCAGGAATACAGTGACGCCGATCTGCAACGTTGTGTGGTAAATGGCAATTTATGTTTAGCTGAATTGCGTAAGTTCAGTATTGTGCGGCAAAACTATATTATCCGCCGCTGGCTAAAGCAGTGGCAGCTAAACCCGTCCAGCCAGTGGCTGGATATTCTGCACTCTGATGTCATAGCGGCCAGAGAGGACGCCAGCCCGATGTTGCAGTTAGAGCAATACCAGTTGCGCCGCTTTGCTCAGCAGCTGCATCTGCTGAGCGAGCAGCAGTGCCGGCCGTCTTTGCAACAGCTCACTTGGCAAGGCGATGCTGAAATCGTGTTAGCCGATCAGTGCGGTCGTCTGCTTTTTTCGGCTGAACCTGGCGATAACGCTATGCCACTTGGTGCCGGCAACACCGAAATAGTATTTGGCCAGTTAAACTTGCGTTTTAAGCCTTATGGTGCAGCGCATAGCAAGCCGTTAAAGCAATGGTTTAAACTGTGGCAGGTAGCGCCATGGCAACGCGCACGCACACCTCTGTTGCTGGTTGATGGCCAGTTACAGCTGGTGGCCGGTTATGGCTCTGCTGTGGCGGCGGAACAGGCCAGCTACTGGGTGAGCTGGCATTGTTGAATGCTAGGCCACCCGTACTGTGCTTTTGCCGGCATTTTTCGCCTGATACAGGGCTGCATCAGCGGCGCTAAACAATAGTGCTTTGTCCTGCTCTGGTTTTAAAACGGCCAGGCCAGCACTGGCGCTTACCTTATAGTCCTGACAGATATGATGCTGATTAATCGCCTTAACAACCCGTCGGGCTACCAGCTCAGCGCTGTCTGCCTCCTGACCTGCCAGCAGTACGGCAAATTCGTCGCCGCCAAAGCGAAACAATTGATCAGAAGCACGCAGGGTATCACGCATAATGTTGGCAACAGCCAGTAATACTTCGTCGCCAGCGGCATGGCCGGCATTGTCATTAACTTGTTTAAAGTTATCAAGATCCAGCAGTAGCAGCGCCAGATGGCTGTTATTTCGTCTGGCCAGCTGGGTGGCACTATTAAACGCATCGTCAAAATACCGGCGGTTACCCAGGCCGGTCAGGGTGTCGCGCATTGCCAGTTGCTGCAGTCGCACCACCACCAGGGCATTGCGCAGCGCAAAGAGCCACTCACTTTCCAGCAACAACAATTCGCGCTGGATCAGCGGCGTAAATGCGTACTCGCTATGGTAGGTGACTTCGGCCAGACATTGTTGGTTTAACACCAGCACGGAACGGTATTCAAAATCAGCCTGCTGCGATCCGCTGGCTGAAAAGCAACCGACCGAGGTTTTTAACTGCATAGACGACAGCGGCAAAACTTTGCCTGCGGCCATCGACACTATATTCAGTTGTTGTTGCAGATCCAACGTGGTTTGTAACTGGCTAACCAGACTTTGCTCCGCACACTGGGGTAAATCCTGCCAATGTTGCACCTTGGATAGTGCTGCATAGCTGGGCGCTGAGTTTAACGCGACATCTTGAACTAACAGGTATTCCATAGTGACAATCCGCTATTTGCTTTGCCTGTACAAAGCAAATAGCGGGCCAATTATATTTTGTATTTAAATACAAGTGTTTATGTCGTGCTGCCGCTGGGGTTGGCTAACGTCGTCAAGCTATTGGCGGCTTATTCGGCAAGAAACTGCATAATAGTTTCCATCTGATTGCAGCCATCTTCATAGCCCAGCTGGATCAGACGACGGGTGTATTGTTGCTCGAATAACAGATAGCTGGCCAGGCTGGAGTCTGAATGTTGGCGAATACCGGTTAAACGTAGCAGGGTACGCACTGGCATCGGTAGTTGCAAGAAATGCTCACTGGCCAGTTGAGCCAAATTCTGGCTTGGGTTAATCAGCAAGCTTTGAATTGGTTTTAAGTCGGACGCTACATTGTGTTTTTGCATTAACGCGATGGTGTTATTTACCCGTTGCATGCGCTCTAAATCAGAATTGAGCGTATCGGCAAAGACAGTATCAAGCAAGTGGCCTGCAATACTGGCTAAGTCAGGATGATGTAACATGCGCTGACTCAGTTCATTTTTGCGTGGGTCGGCCAGGCCAATGATCATGATTTTATCGGCGCCCAGATGAATCGGCGCGCTTAACGGTGCCAGCTGATTTACCGAGCCGTCGCCAAAATACTGCTGATGAATACGCACTGACGGAAATACCAGCGGAATGGCGGCCGAGGCCATCAGGTGATGTACACCAAGCAAAGTGCGCTGGCCGCAACGTTTGGCACGGCGCCATTCGGTGGCGTTGTCGGACTGAAAAAATGTAATAGAATCGCCACTGCTATAACAAGAAGCGGTAACCGACACACTGGATAAGTAGCCACCGACGATATTACGGTCGATACGCTTTAAATCCAGAACCTTAGTTAATAGCTGACGCAGCGGTTTATTATCGAGCAAACTTATCGCCGTTTTGTTGGCGTAGTCAGCCTGAAAGGCACTGAACATACCGCGCATAATTTGCCGGAACACGCGCAGATAATCGGAATAATACACCTGATTCGTATGGAAATTGCGCCAGATCCATTCCACCTTTTTTACACCCAGGTGAAAACAAGACGCATAGCAGGCCAGAGCAGTGCCATTTATCGCACCGGCTGATGTACCGCAGATGATCTGAAACGGCAGTTTACTGCTACGGGGGTATTGCTGCGCGATGGCTTTAAGCACTCCAACCTGATAGGCGGCGCGGGCACCACCGCCGGTAAGCATTAAAGCCGTTTTGCGGCGCGGGTTTACGTCGTTGTCTGACATAGCAAGGTTGAACTTTTTTCCCTTTACAGGCTCATTGCTAAGTATATTGCTGGATTTAATAAAGAATGCAATGCTTTCTCACCATATTACTGGCACCAGACACAGAGGTCGTTATGACAGAGCAAAAAACAGGCAACAACCAGACTTTCTTTTACCTTGGCATTTTCGTTGTCATTATCGCTATTGTGGTTGCGCTGTGGTTGTTACTGGCCAAAGATGAGCCGGCTCCGATCTTGCCCTCAGAGACACCACCTATAGTGACGCAGCCGGTGACGCCGTCTGAGCCGGCAGCTGATACAACCACAGAGCCGGTCGTAGCAACTGAGCGCGCGGCTCAACCAGAGCCAGACCCTGTTGTTGCGGTTGAGCCTGAGGCTATTGCTGAACCACCTTTGCCTGCATTGGATAACTCTGATGCTGAAGTAACCCAGCGGCTGTTAGCTTTGAACTGGCGGCCCGGACTGGCCAATTTATTTGTAACTGAAGAGATGTTGCGCAACCTGGTTGTACAAGCAGACAATATTGCCCAGGGCCAACTGGCAAGCGGTCATCCACTGCTGCAACCTTTATCGCAGCGCTTTAGTGTACCGGCAGGTAAACCTTTGCAGCTTGATGAAGCCAGTTTTGCCCGCTACCAGCCTTATATTCAGTTACTGGAAAGTGTGCCACCGCAGCAGATGGTTGCTTTGTTTAACCGTTACGAACCGCTGTTGCAACAAGCCTTTGCCGATCTGGGCTACCCCGATGAGTTGTTTAAAAACCGTCTGCTGCAGGCGATTGACCTGTTATTAGCCACACCTGAGCTGCAGTATCCGTTGCAACTGCAAAGGCCGTCGGTGATGTATGAATTTGCCGATCCGCAGTTAGAGCAGCTGCCTGCAGCACAAAAGCTGATGTTGCGTCTGGGGCCGGACAACCAGCAGCGGGTTAAAGTGTTGCTGCAGCGTTACCGGCAGGTGTTAGCGTCCGGCGATTGAATCGCCCCGGACCGGGCTTTGGTTATAACCGATGTTATTCAAGCGGGAAAATTTTTTATAAAGTACTGAAAAACAAATGGTCGAATGACAGAACTGACCTATGCTAAATGTTAACAGCTAACATAGGTAAGGAAGGTCAGCAGATGTTAAATAATTTTTCGGTAAAAAGCCGGCTGGCGGTATTGGCAGCAGTACCGCTGGTTATCTTGCTGTTTGTCACCTGGGTGGCGCTGCAAGAAATGCAGCTGTTAAATCAGGGGATTAATAGCCTGTACATGGACAGGGTAAAGCCGCTGCAGCAAATTAAACAGGTGTCAGATGCTTATGCGGTTACTGCAGTAGACACCTTGCACAAATATCGCGGCCAAATTCAGGATAACACAACCGCACTGGCCAATCTTAACCAGGCTTTAAACAGTGCAGAAACAGCCTGGCGCGCCTATAAGCAAACCGAGCTTACTGCTGAAGAATCCCGCCTTGTTACCGATGCAGAGCAGAAAATGACGCCCTTTCTGTCGGCTATTGCCCGCTATCAGCGTCAGCTTAGTGACAACAGCTTGCGCAGTGAAAACGCCGATGCGTTTAATCAGGCGCTGTACCAGGTCGCCGATCCACTCAGCAGTGCGTTGGATAAACTTATCATGTTGCAACTGGAAGAAGCCGATAAGTTTCGCCAGCTAGCCCAGCAGCAGTATCAAAGCTTTAGTTTACTCTTCGGTATCATTTTGGTGGTGGTCTTTGTCTGCCTGGCGTTATTAGGCTGGTTTATTTACCGCTCTATTCAGCATCCGTTGCGGTTACTACAAGGCTGTATTGCCGGTGTGGGTAATGACCTGGATTTGCGCTTACGAGCCGAGGTGCGCGGCAAGGATGAAATTGCCGCCACGTCGCAGGCGCTTAACCTGACCTTGCAGCGACTACAGCAGTTTTTTGCCGATTTGGGCCAGGCCATTACCCAACTTGCTGCTGCCTCAGAGGAAATGAGCCATATTAGTGAACAGGTAAGCAGTACTGCGATGGAGCAGGAGCAAAAAGCGAATTTAATTGCCACAGCAGTAACGCAGATGTCGGCTGCTATTCAGGAGGTGGCCAATAGCGCATTGCGCACTTCTGAACAAGCCAATGAAGCAGACAGCTATTCGCAGGATGGTTTTGCCCGTGTCATGCAGAATATGAGCTCGATTGAGCAACTGTCCGTTACCCTGACCGATGCCGGCAACGTAATTGGCCAGCTTAATTCCGAATCCGAAAAGATTACCCAGGTGCTGGCCGTTATCCGTACTATAGCCGAGCAAACGAATCTGTTGGCGCTCAATGCTGCGATTGAAGCGGCCAGGGCAGGAGATGCTGGTCGTGGTTTTGCCGTGGTTGCCGATGAGGTCAGACAATTGGCCACTAATACCCAAAAAGCCACTGAGTCAATTAAGGGGATGATAGATAACTTGCAAAGCTCTTCTAAACAAGCGGTTGCGTCAATGAGTGAGTCAGGCCGCTTTGCCGACAGCAGTGTCGAAAATGCCAGCAGTGCGGCCGCCGTTATTGAACAAATAAAAAACTCTGTTGCAGCTATCGTGGACATGAATGTGCAAATTTCCACCGCTACCGAGCAGCAAACTATCGTCGCCGAGGACATCAGTAAAAATATCAGTGAGTTTACCGTCAGTATCAGTGAAGTAACCCACAGCGCACGACAAAGTGCCGAAGCCAGCGATATGCTGGCGCAATTGGCGGCGAAGTTGCAGTCGCAAGCTGCCGCATTTAAGGTTTAACACGATACGCTCTTGCAACGGCAAGGGCTTTTTTGCATAATGCGCGCCTGCTGAATATTCAGCAGCGCAATGGTAACCCCATTGGTCCTCTCGCAATACTAGTAAGCGAACCTGGTCAGGTCCGGAAGGAAGCAGCCACAGTTTATGACGTATGTGCCGGGATGTGGCTGGTGGGGTTGCCACCCAAATTTAGCTTTCGGGTAAAATCCTGTTTAACAATCTCCAGCGCATCCAATACCAGTTTAGCGTCCAGCTGATGCTGTTCCAACAGCATAATCAGGTCAACCGCCAATTGGATCTGTGGCGGTGCCTCTGACAGTTCTGGTTTTTTGTCGTGCTCAGACATTGCTGTCAAGAAATTGTCTGGCGCGTGTTACCGCTTCTTTTACTTTCATCTGCATTTCAAATCGCTCACTTTGTGGCAGATAAAACGCCATATCCACTTCGTAGCGAATATAACGCGGCGGTAATAGATTCAGCGAGATACAACATAAATCTGCCAGATATTCGTCGTCTTTTTCGCTATCCAGCCCCAATTCAACAATATGATCCAGCGTTAGCTTTTCGTAATAGTTATGAATATCGTCATCCAGTTTCATGTTTTGCTCCGCGTTAGCTGTTGCTCAGGCAAGCATAATCAGCTTTTGCCTAAAACTCCACCGAAAGATTGAGTTGCGCTGCGCGGCTGCTACAATGCGCGCAGTACTTTTTAAGTGAAGAATAACAATGCAAAAAAATACCACTCCCTGTTACTACGGTGATTATCTGCAGCTGGATAAAATATTAACAGCACAGGCACCTGAGAGCGCCAAATACGCTAATGAAGCCCATGATGAAACCTTATTTATCATTGTGCATCAGGTATACGAGCTGTGGTTTAAACAAATACTGCATGAACTGGAAGCCGTGCTGCAGGTTTTTGCCGGCGAAGCAGTTAAAGATGAACAACTGACTGGCATCGTGCATAAACTAAAACGCGTTATTACAATCCAACAGCTGTTGAACCAGCAGATCGGCGTGATGGAAACGATGACCGCTCAGGATTTTATGTCGTTTCGTGACTATCTGGTGCCGGCCTCTGGCTTTCAGAGTATTCAGTTTAAAATGCTCGAAATTGGTCTGGGTTTAAAGAGTGAATTCCGTATAGATTTTGATAAAAACTCTTTTTATAGCCGGCTGAATGAAAAAGACCGTACTTTTTTACAGCAACTGGAACATCAGCCAAGCTTGTTTGAACGCATTGAAAAATGGCTCGAACGTATGCCGTTTCTTGAACTGGACGGCTTTAGCTTCTGGCAAATGTATCAACAAGCTACCGCAGCTATGCTCGCTGAAGACAAAAGTACTGTGCAGGGCATAGTACAAATTGCAGAGCACGAGCGTGAACTGCAACTGGCTGAAATTGAACGTACCGCAGAGAAATTTGCTGCCTTGCTGGATAAAGACAAATATCAGCAGCTGCAGCAAAATGGCACTTTCCGGCTAAGCCAGCGCGCGATGTTAAGCGCATTATTCATCAGCCTGTATCAGGAGGAGCCGGTATTTAATCTGCCGTTTCAATTGCTTACCTGCCTGACTGAAATAGACGAGCTGCTGACAATTTGGCGTTATAAACATGCCATGATGGTACAGCGCATGCTCGGTACAAAAATAGGCACTGGTGGTTCGTCCGGCCACGACTATTTAAAGCGCACTACCGAGAAAAACCGCATATTTACTGACTTGTTTAATATGGCGACCTTTTTATTGCCCAAAGCTGACTTGCCAGTGTTGCCACCGCAGATAAAACGGCGTTTAGGTTTCTATTTTGCCGGCGAAGTGTGAACCGCACAGCGAAAAGGCGGCTTTAAATAACTGCATATGCAGTTGCACCAGCGCCGCAATGTTGCGCTGGTAACCGCCGCCTATTACCGCAGCAACCGGAGTATTTTGTGAGGCACAGTGCTGTAGCACCAGTAAATCACGCTGATACAATGCTGTGGTAGAAATATCCAGCAAGCCAAGCTCGTCATCACGGTGAATATCAACTCCGGCGTCATATAACACCAAATCTGGTTTATGCCACAGAAGCAAAGTGCTCAGGCTTTGCTCAACCGCTTGCAGATATTCAGCGTCATGGCAATTTTTTGCCAGGCCGATATCCCAGTCAGAACGTTGTTTACGGTAGGGGAAGTTTTTCTCGCAGTGGAGCGAGCAACTGATAATGCGTGGCTCATCTGCTAGCAACAACGCTGAGCCATCGCCCTGGTGTACATCCAGATCAATCAGCAGGATTTTATCGACACCTTGCTGCAGCATGGTCTTAGCGGCGACGACTAAATCATTAAACAGACAAAACCCTGAGCCTTCGGCATAAAACGCATGATGATAACCACCGCTTAAGTGCAGCGCTATACCATGTTGTAATGCCAATTGCGCCGTTAGCACTGTGCCGCCAACAGAATAAAGTGAACGTTGATATAGCTGTGCAGACCAGGGGAAACCAATGCGGCGCATCGCTCTGCTATCAATACTGCCATCTGACAAGCTTTGAATATACCTGCGGCAATGCACTGCGCAGAGCTCGTCGGGCGTTATCGCTGCCGGAGTTGTAAAGTGTTGTGCCGGGATCCGCAGCTGCAATAAGCGCTGAAACAGCTGGCGGTATTTGTCTATTGGGTAGCGATGGCGCTCAGGCAGTGCCAGTTCGCTGTAACAGGGGTGGTAGACCATTGCCGGTAAGTCTGGCAGCGCAAAATCAGCCACGACGCTCCAGATCCTGTATTTGCCGCTCTATTTCAGACAAGGCTTTACGGCAACGGCCCAGCCTGGCATGTAATGCCAGCGTTCTGGGCACTGCATCCGGGGCATTGTCGCGGTTAGCCAGGGCTATCATGTCCAACAGGCGGCGCTCAAACTGCTGTGTATCGCTAAGTTGTTGGTACAGTTGCTGGCTGCTGGCGCTAACCTGTTGCAGCACGGCCTTGGCTTTGGTTACTTTAGCGCCGGGTGTGCGGCGGGTATCGACATTACGAAAAGCCCGGGTCAGGGCGCTGGTTTGTTCGCTCAGGCGCTGCACCAGACGCTGCCGGCTGGCATTGCTCAGTGTGTTGTCGCTCAGATGTCGCAAGTTGCGCTGGGCATCGGCGACATAATCGGCTAAATGCGGCGAGCGACAGCTAAACAGGCTGCTGTCAAACCAGTTCTGCGGTTTACCAGCATTGGGCTTGGCATCTAGTTGTTCGGCCTGTTGCCTGAGTTGTTGCAGCTGATGCTTTAGCGTAGCCAGCAAATCCATTTAGTTACTCCAGGCCTGCCAGGCTAGCCGCACGGCAATGGCGATAACCACGCAAATAAATACCGGCCGGATAAAGCGGCCGCCAAATTTTATTGCCGAATGTGCACCAATCCAGGCGCCCAGCATCAGACACAGGCCCATGGCAATACCCAAACCAAAGTTAACATGGCCCAGCATAATAAAGGCCACCAGCGAAAAGCCATTGCTGATAAAATTCATGCTGCGCGCCACACCACAGGTTAGCAACAGATTAATACGATACAACGCCATCGTTGACACCATCCAGAACGCACCGGCGCCCGGGCCTGCTATGCCGTCATAAAAACCCAGTGTCAGGCCTTGCACACGCTGCTGCCAAAACAGCTTTTTGTCTGGCAGCGGTAAGTCCAGTTTGTCATCGGGCTGCATACGGCTAAACAAGCTGTAAACTGCCGCCAGTAAAATAACGACCGGCAGGATTTTTTCCAACGCCTCTTTGCTTAGTAGGTCTACCGCTATAGTACCCAGTATTGCGCCTATCGCGGTGTAAAGCAGGCTGCGGCGCCAGAACACGGGGTTAAATAATTTTTTCCGGTAATACGCCAGTGACGCAGTAAAAGAGCCAAAGGTTGAGGCCAGTTTATTGGTGCCCAACGCCACATGTGGTGGCAAACCGGCGGTAAGTAGTGCAGGCACCGTAAGTAACCCACCGCCACCGGCTATAGCGTCGATAAAACCAGCGGTAAAGGCAACCGCACATAAAATAGCCAACAGACTGGGATCAGCTGCCAAAACGTCAAACACGGCGTTGTCCTGTTATTTAGTAATCAATGTTACGGGAAAAGGGGGGCAGTGCGTTTAACATGGCGCTGCCATACGACTTACTCACCAGGCGTCGATCAAGAATTACGATACGGCCCTGGTCTTGTTCTTGCCGCAGCAGTCTACCACAGGCTTGCACCAATTTTCTCGACGTTGCCGGTATTGTCAGTTGTAAAAAGGCATTACCGCCTTTTTTAGTGACGGCTTCAGCCAGGGCTTCTTCCAGTGGCGACGTCGGTACCGCAAACGGCAACTTGGTAATAACTAAATTTGTCAGCAAATTTCCCGGCAAATCTAAACCTTCGGAAAAACTTTGCGTACCAAATAATATACTTGTCCTGTTATGTTTACAGTTTTCGCCATGCAATTGTAATAACGCTTGCCGTGATGCTTCGCCTTGTACCAATAACGACAGGCCAGCCTTTCGCAACGCCTCGGCAACCTGTTGCATTTGCCAGTACGAGGCAAATAACACCAGGCTGGCCTGATTATCGGGTAAAAAATCAGGCAATAAACTGATTAATTCTGCGGTATAAGCTTGCTCTGTCGGCTCTGTGTTCATTTTAGGGATCACAATGCGGCCTTTTTCTGCATAAGCAAAAGGTGAGGCGACCTGCAATGTTTTTACACCTTCAAAGCTGGTTAAGCCCAGATCATATTTAATGTATTGGAAAGAATTCAGCGCTGTGAGGGTGGCAGAGCACAGCACTACAGCAAAAGCATCATTAAACAGCAGTTGTTCCAGTTTGCCTGCCACGCCTAAAGGGCTGGCATGGCCAATAAGCTGTTGGTTATTTAACTGCTCAACCCAACGCGCTTGCTGCACGTTTTTATCCTGGGCTACGGCATAAAGTTGCCAAAGCGCTTGTTGTTGCTCCAGTTTTTGCTGCAGATAACCCAGCTCTTGTAACAAGTTAAGGCTTTGTTTTAACGGTAAATTTTGTCCAGTGATATGTTCCTGCAAATGTTGTTGCACTTTTTCCAGTTGATTTAAAGCCTTTTGGCTACAGCTTGCTAACTCTTCAGCTTGTTGCTGCATAACCTTTGGTAAGGCGGCATCAACAAAGCGAAAACTATTATTATCGGCAAACCAGCGAGCTTGAAAAGCTTTTACGCAGTGTTCAACAGGCTTTAACAATGCTGCCAGCTCATTGCAGCTATCTGCCAGCCGTACGATGTCTTTCATAACCGCTGCGCTGAGTAGCGCAATCAGTTGTTGCAACATAATACCAGCTTTGTCTAGCCAGATGTCATTGTGGTTAAGTTGGGCGTGAGCTGCAAAAAATTCACGGGCACTGTGCGGTAAATGATGAGCTTCATCAATGACATAAATGGTATCTGCCGGTGCGGGCAAAATGCTGTTGCCGCGGGCTAAGTCTGCCAGCAGCAGGGCATGATTAACCACTAACACATCGGCCGATTCCAGCTCAGCCCGGGCCAGGTGAAACGGGCAATTGGCATGGCGGCGGTTAGCTTTACTGCAATGTAACGGGTCGGCAACGATGCGCTGCCACAATGGCTCTGCAAGTGGCTCTGCAAGTGTATCCCTGTCACCCAGCCATTGCCGCTGCTGCCACTTATCTAGCAATACCTGCCAGTCGAACTCTGCAGTCGTTACTGTGGCAAACAATTCAGGGTGTTTTTGCTGCTGACGCAGCCGTTCTATGCAGGCATAACGCTGGCGGCCTTTAACCAGGCTGAATTCGAACAATAATTTGCTATGTTTTTGAAAAAAAGGCAGATCTTTATTAACAAGTTGCTCTTGCAGTGCCACGGTTGCAGTTGCTATCACCAGTTTTTTCTTTTGCGCCAGTGCATAGGGGATCGCCGCCAACATATAAGCCAGGGACTTACCGGTGCCAGTGCCGGCTTCAATCAGGCCGATTCGTTCATGCTTGTGGTAAGTACCGGCAATAATCTTACTTATCTCCGCTACCAGCTGATTTTGACCAGCCCTTGGCTGATAGTTGGGTAAAGCGGTTTTAATATTACCGTGAATGGCCCGGATCTGATTTTTCAGCGACTCTGTTAACATAACGTCTATGTGTATTTATACAGTTGTTTTAGTGTATATGTTATTCAGATGTTGAGCGACAATTTTAATTGCAATTTGTTCCGTAAAGCTGTTGACCCTACGGAAAAGTTACGTTTATTATCTGGGAGCGACAAATCGGAGGTTTTCCGAGACGAGCTGAGTACCAGGCGCTATGAACGGTTGGTAACTGAGAAAAACAGAATCACTAGCTAAGAGTGATCCAGGGAGAAATACATGTATACGAATAATAAATTAAGCAAAGCAGTGCGTTTGGCGATCGCCTTTGGTGCTGCATCTGCTACCGCGTTTACCGCATCAGTTAATGCAGCTGAAGAAGATGTAGTTGAAAAAGTAGAACGGATCGAAGTAACTGGTTCGCGTATTAAACGTACCGACCTGGAAACTGCCAGCCCGATTTCAGTTTTCTCTGCTGAAGATCTGGAAACTGCCGGTTTTGCCACGTTAGAAAAATTCGTTCAGTCACTGCCAGCTGTAAACGGTGCTGCTCAGGGTTCAAACATCAACAACGGTAGTAATGGTAGTGCAACAGTATCACTGCGTGGTCTGGGTGCTGGCCGTACGCTGTTACTGGTAAATGGTCGTCGTACTGCATTTAGCGATCTGAACGCCATCCCAATGTCATTCGTTGAGCGTGTTGAAGTACTGCGTGACGGTGCATCAACGGTATACGGTTCTGACGCTATCGCTGGTGTTGTTAACTTTATCACTAAAACTGACTTCGAAGGTGCTGAGTTCGTTGCTCAATACGATATGACAGGTGAAGCTGATGGTGAAACCACCAAGCTGGCTGCGACTGTTGGTACGTCAAGTGACAAAGGCAACGTAGTACTGTCACTGGAATACACTAACCGTAACCCTATCGGTCAGAAAGACCGTGCCTTCTCTGAATGTCCTTTAGCTGATGACGGTAACGGTGGCGTAGCGTGTTTCGGTTCTGGTACAACCGCTATGGGTACCTGGACGTCATTAACACCAGGCACTACTTTCACAGGTATGGTAGTTGACCCGACTACTGGCCAACCGCGTAAGTTTAACGCAGCAACAGATGCGTTTAACTTTGCAACTGCCAGTTACATGGTTACACCACAAGAAGTATTTTCTATTAACGCCGCAGCTAGCTACCAGTTAACTGATGATACTCGTGTGTTTATGGAAGGTGGTTTTACTAACCGTCAATCAGATCAGTTAATGGGTGCTGAAGGTACTTTCTGGGGGCAGGTAGTATCTGCAGACCACCCGAACAACCCTATCGGTGAGCGTCTGGTTATTAACCGTCGTCTGGAAGAAACCGGTGGCCGTGCTTTCACACAGGATTTCTCTGACTACCGCATGGTGCTGGGCTTAGATGGCTTCCTGGATAATGGCTGGTCATGGGATGTGTCATATAACTATACCCGTTTTGTTGATACCCGCGTTGACTTCGGTCGTGCTAACCCGAAACGTTTTGCTAACCTGACTGATCCTACACTGTGTGCAGCAGATGCAGCTTGTCCTGGCCTGTGGAACCCGTTTGTTGCAGGTACTTTGACCTCTGACATGATCGATTACGCTTTCCTGCCAAACTCACCGGTAGTGCGTGGCGGTACCAGACAGTTTAACGCCAACTTATCTGGTGATTTAGGTTCAATTGAATTACCTGCTGGTCCGGTTGCCTGGGCTGCTGGTGTAGAAAAACGTTGGACAGAGTATCTGTTCCAGCCTGACGGCGCTGCTCTTATCGGTGAAATTTACTCGGTAGCGGGCGAGAAAACTGAAGGTGCTTACGATGTAGAAGAAGCTTACGTCGAAGTTAGCGTACCTTTATTAGCTGATTTACCAGGTGTAGAATCTCTGAACCTGTCTGCAGCGATACGTAGCTCTGACTACAACTTCCTGGATCGCACTAACAATACTAAAATCGGTCTGGAATATAAGCCGTTTTCTGGTTTATTAGTACGTGCAACCCGTGCTGATGGTTTCCGTGCACCAAGCATCACTGAACTGTTTGCGCCACAACAAGAGTCTAACCTGCCGTACAACGAGCCGTGTATCGGTTATGGCTTACCAGGTGCAACGCAAAGCGCCAATGTAAAAGCAAACTGTGCGGCCGATGGCCTGCCAGCTAACTTTACACTGTCGTCTAACCAGTCTTCTTCTCTGACAGGTGGTAACCCTAACCTGACACCAGAAGAGTCTGAAAGCTTAACTTTCGGTGTGGTTTACACGCCTGAGTTTATCGAAAACTTCAGCATCGCGTTAGATTACTTCGATATCGAAATCACTAATGGTATCGGTACCGCTGGTACCAGTAACATCATCAACGGCTGTTACGAAAGCGCTAACTTCAGCAGCCCACTGTGTGCTCTGTTAATTGGTGCTGCGGCAGTTGACCGTATTCCGTTACCAACTTCACCACGTCGTGATGTGTTAGGTGCGATGTCGGGTATTCTGGTAACGAATGCTAACTTATCAACATTCAATACCACTGGTATTGACTTTGACGTTAACTATGCATTTGATGCCGCTGGCGGCCGCGTAAAACTGCGTTTAGATGGTACTTATCTGAACGAGTATAACTACGAACCGTTTGCTGGTGCTGAGACAGTTGAACTGGCTGGTTTCTACGGTGAAGATAACTGGGAACAAACCACAGCAGCGTTTGCTGAATGGCGTGCTAACTTCACTGCTGGCTACACCGCTGATAACTGGAGCCTGAACTGGACTGCCCGCTTTATGTCAGGCACCTATGATCAGACCGTTGATCTGGAAACCAGTACTAACACCAGTAACTATGCAAACTCTGTGATTTATCATGACGTGCAGGGTAGTTACTACTTTGACAACTACACCTTTACTTTTGGTGTGCGTAACCTGTTCGACAAGCAGCCGCCATACACCACTAACAACAACGACATGAACACCGTAAGCCCGTCTTACGACTTAGCCGGTACTTACATGTACGGCCGCGTTGTAGTTAAGTTCTAATGTGACTGCAGGCAAGCTAATTGCCAAATGAAAAAAGGAGCCGCAAGGCTCCTTTTTATTATCTGTTCTGGTCAGAAATTTTTCGTTTTATTGATGTACATTAAAGCGTTTTGGCTTGTATACCCTGCACAATACCGGGATGATAAGTTTGCATAGCAACCTTTTAAAATGCAGTTCGGTGAAGGTATGTAAATGACATTACAGCAATTATTTCAACAGGCTCTGTCGTGCTATCAACGCAACAACCTTACTGAAGCCGCAGAGTTGCTCAGAGCGATTACTCGGGCAGCTCCGCGTCATCCGGCGGGCTGGCATTTACTGGCGCTGACATTACGTAAGCAGGGTAACGTCGACGACAGTGAGCGTTGCTTTAATACTTGTATGCAGCTCAATCCGGCTGATGCTGACGTCTTGAATAATTTTGCTAATCTGAAACGGCAACAACAAAAGACGGTAGAAGCTGAGCAGCTATTCCGCCGCGCTATTACGTTAAAGCCCGGTTTTGTTGATGCCTGGTACAACCTCGGTTTGCTCTTAAGTGTGGCACAACGCTATGACGCATCGACTGAATGCCTGCGTAAAGTGCTTAGTTTACAACCCGGGCATAAATCTGCCTTGCTGGCTTTGGCCACGCAATATATGCGTATCGGCCAACTTGATGAAGCCAGTGCATTGCTGCAGTATGGCGCTGCGCAGCATCTGCATGACGGCGATATTGGCTTACTCACTGCAGAGTTATTGCGTAAGCAAGGCCATTTTACTGCTGCCATTGAAATGCTGAAGCTCTGGCAACAGCCGGCAGCAATCAAGGAGCTGGCTTTGTGTTACTGCGCTGTAGGGCAGGCTGATCGAGCAAAGCAGCTGATTGACCAGCAGCTTGAGCTAACACCAGCTGATCCCGCCTGGCTGCACTTATATGCCGAGATAGGCTGGCAAACTGCAGATACTCACTGGTTGGATGCCTATAAAATAGCGTTGCAGCATCAGAATGTACCCGATCTGGTTTATCTGGAGTATGCCAACAAGTTACAGAAAACCGGCGATTTTAGCACTGCGGAGCACATAGTTGATACCGGCCTAAAGCGTAACGCAGCGCATAGCGGCCTGCTATTGCTAAAGGGCTATCTGCGCCGTGAAGCCGGAGCTTTTACCGAAGCATTAACGTGGTTCGCAAAAAGTGCGGCAACTGCAACTGACGCTACAGAAGCGCGGAGTGAACAAGTGCCGGCTTTGCTGGCTTTACAACAATTTTCGCAAGCAACCTTGTTAGCGCAACAACTATGTGCAGAGAAGCCGCTAGATCAGGCGCGCTGGGCTTTGGCAGCCGCCTGCTACAAATTTGGCCAGAAAAGCGAGAACTATAGACAGCTCTATAACTTTGATCACTTTATCGCGGCTTATGAGCTGATGCCACCGCCAGGCTTTAGCGATATAGCTGACTTTAACCAGCAGTTACTACAAAAGCTGCATAGTTTGCATGTTAGCAGTCAACACCCTTTGCAACAGTCGTTGCGTCAGGGGACCCAGACTGAAGATCATTTATTTTGTTTGCAGGACGCCACTATACAGTCACTGCAACAACAAATATCTGCTGCTGTCGTGGAGTACATAAAATCCTTGCCAGACGACAAACAGCACCCGTTTTTACAACGTAAGACTAAACATTTTTTATACAGTGGTGCCTGGTCTGTACGCTTACGGCAACAGGGGTTTCATCGCAACCACTATCACGGCGATGGGTGGATTAGCGGTTGCTACTATGTCAGCATTCCTTCAGCGGTCAACATCGCTGGCAGTGGTTGGATTAAGTTTGGTCAGCCTGAATTAGGTAAGTATCTGGTCAGCCAGCCAGACTACTTAGTTAAGCCCGCAGCTGGCCTGCTGGTGCTGTTTCCTTCCATGATGTGGCATGGCACCGAGCCGTTTAATGATGAACAATACCGTGTTACCGTGGCGTTTGACATAGTGCCGCAATCGCAAGAGGACGTATGATGGATCAAAATAAGAATATGTTCTGGGGGAGCTTCAGTGCCGGACAGGCATCTGATGACAAACTCAGGCGTCATCCGGAAGCCATTGAGATGTCGCGTGCGGAAATGTTTCTGGCGTCATGCAGTAACATTTTACGCAATGTATATGGTTTTACTACAGCAGTAGAAAAGGGCTTTGCGGCCGATGCAGCGGGCAAGCCGTTACCCTTGTTTACTTACCCCGCTATTGAATACCTGCAGCAATTTGACCTGACCGGTAAAAGCATCTTTGAGTACGGTGCGGGTGGTTCAACATTGTTCTGGCAACAACGCGCTAAGGCGGTGGTCAGTGTGGAAAATAATGCCGGCTGGTATAACCATCTTAAGCCGCAATTAGCAGCGAACGTACAGTTGCATCTGGCAGAGGGGGATCAGTTCCCGTGGTTTATTGAGCAACAAGCAAACAATTTTGACATCATTATTATCGACAGTGCCGGTTATCGCTATGACTGCGCTTCGGTGGCTGTGAGTAAGTTAAACAGTGGCGGCTTGATCATTTTGGATAACGCCGACTGGCATCCAAATACTGCGGCCTTGTTGCGACAGCAAGGGCTATTGCAGGTTGATATGACAGGTTTTAAACCGGGCGAGTGTCATACGTCTACCACTTCGTTGTTTTTTCACCGCGAGTTTAATTTTACTGCCAGCGCCGGGCGGCAACCTCATTTTGGCATGGGTGCTAAATTGATCCATTCCGCTGACTGGGATAAACCCTATGCTAAGCGCTAAGGTTCACCAATTAACAATGTTATCAGGCGCTTTGGGCTGCCGGAGTGCTTTAATATGACATCTACTACACAGCTCAACAAGGCGGCTTTAGCGCAGCAGTTGCATGCACAGTTACAACAGGCTGTTGCAGCTAAGGACAGCTTTGACGTCATTTGTCTGACTGAGCAAATCCTCAATTTAACGCCGGCTGATGTTGGTTTGCATCAGCTACTTGGTGAAGCCTTTCCGTTGCTGTCAATGCGGGACGATGCCGCGGTTAAGCTACAAAGCCTGGTGGACAGCTATCCGTATGCCTATTCCAGCCGATTAGTGCTGGCCCGCTATCTGGAAATGGCTAACGAGGTTGAGCAGGCATTTCGGCATTACTTAATTGCGATAAAATCAGCGAACCTACGAGGATTCTGGCTCAATCAGGCCTCAACGGCGCCTTGGGCCAGGCCTTTTGTTGGCCATGCCAACAGCTTTACTGAGACGCACCGCCAGCAACAAGTCAGAGAGTGGCTGGAGCCGTTACAACAGCGCTTTGGTCGTGAAGCCATGCAGCGAGTGCGCAAAGCTATGCTGATGTATAGTGGCGAACTGCCACTACAAATTGCAGACAGCCGCCAGGCGCCAACATTTTTATATATTCCGGATTTACCTGTAGCGCCGGTGTTTGACCGTAGTTTGCTGCCTTTTGCCGAGCAATATGAATCCGCATTCAATGATATAAAATCTGAAATGCAGGCTGTGCTTGGCAGTAAAGATAAGTTCAGTCCGTTCCAGCAAGAGCAGCATGGTAATTCTCTGACGGCTGGTGGAGACTGGGATGCCTATTTTTTCCACCGTCATGGCGAGACCTATCAGCAGCATCATCAGCAGTGCGCTAAAACATCAGCCGCTCTGGCTGAATTGCCATTGGTACATATAGCAGCCCATGCGCCGGAAGTGTGCTTCTCGTTAATGACACCAGGGGCGCATATTCTGCCGCACCGCGGTGTCACTAACAGCAGGGCCGTGTTGCACTTTGCGCTGCAGGTGCCGCCTCAGTGCCGGTTAAATTTGTGTGACATAGGCGAGCTGCAGTGGCAGGAAGGTAAAATATTTGCTTTTGATGACACCTACCTGCACGAAGCCTGGAACCGCAGTCAGCAGCAACGTATCGTATTATTGGCAGATATCTGGAATCCGTATCTGGAAATGGAAGAACAAATCGCAATAACGCAACTTATTGAAAATATTGGAGTGTTAAATAAAAGTACTGCAGGGATTGCTACAATAGATAGTTAATTGTAAGCAATTGTATACGTGAGTTGCATTACTGACACAGTGTTAAGCAACAGTTCATTTGCTAATTCCCGAAAATGTATTGACCCCTTCGAAAACTTACGTTTATTATCAGACAGCTCCGTTGTGTGTGACTAGCGGAGCTTTTTCCGGGTCAGGCGGTTGCGCTGCGGGAGATAACTCAATAAACGTACAAAAACGTACAAATAGAATCACTATAGAGTGGTCCAGGGAGAACATGATATATGTACAACAATAACAAAATTAGCAAGGCCGTGCGCTTAGCTATTGCGTTAGGTGCTGCGTCAGCGATGGCATTTAGTGCAACAGCTGCAGCACAAGCAGCCGAAGAACAAACGGCTCAGCAAACTGCGGTAGATTTAAAAGAAGTTGAAAAAGCTGAAAGTGCGCCTGAACGTATTTCGGTTACAGGTTCTCGTTTAAGACGCGCTGAGTTTTCTAATGCGTCACCTATCCAGGTTATCAGTGGTGATATTTCTCGTGAAATGGGTTTGATGGACACAGCATCAATGCTGCAGTCATCAAACCAGGCTTCAGGTTTGCAGATAGATAACTCCTTTGGTGGTTTTGTACTGGACAATGGTCCGGGTGCAAGCACTATCGCGTTTCGTGGTTTAGGTGCTGACCGTACTTTAGTACTGATCAATGGCCGCCGTATGGCTCCGGCCGGGGTGGGTGGTGCACCAAGTTCGCCAGACTTAAACTTAATTCCTGGTGTTATGGTTCAGCGCATTGAAAACCTATTTGACGGCGCATCAACAGTATATGGTTCTGACGCCATTGCTGGTGTGTCCAACGTCATTTTAAAGAAAGATGTTGAAGGTTTTGAGTTTGCCGCATCTTACAGGCAGCCAAAAGGTGTAGGTGGCCAGGAAAAAGTGGTTTCGGCAATGTGGGGTACCACAACCGACAATGGCTTTATCACTATTGGTGCTGAACTTTTAGACCAACAACGTCAGACCAATGCTGGTTTTGCTTTTAACAATGGTTGTGATAACCGCATTTATGAAGCAGAAGATGGCAGAATTATTAAACGTTCCAGTGGCTACGGTCCGGCGCCACAAGGTGACGTTGAAACCTGTGATGTTTTCCCGCTAACAAACCGTATTCAATTAAATGATGGTTTCTTTGGCTCACTATATGCCACGCCAGGTTCTAGCAACGTTGGCATTCCGGGCTTTTCTGAAAACTCACTGCCGTTGAGTTTGGCTGGACGTTTCCCTGGTTGGGTTGGCGCAGATTCAAACTACGATGGTATAAACGACTTCACCATGATTGATGGCAATGGTGATGGTTTTAACGATGTTGATTTAACCGACCCGTTTTATGCTTATCAAAAGACAGACACCTACCGTAATGGTGATCATATCGCTGGTCTGGAGCGTTTAAGTGTCATGTTAAACGGCGAGCACAATCTGCAAGACGCCAATGACACCGTGGTTTATTTTGAAGGCTTATACGCAAGACGCGAAACTGAAGTAAATAGTGGCGGTGGTGGCCAATTCTTCCAATGGGTAGAAGCGGATAATCCATTTAACCCTTGTGGTGAGTACAGTGATATTAACTGTCGGGCTGCCTATGGTGCAACTCAAGCCGCTATGGCCGTGCGGCCAATTTTAAATATTCGTGGTGATCGCGATTTTACTGACGTATCAGTAGAGCAGTATCGTGCGGTTGTTGGTGTAACAGCCAGCTTACCTGGTTTAGAATCTATGGGTTTAAACAACTGGGTATATGACGTTTATGCTTCGCACAGTGCTTCTACCGGTAAAGATCGTCGTCAAGGCATTAGCCAAGAGCGCCTGGATTATTCATTAAACACCAGCCGCATCATTGGTGAAGGTGATGATGCTTATGTGGTTTGTGGTACAGGTAACGATGGCTGCGTACCAGTAAACCTATTTGGTGCTAATTTGTATCAGTTAGGTGGTGGTCAATTCACTGACGCTGAAGCGGCGTATTTGTTTGTCGATCGTTCAATGAAAACCCGTGTCGCTCAAACTATAGTGAACGGTTATGTAACAGGTGATCTTTTCACCTTACCTTGGAATGACGAAGCTGTGCCGTTAGTGCTGGGTGCTGAGTATCGCCGCGATCGTATTTCTACAGAAGCAAACGATATTACTACGCAAGGTGGTTTACACAACTATTTCTCTGACGGTGGCGCTGATGGTGCTCGTAGCTTGAAAGAGTTTTTCGCCGAAATGGAACTGCCGCTGTTAAAAGGTGCTAAGTTTGCCGAAGAGCTGACGGTAACGGCTGCAATTCGCAGTTCAAACGAATCGTTCTATGATGCGGCAACCACCCACAGTTTGAAAGCGGTATACCGTCCGGTTGATTGGTTAACATTACGCGCGACGAAAGGTACATCTTTCCGTGCACCTAACCTGCGCGAGCGCTTTTTAAACGGTACAACTGGTTTTAATACCATTACCGACCCTTGTGTAGTGCCGGAAGCTGCACGTATTGTTGACCCGAATAACCCTCAGGGCGCTGCAGGGTACGATGCATCAAAAGATACTCGTACTCAGGCAGTATTGGCTTCTTGTACAGCTGCGGGCCTTGACCCGACTAAGCTGGGTATTGCCGGCTCAGGTTCACTGAACTTCCTGCCTGCAGGCAGCCGGGAGATTATTACCGGTGGTACTACCGAGCTGAGTGAAGAAACATCAACCGCTAAAACCTTTGGTTTTATCTTAGATCAGAAATTTAGCGATGACTTTGAGTTAACCTTCTCTTACACGCGTTTTGATATCGAAATTACCAACAGTATTGTAGAGCCGTCAGCAACCTACTCTGTGGGTCAGTGTTATGGCGCCGATGTTAACCCGGCATTCTGTAATCGCATCACCCGTGATCCGGTATCTAACCGCATTACGATGATCGATAGCAGCTTTATCAACGTTGGTTTGGAAACCTCTAAAGGCGACGACTATAACTTGTTCTATAAGCAAGATTTTGTTGTGGCTGAGAAAAACCTGACGGTTTCTTTAGATTTACAAGCGACCAAGATGCGTGAAGCAGTGACCGATATACTGGGTACTGTGGATGACAACGTAGGTGAAGCGGCATTCCCGGAATGGCGCGGTATGGCATTATTAACCACGCGTTATGACGATTTCCGCTTAAGCTGGAAGGCGCGTTACATCAGTGGCGGTCAGTTAGATGATCAAGGTACCTTTACAGCTAATACTGTGGCTTGTACCGGCTTAACTAACTCTGCTGGCGAACCATTGAAATGCCGTCCGCTGTCGTACACAGAAGATTACTATGTGCATGACGTTTCGTTCGGTTATAGCTTCGATAACTTTGAAATTTCTGCCGGCTTACGTAACGTGTTTAACGAGCGTCCGCCACTGGCTGATCCTTCAGGTGTGTTCTCTAACAACAACATCCCATTGGGTGTTGGTTATGAAGCGCCAAGAAGTGCCTTTGTTAATTTCAGTATGAAGCTGTAACAGCTATTTACTTAATAAATGGCCTCTTTTGAGGCCATTTTTTTGTAAACATAATTAATGACGTTAAGCGGTTGAGTTGTTAATTATTCGACTGCTTAAAATTATTTTCGAAAACGGAAACGCAAAAATGAAAACATTACCCATCTTAGTTGCATTGATCGGGTTTGTATCAATGCCAGATAGCTATGCTAAAGACGTAGCGGCGCCAACTGTTGCGCCATCAGTCGAGCCTTTTACTATAATGCCAGCCTTGCGAACGGTTTCTGTATCTCCTAATGGTAAGAAGCTGGCCGTAGTAAGAGCCACCAGTAAAGACGGCGACTACATTATTGAAATTATTGACGTAACAAAAACGTCGGCTGACCCTGTCCGGTTGGGCGCAGATCACATGTTGATTTCTGGCGTTAACTGGCTTAGCGACGACAAAGTATTAGTGCTGTTTCGCCAACTGATGAAAAGCGGCGCCACTAAGCGATGGGTTAACAAAGTGGCTATTACCAACGCTGACGGTAAAGGTGGCTGGTTAGTGCCATTTAAGGATAACCCAAGAGCAGGTTTTACCGTTGTCGATCTGTTGCCTGATAATCCGAAAGAAATTTTAGTTGAAGCAGATTTGGATGACAGTAAAGGCCATCCGAATGTTGTCAGATTCAATGTCAATACCGGACGCAGTGTGACGGTATTCCGAGGAAACGATAAAGTTAACGGTGGCTTTGTCACGGATGCAGACGGTGATATCAGAGCAGGTTCAGGATTTAACTTATCCGAAAATGGAATTAACCTGTTTATCCGCGCTAAGGGCAGTGACGATTGGAAATTGCTGAAAACTGTATCGCCGAAAAGTCGTGAAACTTTTGATGTGGTAGGTTTTAGTAACGAAAATGCTAACGAAGTCTACGTTATTGCCAATATGGGCGAAGATACAACAGGTCTCTACATTTACGATATTCAAAAAGATAGCTACTCTGAGCGTTTATTCGGGCTTAAAGATATTGATATCGATAATATTACTTTAGATAGAAAAGACAACTTGCTTGGTGTGCGTTATACCGATAAATGGCCAACACATTATCATGTTGATGAACGTGCTGCGCAGCTACATGCCAGTATGGAAGCGCAATTTCCCGGCCAGCTAATCAATATTGTAAGTACCTCGTTGGATGAAAAAACGGCTGTTGTGATGGTTGTTTCACCAAAGAATCCAGGTACCTATTATTTGTTTAGAGAAAATAAATTGCTGGAGTTAGGTAAACGGCATCCATTGCTAACCGAAGATAGGTTATCTGAGGTGAAGTATGTTTCATACAAAGCCCGCGATGGTTTGGAGATTAAAGCTTATATTACCGTACCAGCTGGTAAAGGTCCGTTTCCGGCGGTTGTCTTACCACATGGTGGTCCCTGGGTACGTGACACTGTTGTATATGATGAGTGGTCTCAGTTATTAGCAGCTCATGGTTATGTGGTAATACAACCAAATTATCGTGGATCTACCGGCTATGGACTGGCGCATTGGACAGCCGGCGACAATAACTGGGGCCTGAAAATGCAAGACGATTTAGATGATGCGGCTAACTTTTTAGTCAGCGTTGGTCTGGCAGAAAAAGACAAACTGGCTATGTTTGGCTGGAGTTACGGTGGTTATGCCGCTTTTGCTGCGTCGTCCAGAGAGAACAATATTTACCGCTGTGCAATCGCCGGAGCAGGCGTCGCTGATCTCAGTAAAATAAACGCCACATTAAATGACAATAGGTTTTTAGCGCGTCTGCAGCGGCCAACAATTTCTGGTGTAAACCCAATTGAGCGCACGCAGCAGGTTAATATTCCTCTGTTGGTTGTGCACGGTGATATCGACGTCAGAGTGCCTGTGAGCCATAGTCGTGATTTTATGGAAAAAATAGATAAAGCCAATAAGTCAGTGCGCTATGTTGAACTGGCTGATGCAGATCATTTTTCTGATACGCTATTTCGCGAGCACAAGGTTGAATTTTATGGCGCTTTGTTAGGTTGGTTGGCAAACGAATGTACACTGCCTACAGCTAATAATAAAGCCAAATAAAATTAACCGGGCGAGAACAGACATTTAATCAATGTCGAGCCGACTGCAGACGACGGGCTGATTTAACTGCCCTGCAGCTGTTACTCCAGGGCCTACAGATTTGCTGCTGTAGGCCCTTTTCTTTAGATACATACTTGCTACTTGATGCCCTAATGATAACTGACGTCGCCAGTTTTATGAGCGCAGGGTTTTGATAGACAGACTAACTGCAAGTGTCTACTCTTAATTATTTTCCGGCCTGCTGAAATAGGCTGTTTGTTGTGCCGGTCTTAAGTCTGTGAAAGTACAACCACTTAAAGGAAGACATTATGAAACATTCACAAATAACAATGACTGTTGGCGCTTTCGTAGTTGGTGCTCTGTCTGCAGTGACGACAAGTGCCAGCGCTAACCCTTTTACTGCCGTAGAGTTAGCATCGGGTTACGAGATGGTAGCCGGTGAAGGCAAATGCGGCGAAGGCAAGTGTGGTGAAGATAAAGCCAAAAAAGCCAAGGAAAAAATGCAAGACGGCAAATGCGGTGAAGGTAAGTGTGGCGAAGACAAGATGAAAGATAAAGCCGCAAAAATGAAAGACAAAGCCAAAGAAGGTAAATGTGGTGAAGGCAAATGCGGCGAAGGTAAATGTGGTGCTGACAAAGCCAAAGCAAAAATGAATGAAAAAGCCAAAGATGCCAAAGACAAAGCGAAAGAAGCTAAGTGCGGTGAAGGCAAATGTGGTGAGGGTAAATGTGGCGGAAGCGTTTAACGCAGCCAGAGAAGGCCTGCAATAGCAGGCCTTCTGCATTGTGGAGTTAACAACATGAATACGTCTGCAACAATGCAGCTGTCTGGTGCTGGCTTGGGTTTACGCCGGGAAATGGTAGACGAGGTTGTCAAATTAAAACCAGCTACGATTGACTTTTTTGAAGTGGCACCGGAAAACTGGTTGCCTTTTGGTGGCAAGTTGCAAAAGCAGTTTCGTAGCCTCACCGAGCAGCATCGTTTTGTGTGTCATGGTTTATCGCTGTCGATTGGCAGCCCGGATCCGTTGGACGTCGTGTTCGTAAAGCAAGTTAAGCAGTTTTTATGTCAGCACAATATCAGTTTATACAGTGAGCACCTCAGTTATTGCTCGGGTGGTGGCCATTTATATGATTTAATGCCGATCCCTTTCACCGAGGAGGCTGTGCAGTACGTTGCCAGCCGGGTCCGGCAGGTGCAGGATATATTAGAGCAGCCTTTGGTGCTGGAAAACGTATCCTATTATGCGGCGCCGGGGCAGCAGCTATCCGAGCGCGATTTTACCCTGGCAGTGTTACAGGAGGCCGATTGTCAGTTGTTGCTGGATGTGAACAATATTTATGTTAATTCGGTAAACCACGGCTATGATGCGCTGGCCTTTTTACGCGCTATGCCAACAGAGCGCATTGCCTACTACCATATCGCTGGCCATTATCAGGAAGCAACGGACTTACTGATAGATACCCATGGTGCGGCGGTTATTGATCCGGTCTGGCAACTTTTAACACAGGCATATCAGTTGCACGGCGTTAAACCAACATTGTTAGAGCGCGACTTTAATATCCCGTCACTTGATGTATTGTGCCAGGAGCTGGATCACATCAAAGCATTACAGCACAGTGCCGGCGATGAAAGCCAGGCATTAAGGGCGTAAAAATATGCATTTTCAGCAAACGCAGCAGGCGTTTATCGCTCATATCAAAGACCCAGAGCAGCCGCTACCTGCGGGTATTGAAGAGCGGCGGATGGCGGTTTACCGTGAACTGTTCTTTAGTAACGTGCAGAGCTTTGTCAGTACGGCATTACCGGTACTACAGTCGCTGTATGACGAAACGGCATGGCAGCAGCTGATACGAAAGTTTTTTCGTGCTTACCCCTGTAGCAGCCCGTATTTTCTGCACATAGCGCGTCATTTTGTAGATTTTTTGCAACAGGATTATCAATTGCAACCGCATGATCCGGTATTTATGCGTGAGTTGGCGCACTATGAATGGGCCGAGCTGTATCTGGCTACTACACTGCAGACTGGCGAGGAAACGGCAGTCAGGGCAGAGCAGATTGGCACGAGTACATTGCAATTGTCACAACTGAGTATGCTGCTGGCTTATCCGTACGCGGTGCATCAGATCAGTACCGATTACCAGCCTGCGCAAGCCGGTGAGATGCAGTATTATTTGTTGTACCGCAATACTGCAGACGACGTGAAGTTTGTGCTGGTAAATCAGCAAACGGCAGCGCTATTGCAAATACTGCAGCAAGCGCCGGGCAGCACCCTGGCGCAACTGGTGCAGCAGATGCAAATTTTGATGCCAACATTTAATACGGCTCAGTTGCAGCAGGGCGCCAGTAGCATATTGCAGGACTTTGCCAGAAAAGGTGTAGTGGTGTCTTTTCAAGCAGAACAAAATTCATTACCATAAGCGCCCGCTAAATTCAGATGACAAAGAGTAGTACAATGGCAAACGAAAATTTTAAAGAGTCGTTTAACCTGTGGCAGTTTTGTGCCCTGGTTGCTGTATTCGTATCTTTACTGTGCCTGGCGCCTATTGTGCGTTGGTTTCAGATCCTGGCATAACATTAATCCAGGTTTGCAGGCCGCCTGAGGGCGGCTTTTTTGTCGCGGCAATGATCGCATAAAAAAGGTTTAATAAAATGGATAAGCAGGCATTAGCCACTGAGCTAAAACAGGTAATTAAAGCAGTAAACGATTATCCCAAACCGGGTATAGTGTTTCGTGACGTCACCAGCCTGATGCAGGATGGGGCCGCGTTTAAAAAGGTGATCGACGCTTTTGCTCAGGCCTATGCCAATAAAGGTATTGATAAGGTTGTCGGCACAGAGTCGCGGGGTTTTATCTTTGGTGCTCCTTTAGCATATGCGCTTGGCTTGCCGTTTGTACCCGTGCGTAAACCAGGTAAATTACCACGTGAGCGTATTGCACAAAGTTATCAACTGGAATACGGCGAAGACACGCTGGAAATTCACCGCGACGCCATAACAGCGGGTGATAAGGTGCTACTGGTAGACGATTTACTGGCAACCGGCGGTACTATCGACGCTACGGTTAAGCTGGTACGTCAGCTTGGCGGAGTGGTTGAGGACGCTGCCTTTGTGATCGCCTTACCTGATCTGGGTGGCGTTGTCAGATTACAACAAGCAGGATTAAATCTGCTGAGTCTGGTTGAGTATAGCGGCGATTAAGTTTAGTCTGTGACAGACTAGCACAACCAAGACAATAGTAGCCGTTATGAGTTATCAGGTATTAGCCCGCAAATGGCGCCCACAGCACTTTTCCCAGTTAGTGGGGCAAGAGCATGTCAAAAGCGCCCTTAGCAATGCGCTTACCAATAACCGGCTGCATCATGCCTATTTGTTTACCGGCACCCGTGGGGTGGGTAAAACCACTATAGCGCGTATCTTTGCTAAAAGTCTGAACTGTGAGCAGGGCATTACCGCTACGCCCTGCGGCCAGTGTTCTGCCTGCACCGAAATAGATGCCGGTAACTTTGTCGACTTGCTGGAGATAGATGCCGCTTCGCGTACTAAGGTAGAAGATACACGCGACTTGCTCGATAACGTGCAGTATGCG
Organism: Rheinheimera muenzenbergensis; assembly: GCF_036984005.1. Taxonomy (NCBI): domain Bacteria; kingdom Pseudomonadati; phylum Pseudomonadota; class Gammaproteobacteria; order Chromatiales; family Chromatiaceae; genus Rheinheimera; species Rheinheimera muenzenbergensis. Next base: position 84,510 of record NZ_JALAAR010000010.1, read on the forward strand.
CCCAGCCGCGGCCGCTTTAAAGTGTATCTGATAGATGAAGTGCATATGCTGTCCCGGCACAGCTTTAATGCACTATTGAAAACGCTGGAAGAGCCGCCACCACATGTAAAGTTTTTACTGGCTACTACTGATCCGCAGAAGTTGCCGGTAACGGTGTTGTCGCGCTGCCTGCAATTTAATTTGCTGGCACTTAGCCCACAGCAAATCGAACAGCATCTGGCCTATGTCTTAACGCAAGAGCAAATCCCTTATGCGCAGGGCGCACTGGCAATGTTGGCCAAAGCCGCCAAGGGCAGCTTACGTGACTCCCTTAGTCTGACTGATCAAGCCATAGCGCAAAGTAATGCCAATATCAGTGAAGACACAGTGCGAGCCATGCTTGGTTTGCTGGAGCAAAGCTGGGCCAGGCTACTGCTGCAGGCGGTGCTGGCGCAAGACGCCGCGGCGCTGCACAGCATACTGGCAGAGCTGATCCAGCAGCAAAGTAATTTTGGCCAGGTGCTGGATGATATGTTGTCACTGTTGCATCTGACCGCCCTGAGCCAGTTTAGCCACACTGCAGCCGTTTTCAGTGATCAGCAAGCTTATGTGGCCCAGTTGGCTGAGTCCCTCGCACCCGCTCAGGTACAGTTGTACTATCAACTGCTTATTAGTGGCAAGAAAGAATTACCTTACGCGCCGGATCCGTTAACCGGTCTGCAAATGGCGTTGCTGCGTGCCATGGCCTTTGCACCAGACAGCCAGGCATCACAGCCTGTGGCACAGCATAGCAAACCAGCAGCGCCAACAGTAATGATGGCCAAACCGCAGCCGGTAAGTGACGACGCAATACCAGCAACGCCAGCACCGGCAACATCTGACTTGGCTGCAGTGCCAGCGGATATCGCACAAGCAAGCAATCAAACCAGCAACGGCCAAATGGCTGCAGTACAGCCGACGCCAGAACATACCGAGCAGCAGCACACGCCGCCACAAGTTGAGCCTGCAAAGCCAGCCAGTGCTATGCCTGAAGCACAACAAGCCCCGGTGGGGACTGCTGATTACAGCAGCGCTATCGATCCGGTAACGGCGCGAATTATGGCGCGTCGGGGTGTAGCATTAACCGGTGCTGCAACGCAAAAAAAGACTGAGCGCCAGCAGGCGCCAGTAGCAGTCACCGCAATCGCAGACCCAATTCAGCCGCCAGCAGCTAGCCCTGGTACCACATTACAATCTGCAATGGCGCAGCCAGATGTAGCAACTAAAGTGCCGCCAGCTGAGGCTGCAGGATCTGCTCCGGCTGCGCCAACAAAGCCGGATATAGTGCAGGGCGCGGCGACTACAACCTATTTCGCCAGCGACGACAACGGCCAGGATGAGCAGGATAATAGCGAGCCAGAATATGATGCCGAGGCCAGCGCAGCGCTGTGGCAGCAATACCAGCAGGATGCTGCGCAGCCAATGTCAGCTGAACACAAGCCTGAGCCTGAACTGACACCTTTTGACGGCAGTATAAACGAGCAAAACTTTTCGGTACGCTTTGCCGCACAGGTGGATGCCTGGGCTGCCAGAGTCGAAACGCTGGATACCGGTGGTTTAAGCCGGTTGTTTTTGCTGAATTCAGCTATAGCACTGGACGGCGACAAGCTGAGCCTGATCGTTGCGCAAAGCCAGCAACATCTGGATAGCGGTAACTTTCGTAATAAACTGCAACAAGTGTTGGAACTGAGTTTTAATCAGCCGTTGCAAATTGATATTACTTATCAGCCTGAGGTGGCGCAAAGCCCGTTGTCAATCCAGCAACATATCGTACAGCAACGGTTTGACTACGTGCGTAATTTGCTGCAGCAGGATGAAAAAGTACTGCAATTACAGCAATTGTTTCATGCGCAATTGTTGTCCGACACTATCAAGGTTAACTGAGCACAACTTGTATTTTGGCGCTGAAGTTATTATCTTGTCGCCACTAACCCGCCTGTACCAAGGTACGGGCAACACAGCTTAATTTCAGACAGAGAGTACTATTATGTTTAAAGGCGGTATGGGCAATATTATGAAGCAGGCGCAAGCCATGCAGGACAAAATGCAGAAGATGCAGGCCGAAATTGCCACTATGGAAGTGACAGGCGAAGCCGGTGCCGGCCTGGTAAAAGTGACCATGTTAGGTAACCACAATGTGCGCCGGGTTAGCATTGATGACAGCTTAATGCAGGACGATAAAGATATGCTGGAAGACTTAATTGCCGCTGCAATTAATGACGCAGTACGCCGGGTAGATGAAACCAGCAAAGAAAAAATGGCCGCAGTTACCGGTGGCCTGCAGTTGCCACCTGGTATGAAAATGCCATTCTGATGAGCCGACATACGCCACTGCTACAACAGCTAATAGATGCACTGCGCATTTTGCCCGGAGTGGGGCCTAAATCAGCGCAGCGCATGGCGTTTTCACTGCTGGAGCGTAACCGCGAAGCTGGCTTGCAGCTTGGCGCTGCGCTCACGGCGGCGATGACACAGGTTGGCCATTGCCAGCAGTGCCGTACCTTTTGCGAAACCGACTTATGCCGTATTTGCAGCGATCCTAAACGCGCTGCTGCCGGTTTAATCTGTGTGGTAGGCTCGGCGGCAGATCAATTGGCAATTGAGCAAACCGGCCAGTTTGCTGGCCAGTATTTTGTATTGCAAGGTTACCTATCCCCATTGGATGGTGTAGGCCCAGATGATTTGGGCTTAGATAAACTGCAGCAGTTGCTGCAAAGTGGCTTAGTTAAAGAACTTATTCTGGCTACCAACCCTACCGTTGAAGGCGATGCCACGGCATTTTATATTGCTGAGCTGTGCCACAAATTTCAGGTTAACGTGTCGCGTATCGCTCAGGGCATACCTGTTGGCGGTGAGCTGGAATTTGTTGATGGTACCACCTTGTCGCATGCGTTTAGTGGCCGTAAGGCATTTTAAGCGTAATATCCCTGCTTGAAATCCGGTTAATGCTCCCCATATTAGTGGACAGTGTCTGGCTGTTTTAACAGCCAATGTTTTAATTGTCTAACTTTGATGTTCGAGGATAACCACAATGAGTGATACCACAGCCACTTCCGCTGGCCAAAAGCAAACCCACGGCTTTCAGGCAGAAGTCAAGCAGCTGCTGCAGCTGATGATCCATTCACTGTATTCTAATAAAGAAATTTTCCTGCGCGAGCTGGTGTCAAACGCTTCTGATGCGGCCGATAAGCTGCGCTTTTTAGCATTATCTGATGGCAGCCTGTATGGCGACGACGGTGAGTTGCGCGTACGTATAAGCCTGGATGAAAAAGCGCGTACCCTTACCATTAGCGATAATGGTATCGGTATGACGCAGGATGAAGTCATCAGCCATCTGGGCACTATTGCCAAGTCTGGTACCAAAGAGTTTTTCTCGCAGTTATCCGGCGACCAAAGTAAAGACTCTAAGCTAATTGGTCAATTTGGTGTGGGTTTTTACTCAGCCTTTATCGTGGCTGACAAGGTGACAGTGCGCACCCGTAAAGCCGGTGCAGCCGCAACAGATGCAATAGAGTGGGAGTCTGCCGGTGAAGGCGACTACAGCATTACGCCAATCAACAAAGACAGTCGTGGTACCGACATAGTGCTGCATCTGCGTGAAGGCGAAGATGAATTCTTAGGCCGCTGGAAAGTTGAAAGCATCGTGACTAAATATTCCGATCATATCAGCATACCGGTAGAGCTGTGGCAGGAAGAACAACCTGAACGCGATGCTGCTGATGGCGAAAAAATTGCCGCAGTGCCAGGGCACTGGCAAGCGGTAAATAAAGCTACAGCGCTGTGGACCCGTGATAAATCAGATATTAAAGACGAAGAATATCAGGAGTTTTACAAGCACATTTCGCACGACTGGAGTGAGCCACTAAGCTGGAGCCACAACAAGGTTGAGGGTAATAGCAATTACACCAGTTTGTTATATGTACCGAAAAAAGCCCCGTTTGATATGTGGAACCGCGAAGCCCGGCACGGTTTAAAATTGTATGTGCAGCGCGTGTTCATTATGGACGACGCTGAACAGTTTATGCCAAGCTACCTGCGTTTTATCAAAGGGGTACTCGACTCCAGCGATTTACCGCTGAACGTCTCGCGCGAAATTCTGCAGGACACTAAAGTTACTCAGGCACTGCGTAAAGGCTGCACCAGCCGCGCCATTAAAATGCTGGAAAAACTCAGCAAAGACACTGAGCAGTATCAGGCATTCTGGAATGAATTTGGTCAGGTGCTAAAAGAAGGCCCGGCTGAAGATATGGCCAATAAAGAGCAGATCGCTGCACTGCTGCGCTTCGCCTCTACCCACAATGAAGACAGCGTACAAAATGTAGCGCTGGCAGATTACATCAGCCGAATGAAAGACGGCCAGGATGAGATCTACTACATAGTTGCCGACAGCTATGCCGCAGCCAAACACAGCCCGCATTTGGAAGTGTTGCGCAAAAAGGGATTGGAAGTGCTACTGCTTTCAGACCGCATTGACGAATGGCTGGTACAACACTTAGCTGAATTTGACGGCAAAAAACTGCGCTCTGTGGCAAAAGGCGGTTTAGATTTATCCAAACTGGATGATGAAGAAACGAAAAAAGCCCAGCAGGAAACTGAAAAAGCCTTTGCTGATGTACTGAGTCGTTTCAAAACGGCACTGGGCGAACAGGTAAAAGACGTTAAAGTTAGCCATCGGTTAACCGATAGCCCGGCGTGTGTGGTTACTGATGAGTTTGATATGAGCACGCAGATGATCAAACTGATGGAATCTGTCGGCCAGAAAGTACCGGATGTAAAACCGATTTTTGAGTTAAACCCGGAGCATCAGTTAGTAAAACGTGTTGCTGATGAGCAGGATGAAGACCGCTTTAAACAGTGGGCTGAAGTGTTGCTGGATCAGGCATTACTGGCCGAACGTGGTAATTTAAAAGATCCTGCCAGCTTTGTCTCGCGCTTAAATTCGCTGTTACTATCATTGGCGAAATAATCTACCGATTAACCTGCCCGGCCTCTGTGCCGGGTTGGGTTATGTTATAGCTTTTCACTACAACTTTAGTCGAACTATCCTCAGCGTTTTTACTGATTTAACTTCATGTTTTGCACCTTAAGCCTTAAAAATCAAGCCAAAGCAGTCTTTGCTCAGCAACTCGACTAAAAGCCAGTGAAATAGCCTGACCAGTTGGCACAACAAGACAAATTTCTTGTTTCATACAGCACATTATGTAAAGATCCAGCCTTTGTTATTAATGGATCAATCCCAAAACATGAGGGTGTTGCTATGCGCATAATTTTGTTGGGTGCCCCGGGTGCCGGAAAAGGAACCCAGGCTCAGTTTTTAATGAGTAAATATGGCATTCCACAAATTTCTACCGGCGATATGCTGCGGGCAGCCATTAAAGCCGGTACTGAACTGGGTTTGGCGGCTAAGCAGGTAATGGATGCCGGCCAATTGGTATCAGACGATATCATTATAGGTCTGGTTAAAGAGCGCATTGCCCAGCCTGATTGCAGCAAAGGTTTCCTGCTGGACGGTTTTCCGCGCACTATTCCGCAAGCTGACGCGATGAAAGATAAAGGCATAGTGATTGATCATGTGATTGAATTTGATGTGCCGGATGATGTTATTGTCGAGCGCATGAGCGGTCGTCGGGTACATCCGGCATCGGGTCGTGTTTATCATATTCGCTATAATCCGCCAAAAACTGAAGGTAAAGACGATGTCAGCGGTGAAGACTTAGTGATCCGCCCGGACGACGTTGCCGAAACAGTGCGTAAGCGACTGGCTATCTATCACGAGCAAACTGAGCCGCTGGTAGGTTACTATCGCGCTGAAGCTGACGCAGGTAATACCCGTTATCATCATATTGACGGCACTAAAGCAGTTGATGAAGTAACCACCGAATTGGTTGCTTTACTCAGTTAATCTGCTGATGTTAGCAAAAAGCCCTGATTAATCAGGGCTTTTTTGTATCTGATAGCTCGATGTTATCAAGCTACTTTTTCGCTGTTCAATAGTGTTGTAGGCTGATTTGTCGCACTATTGCCGATGCTGATTTTGCGTGGTTTCAACGCTTCGGGCACTTCGCGTATCAGCTCGATATGCAGCAGGCCATGGGCCATATGAGCGCCGGTGACCTTGATATAGTCAGACAGTTGAAACTTGCGCTCAAAATTACGCTCCGCAATGCCCTGATGTACAAAACGGCGTCCTTCGTCTTTGCCGGTCTTTTGACCTTTTACCAGCAAAGTATTGTGTTCGGTTTCTATGCTCAGCTCTTGCTCGTCAAAGCCTGCTACTGCCATGGTAATGCGGTACTGATCTTCGCCGGTGACTTCAATATTGTAAGGTGGATATGCCGGTTGTTTTTCATTGCGGGCCGCGGCATCCATTAAGTTAGCCAGGTGATCAAAACCAATAAATGAGCGGTAAAACGGTGTTAAGTCAATATTTGTCATAACCAATTCCTCTTTAGCAAACAGGTGTTGTGTTGCCCTTCATAGTGAACGGGCGTTAACGCTTGCAGCGCAGCGGCTGCTTTGTTTTACAGGTGCCGTATCCGGCCACCTGTACTGTTAAATAAGGTTGTTATGACAAATTTCAAGCGTAAAAAATGCAGATTTTTTCTGACCGGCCCTAACCGGCATTAGTTAATGTCTTCAGCTTTTCCAGCGCCGCATTGTAATCAGGTTCTTGCGCCAGCTCTGGCACCAGTTGTTGATACACCAATTGGCCTTTAGCATCAATAATCAGCACGGCGCGGGCTAAAATGCCCATATCTTTAATCAACAAACCGTAATTACTACCAAAATCACGCCATACCGCATCTGATAGCACCGTCAGTTTGTCTACTTGTTCTTGCTGACAGTAGCGTTTTTGCGCAAAGGGCAAATCAGTGCTGATGGTCAGTACTACGACATCTTGCGTCAGTGTGGCAACTTCCTGATTAAAGCGCTTAGTTTGCAAAGAGCACACGCCGGTATCAATGCTTGGCACTACACTGATTAAAACTGTTTTACCTTTAAAGTCGTTTAGCGTTACTGTTTTAAAATGGTTATCAACCACTTTAAAATCAGCTGCAGGGGTACCGGGTTGCGCTTTGCGGCCCAATAATACTATTTGTTGTTCTCCGGCTTTTACTATACTCAGCCGTTCAGCCAGTTTAGGTTGCAGGTCAACAGCCTGAACGCTGAAGCTGCTGCTAATTAGTGTGCTAAGGAAGATTGAGCTGGTGTAAAAACGAGACAATGCTGACATGATACAGCTCCTGTTAATGTATTTTATCTAAAGTAATCGGCTGGCAGATAACACAATTTTTGTTTGTTTATGCCCGATTTAGTAATTTCAGTCTAGACTGAAAAGAAGCCCGAGCGAAGTGAGAACCTGATGACCACAGCCGTATTAATATGTGACGATTCCAACTTGGCACGTAAACAATTGGCCAGAATATTACCACAGGAATGGCAGCATCAGCTGTTTTTTGCCGGTCACGGTGGTGAAGCACTGGAAATTCTGCAAAAGCACACTGTCGATTGGTTGTTTCTTGACCTGAATATGCCGATTATGGATGGTTATCAGGTACTTGCTGAAATTAAAAGCCGTAAACTGCAGCTGCATATTGTAGTGGTGTCGGGCGATGTACAGCCCGAGGCTGTTGAGCGCGTTCGGCAGCTGGGCGCGCTGGATTTTATCCGCAAACCTGTCGACGCAGCTAAACTGCAGCAACTAATGCAACAGCATGCGATTACTATCAGTAATACGCCACGTACTGAAAGCCCAATGCAGCAACAACCTGTAGCCGAACTTGGCACCGATATGCGCGACGTGTTGCAAGAACTAACCAATGTGGCAATGGGACAAGCTGGCGATTTGCTGGCGCGGCTGTTAAATGTTTTTGTGCAATTACCTATTCCGAATGTCAATTTAATTGAAGTAAGCGAATTACATATGGCGTTGGCATCGGTAGAACACGAAAGTACCACGTCAGCTGTATGCCAGGGTTTTATCGGTGGTGGGGTATCAGGTGAGGCGTTACTGATACTGACGGACTCCAGTTTTAAAGACATTGCCAGGCTGATGAACTATCAGGCGGAGCTGAATGTTAAAACGGAGCTGGAGTTACTGATGGACGTTGCCAATATTCTGATTGGAGCTGTACTTAAGGGCCTGGCAGAGCAAATCGATATGACTTTCAGCCAGGGCCATCCGGTAGTGTTGGGGCAGCATGCCCCTGTCAGTGAGTTGATTAAAGCCAATGCCAGACGCTGGCGTAAAACTCTGGCAATTGAGCTGAGTTACGGTATTGAGAATTACGATATAAGATGCGATTTGATGCTGTTGTTTACCGAAGACAGCCTGAAAACCCTGAATTATAAAGTCGCGTTTTTGCTGGAGGGATGACGATGTCGCAAGCGCAGGTAGATGTGGCCGAAGTGCACTGGCTGATGGAGATGTTGCAAACAGTGGACGTGGGCCTGGTAGTACTTAATTGTGATTATCGTATTCAGGTGTGGAATGGTTTTATGGAAAACCACAGCGGCTTAACACCACGCCAGGTCAGAGATCGCTATTTATTTGATTTATTCTCCGAGATTGACGAAGACTGGCTGCGGCGAAAATGTGATCCGGTGATTTTGTTAAAAAACCGGGCATTTACCATCTGGGAGCAAAGACCCTATATTTTTAAGTTTAAAAACTACCGGCCAATTACCGGCAGCGCCGAGTACATGTATCAGAACAGCACCATTATTCCCCTTAGTGATGCCCGCGGTCAGGTTACCCATCTGTGTATCATTATTTATGATGTAACCGATGTCGCTGTCAGTCGCACTGAACTCGAATCAATGAATGGCCGCTTGCGACAGCTCAGTAAAACCGATTTTCTGACACAGCTGTTTAACCGTGGCCATTGGGAAGAAAGCCTAATACAGGAATTTCGTCGCTTAAAACGATACAACCACAAAAGCACCCTGTTAATGTGTGATATTGACCACTTTAAGCGCATTAACGATACGTTTGGCCATGCCGCTGGTGACGTGGTTATTCAGGCTATTGCCGATGCAGTACGCAAGAATTTGCGAAGCACAGATATCGCTGGCCGTTACGGCGGAGAAGAGTACGCCGTACTGTTGGTTGATACTGATCTTGAACAAGCTAAAGTGCTGGCTGAACGGCTGCGGCAATCGGTGGAAGCCTTGCAGATAAACTATAACGATCAGCTGCTGAAAGTCACTCTTAGCCTGGGCCTGGCCGGGTACCAGGCCTATATGACTGAGCACCGGCAGTGGATAGAAGCGGCAGACAAAGGCTTGTATCAGTCTAAAGCGGCCGGGCGCAATCAGCTTACCTGTTATATTGACAGTGTTTAACTGTCGCTGTCAGGGCATTGACCCAGCATCTTGATGCTGCCATCGTCATCTTGTTGCTCCAAATAGACGGTAAATCCCCACAGCCGGTGTAAGTGCTTTAGGACCTGTTGATAATTGGCCGCCAGCGGAATACGATTTTGTGGTACATAGCGCAACGTCAGCGAACGGTCGCCATTCAGGTCGACATTGAATACCTGTATATTGGGTTCGATCTGGCTAAGGTTGTATTGCTGCGACAGCATCTGCCGGATCTTTTGGTAACCTTCGGCGTTGTGAATAGCGGCTACTTCCAGTGTGCTGTCTTCGTCGTCGTCGACAATAGAAAATAAGTGAAAATCCCGGATCACTTTTGGCGATAAATACTGGCTGATAAAGCTTTCATCTTTAAAATTTTGCATGGCAAAGTGCAGCGTATCCAGCCAGTTGCTGCCGGCAAGATCAGGAAACCATTCTTTATCCTCCGCGGTGGGCTGTTCACAAATGCGCCGAATATCGCTGAACATGGCAAAGCCCAGTGCATAAGGATTAATACCTGAGTAGTATTTACTGTTGTATTCCGGTTGCGCTACCACATTGGTGTGGCTGTGCAGCACTTCAAGGATAAAACGATCACTGACTTTGCCGTCATCGTACAGGTGCTGCAAAATGGTGTAGTGCCAAAAGGTTGCCCAGCCTTCGTTCATTACCTGGGTTTGCTTTTGCGGGTAAAAATACTGGGAAATCTTGCGTACAATACGCACAATTTCACGTTGCCACGGTTTGAGCAGCGGTGCGTTTTTCTCAATAAAGTACAGAATGTTTTCCTGGGGCTCGGCCGGAAAACGGTTAACAGTGGCTTCAGCAGAGGCCAATTTAGTCGGAATAGTGCGCCATAAATCATTTACCTGCGATTGCAGATAGGTTTCCCGTTCTTGCTGGCGTTTTTGCTCTTCGTCCAGTGAAATTTTTTGCGGTCTTTTATAGCGGTCGACGCCATAATTCATCAGCGCGTGGCATGAGTCCAGCACGTCTTCAACCTCAGTTATGCCGTATTTTTCCTCACATTGGCTGATATAGTTTTTGGCAAACAACAGATAATCAATAATAGAGCCGGCATCGGTCCAGGTTTTGAATAAATAATTAGATTTAAAAAACGAATTATGGCCATAACAGGCATGTGCCATTACTAATGCCTGCATGGTAATAGTGTTTTCTTCCATCAGATAAGCGATGCAGGGGTTAGAATTAATCACAATTTCATAAGCCAGCCCCATATAACCGCGTTTGTAATGTTGCTCGGTCTGAATAAATTTTTTGCCGTACGACCAATGATTGTAGCCCAGCGGCATACCGACGCTGGAATAGGCGTCCATCATTTGTTCAGCGGTAATGACTTCAATCTGGTGCGGATAAGTATCCAGCTTGTACAACTTAGCTACCCGGTCAATCTCCTGGAGATAGGCATCCAGCAGATCAAAGGTCCAATCCGGCCCATCCGGCAGGCAAGCGGTGGTTTTTGCTTTAGCTTTGGCCATAGTAACCTCGCATAAAATGTCGACGCTCAGGCTGCCTGTTTCTTAAACAGCTGACGAAATACCGGGTAGATATCACTGATATCTTTAATGTGCTGAATGGCAAAGTTATCAAAAGTCGGTAGTAGTTTTTCGTATTCGTGCCATAAACTCTGGTGCGCACGCGGTGTAATTTCTATGTAGGCGTAATAACGTACTAACGGCAGCAGTTTGCTAGTCAACCAGTCTGCGCAGGGCGCGCTGTCATCGGTCCAGTTATCGCCATCTGAAGCCTGAGCGGCATAAATGTTCCACTCGGCCGGGTTGTAGCGTTGTAATACAATTTCGTGCATCAGTTTTAATGCACTGGAGACGATGGTACCGCCGGTTTCCTGCGAATAGAAAAACTCTTGTTCATCCACTTCTTTAGCCTGGGTATGATGGCGGATATACACCACTTCGACATTTTTGTAGCTACGGCTTAAAAACAGATACAGTAAAATGTAAAAACGTTTAGCCATATCTTTAGTGGCCTGATCCATAGAGCCGGACACATCCATCAGGCAAAACATCACGGCCTTACTGGTTGGCTCGGGCCGCTTTTGAAAATTACGAAACCGTAAGTCATAGCTATCAATAAAGGGCACTGCAGCTATACGTTGTTTAAGTTCAGCGATTTCAGTTAACAGTTGCCGTAATTGCTGCTGATCCGGCACCGGCTCGCGCTCCAGTGCCGCCAGTTGCTGTTCCAATTCACGCAGCAGGGCTTTTTTGCCGGCAGTCATAGCGACCCGCCGCGCCAGCGAGCCGCGTAACGAGCGCACTATATCAATATTGCTTGGCACCCCCTCCGAGCGGTAGCCAGCACGTACGGTTTTATACAGTACCAGCTTGTCGAGTTGGTTCTTTTTCAGATTAGGCAGTTCTAAATCTTCAAACAACAGATCCAGATATTCATCTTTGGATATTGAAAAGACAAAGTCATCACTGCCTTCGCCCTGATCACTGGCGTCACCCTGGCCAGCACCGCCACCAGAACCGCCTTGTGGCCGCTTAATGCGATCTCCCGGACTGAACTGATCATTGCCCGGATGTACGATCTGACGTTTACCGCCTTTACCCTGATGAAAAAAGGGTTCTGTTATATCCTTGCTGGGAATGGTGACACTTTCTCCGCTGCTTATATCGGTAACGCTGCGTTTATTAATAGCATCAGACACTGCCTTCTTTATCTGCTGCTTATAGCGGCGAATAAAGCGCTGGCGGTTCACCGCGCTTTTATTCTTACCGTTTAACCGTCTGTCGATAAAATGCGCCATACTGCCTCCATCTGAGCCCGCTTACTGCGATTTGCGTACGCGCAGATACCATTCTGACAACAAGCGCACCTGTTTCCGGGTGTAGCCTTTCTCCATCATCCGGTTAACGAAATCATCATGTTTTTTCTGATCATCGGTTGAGGTTTTGGCATTAAATGAAATAACCGGCAGTAGCTCTTCTGTGCTGGAGAACATTTTTTTCTCTATTACCGTGCGCAGTTTTTCGTAGCTGGTCCAGGTTGGGTTTTTGCCATTATTTTTTGCTTTGGCTCTTAAGACAAAGTTAACTATTTCATTACGGAAGTCTTTCGGGTTGCTGATACCGGCTGGTTTTTCAATTTTTTCCAGTTCGGCATTAAGCGCGGCCCGGTCAAACAACTGGCCGGTTTCCGGATCGCGATACTCTTGATCCTGGATCCAGAAGTCGGCATAGATCACATAGCGGTCAAAGATGTTTTGCCCGTACTCAGAGTAAGACTCCAGATAAGCGGTCTGAATTTCTTTACCAATAAACTCAATGTATTTCGGGATCAGGTAGCCTTTTAAATGCTCGAGATAGCGCTCTGCAACATCGGCGGGAAACTGCTCCCGCTCAATTTGTTGCTCCAATACATAGAATAAATGCACCGGGTTAGCGGCTACTTCGGTACTATCAAAGTTAAATACGCGGGATAGAATTTTAAAGGCAAAGCGGGTAGATAAGCCGGTCATGCCTTCATCAACACCAGCGTAGTCGCGATACTCCTGATACGACTTAGCCTTAGGATCGGTATCTTTTAAGCTTTCGCCGTCATACACCCGCATCTTTGAATAAATACTGGAGTTATCCGGGTTTTTCAGCCGGGATAAAACGGCAAATTGCGCCAATGACACCAGGGTGCCGGGTGCACAGGGTGAGCTGTTTAGTTCACTGTGTTCCAGCAGTTTCTGGTAAATGCGCATTTCTTCACTGACACGCAGACAATAAGGCACTTTGACAATATAAACCCGGTCAAGAAAGGCCTCGTTGTTTTTATTATTGCGAAAAGTCTGCCATTCAGACTCATTGCTGTGCGCCAGTATAATGCCGTCAAACGGCAGGGCGGCTAAACCTTCGGTACCATTGTAGTTACCTTCCTGGGTGGCGGTTAGCAGCGGATGCAACACCTTAATGGGTGCTTTAAACATCTCCACAAACTCCATCAGCCCCTGGTTAGCACGGCATAAGGCACCAGAGTAGCTGTAGGCATCCGGGTCGTTTTGGGCAAAATGCTCCAATTTTCGGATGTCAACTTTACCAACCAGTGAGGCGATATCCTGATTGTTTTCATCGCCAGGTTCGGTTTTGGCAATCGCCAGCTGATCCAAAATGGACGGGTATTTTTTAACCACTTTAAATTGACTGATATCGCCGTTGTATTCGTGTAGCCGTTTGCTGGCCCAGGGCGACATAATATTGCGCAAATAGCGTTTGGGGATGCCATATTCCTGCTGCAGTATATTGCCGTCTTCATTCACATCAAACAAACACAAGGGGTGATCAAATACCGGTGAGCCCTTTAAATAATACACCGGGACCTGCTGCATCAGGTGTTTAAGCTTCTCTGCCAGTGACGACTTACCGCCGCCTACCGGGCCAAGCAGGTACAAAATTTGTTTGCGCTCTTCCAGCCCCTGCGCCGAGTGCTTCAGGTAGGAGACTATTTGTTCTATAGCTTCTTCCATGCCATAAAACTCGGAAAAGGCCGGGTAGCGGGCAATTACCCGGTTAGAAAACAGCCGCGACAACTTTGGATCCTGGGCTGTGTCTGTCAATTGTGGTTCGCCAATTGCCATTAGCAAGCGCTCTGACGCGCTGGCATAACAGCTCTTATCGTCTTTACACAACGCCAGAAACTCCGAAATGGTATATTCTTCTTCTTTTGCCGCTTCATAGCGTGATTTGTAGTGCTCGAAAATACTCATATGCACCTCCAGCTTTAAAACATCGGAAAAGGGTAGCAGCCAAGCTGTTGCTTTAAGGTTAGACAGTAAAGCGCGTTCCCGCCTGACTAATTGACCGAAATATCTACGATTTTTTTCCGCTTAGCGTTTTATTTGTATAAAAGTTTTACTGGAGGGTAGTGAAATTTTGTAAAGTTTGACGGACAAAAAAACCCGGCGCTGCCGGGTTCTTTATTAATGCAGAAGTGATTAAGCGAAGTTTTCGCTGGCAAATTGCCAGTTTACTAATGCCCAGAAAGCATCCAGATAGGTAGGACGGGCATTACGGTAATCAATGTAGTAGGCGTGTTCCCACAAATCTACGGTCATTACCGGCGTCAGGCTGGTATCCGTTAATGGCGTAGCCGCATTGCTGGTATTAACAATATCCAGGCTGCCATCGGCTTTTTTCACTAACCAGGTCCAGCTTGAACCAAAGTTATTTACTGCCTTGTCGTTAAATGCGGTTTTAAAGGCAGCAAAAGAGCCCCATTTGGCGTTAATGGCAGCTGCCAGTGCGCCTGTTGGCTCGCCACCACCGTTAGGTGACAGACAGTGCCAGTAGAAGGTGTGGTTCCATACCTGAGCAGCATTGTTAAAGATGCCGCCTTCAGAGGTACGCACGATGTCTTCCAGTGATTTACCGGCGAAAGGTGTACCTTCAATTAAGCCGTTTAACTTCACAACGTAGGTATTGTGGTGTTTGCCGTAGTGATACTCCAGCGTTTCTGCTGAAATGTGCGGCGCTAAAGCATCTTTAGCATAAGGTAATGCTGGTAATTCAAAGGCCATTGTCATTCTCCGTTGGCGTTGTTTATGTTGTCTGCATGACGTAGACTACAAAACCTGACTAAAATACTCAAGTTTTACAGTGTGTGGTGTCAGCTGATCTGACGCAGTTGCTGCTTGCCAGTGCTGATATTGTAATACAGCCAGAAGTGGGGCTTTTTTCTCAAATCTCAAGTGCCAGTTGCCTCAGAACAGCGTAAAATGATCTGCAGTCTGAATATGCTAATGTCGTGAGGAATTAATGGAAACGTTAGATAAAATTAAACAGCAAATTACTGATAACCCAATTCTGTTATTTATGAAAGGCTCGCCGAAGTTCCCAAGCTGCGGCTTTTCAGCGCAGGCCTCGCAGGCTCTTATTGCCTGTGGTGAGCAGTTTGCTTATGTTGATATTTTGCAAAACCCGGATATTCGCGCAGAATTGCCCAAATACGCAAATTGGCCAACTTTTCCGCAGTTATGGGTTGAAGGTGAACTGATTGGCGGTTGCGACATCGTGCTGGAAATGTTTCAGCGTGGCGAGCTGCAGCCATTGATCAAAGATACTGCTGCCAAATATAAAACCGATAGCAGCGCAGAGTAATCAGAGTAATCAGAGTAATAATCTGACGCTACATAAGCAATAAGGCCGCTGCTGCGGCCTTATTGCTTTTTGTCTGGCGCGGTTTGTTGTAGTGTCAGGCCAGCAGAGCGTTATCTTCCTGCTGATCCTGCTCATCATCAAATGCCTGAGCCAGTGGCCAGCCTCCCAGCTGTTTCCAGCTGTTGACGATATAACAGAATAATTCCGCAGTACGTTCAGTATCGTACAGGGCGCTGTGCGCTTCTTTATTATCAAACTCAATACCGGCAGCCTGGCAGGCTTTAGCCAATACGGTTTGCCCCACCGCCAGTGCGGCCAGCGTAGTTGTATCAAAAGACACAAACGCATGAAAGGGGGAGCGTTTGAAGTTTAGCCGCTCTACCGCTGCATTAAAAAAGCCCTGATCAAAGGCGGCATTGTGCGCCACTATCACACTGCGCTGACAACCGGCATCTTTTTGTGCCTTACGCACCGCCTTGCAAATTTCGGTAATTGCTTCACGTTCGGCTACGGCACCGCGCAACGGGTTAAAGGGGTCAATACCGTTAAACGCCAGAGAGCTGGCATCGAGATTGGCGCCCTCGAAAGGCTCAACATGAAAATGCAGCGTTTTTAGCGGCACTAAATTGCCGTCATCATCCATATCCAGCAAGGTGGCGGCAATTTCGAGTAACGCGTCGGTTTTAGCATTAAAGCCTGCTGTTTCCACGTCGATAACTACCGGGTAGTAACCTCGAAAACGTTGGGCTAGCAGGGATTTTGGTTGTGTCATAACATCGCCATCTAAAAAATCAGCCGCTATTATGCCAAAGAAATCGGCTAACGTCTTGTGGCTAACTTAACCACTGCGGCACGATGTTTGCTACAGTTACTTTATTAAGCGCTGTTTAAGCGGATACCAAACTGCGTGGGAAACGAAAAAATGCGAGTCTGTACAGTATTGTTAAGCCTGCTGGGGTGTTGCGGTGTGCTGGCACAGCCGCAGCTGCGTCAATATTCTGCCACTATCGAGCAATCTGCCTGGCAGTTGTCGGTGGCGTCGCCGTTGCTATGCTCGTTAGAGCATCAGATCCCACATTTTGGCCGGGCTATTTTTCGCAGTGTTGCCAGTAAAGCACTGAATATGGATTTTGAATTAAAAATGCAGCGCCTGCCAGATCAGTATGCACTGGCTGAGGTGCTGTCAATGCCACCCGCCTGGCGTGCCGGGGTACCGGCAAAAACTGTGGCAACCATGCAATTGCTGAAGCAGTTTAACGGAGAACTACCGAAAAAAGCTGCCTGGACCTTATTAACTGAACTGGAACACGGTTTTAGCCCGGCGTTTTACTTTAGTGATTGGTATAGCCCGTACGATAAGGTGGTAGCTCAGCTCAATCCGGTGCAGTTTGTGCCCAGCTACAATCAGTTTAATCAATGTATTGCTGGCTTATTGCCATACAGTTTTGACGACATCGCTTTTACGGTTTTAAGTTACGAAAGCGGTGGTGATAAGCTAAGTCGCGAATCCGAGCGGCGGCTGGCGCAGATAGCAGAATACCTCAGGCATGATCAGGATATTGATTATGTTGAGATCCAGGGGTATACCGACAGTTATGGCGGACGTTGGATGAATGAGCAGTTGTCGGTAAAGCGGGCAGAAAAAGTGAAACAGTTTTTTGTTGCCGCCGGCTTAGCCGCAGATAGGGTTCAGGTTGAAGGTTTTGGTGAGCGGCGTCATGTTGCACCTAATGACACCGCGCTGGAGCGGCGGAAAAACCGCCGCGTAGTATTACAGATGGCTAAACCCTGATAACAGTGCCGCTTAGTTTTGCAGCATGATATCGACCTGACGCCAGTCATCGCGGCTGGATAACAATATCCGCACCTGTCGGCCGTTAACCTGAAAATACAAATTCTGACGGCCATACTGACTTTGTTCACTTGTTGGCTCGCCTAAACGCTGGATATAAAAATCGCGCAGTTCCTGTTCGGTTTGCTGGCTAAAATAGCTAAGCACTGCCGGCATTTTGCTGTCCAGTCGGGCAAATTCGCGCGCGTCAGCAGCCAGAGGAATTTGAAAAAAATCATTGGCCACACTGCTAAAACTAATGCTGCTGATGCCAAGTGCCAGGCCAAGTACACACCTTAACCGCATGTTGTTTCCTTACTGAGTTAATTTACCGATTAACCTTACCAAATTTTTTCTGCCTGTGCTTACTATTCTGTTACTGCGCGCTCTGTTGTTAACAGTGGCTGAAACCGCAGGCCACTCACCCGGCTAAGCAAGGTGCGGCTCAGTGGCAGAGGTTCTGCTCTCAGTGTTGCCACCAGCACCTCACTTAGCAAGGGCGCCAGGGTAATACCGCGCGCGCCCATGGCCCCTAACACAAAAAGCCCCGGTGATATTTCGCCAACAACGGGCAAATGATCCGGCACCGTAGCACGAAAAGCCGCCGCAGCGCTTAGTGTGCTGGCGCCGGTAAACCAGGCCGGTGTATCAAGCTGCTGATTAACCAGTGCCAGATTTTCCGCGTCATCTGCCGCACTGAGGTGAGCCGAGGCGGCAGTGCGGTCAAAGGTGGCGCCAACACAATGCAGGCCCTGCCACTGCGGGGTAATGTAACCTTTATGACATAACACGGTTTTTAACGCTGTCATGCCATCGCTTTGGACATGGCTGACCTGGCCGCGAATTTTATTTAATGGCAAAAAGCCACTAGGGGCAAAGCTTGCTAAAGCACTGCCGCAGGCCAATACCAGCTGCGTAGCCTGCTGCACACCTTGGGTTGTCTGTAGCTGCCAGCCGGTGTTATTGGGCTGGATGGCGCTAACATGGCAATTGAGTTTTAATTCAAAGCCGGCATGTTGTTGCAGATAATGCCGGGCCTGCCGGCAAAACTGCTGTGGGCTTAACCAACCGGCAAGCGGGAAGTAGATCCCACTGTGTTGCAGCTCCACGCCGGCAAGCGCCGATGCCGTGTTAGCATCGGCTGCGCAGACTAATTGTTCCGGCCACAGTGCCCGCTGGATTAGCTTTTGCTGGCGCTCAGACAGTTGTGCTGTGGTGGCCAGGTGCAACATGCCGCACCAGTCCATGGCAAAGTCTAATCCTTGTTGTTGCCAGTATTGATAGAATTGCCGGGCATACAAAAAAGCCTGCACCTGCAGTTGGCTATCGGCAGTAAGGGTGGCGTGTAAATTGGGGTATACCGCCCCCTGACGGTTTTGCGATGCCTGGGCTGCGATATCGTTGTCCTCACACAGCAGGCTGACTTTTATGCCTCGTTGCAGCAGCAAAAGCGCTGTACAGATAGAAGCTATACCACCGCCTACCAGAGTAACGTGTTGAGTTTTTATAGCCGCAGAATTAGCGGCAGAAACTGGCACTGCGTTAAAACGGGCGGTCAGCATTTCGCGTTTACGGCCATAGCCTTTAACTTTGGTAACGCTAAAGCCGGCATCGTGCAAACCGCGTTTAACTATGCCGGCAGAGGTAAAGGTGGCGACTGTTGTGGCGTTATGGCTCAGCTTCGCCAGCCCGGCGAATAAGCTGTCCTGCCACATCTGCGGATTTTTACCCGGTGCAAAGCCATCCAGGTACACCGCATCTATGCTACTGCTAAGCTCAGGTAGCAGGCTATTTACATCACCTAGCCATAAGTCCAGTATCACAGTGCCATCGTCAAAACTTAAGCGATGACAGCCGGCAATCCGCAGCGGGTACGCCGCTAACAGCTGCTGGCAAAGCGGCTGCAGCTCAGTGTGCACAGCCAGTGCCCGGCTTAAATCGGCCAGCGTGAGCGGAAACTTTTCCACGCTGCTGAAGTACAGGCGCTGACAGGTTGACTCAGGATAGTGTTGACGAAACTGGCGAAAACGTTGCCAGCTTAATAAAAAGTTTGCGCCGGTGCCAAAACCGGTTTCAAAAATATGAAATGCTGGCCGCTCATGCGTTTGCCAACGTTGTGGTAAACCATTGTGCTGCAGAAATACGTACTCTGTCTCGGCCAGACCGCCGTCGTTAGAAAAGTACACATCATCAAAATCTGCTGCGACAGGCGTACCCTGATCATTAAAATGTATTTTTGCATGGCTAAGCTGTGACATAAACGGCGGGCCTACTTCAATATTCGGCTTGTAGTTTACCCTAAGCTGCAGCAGAATTAAAAACAGAGTACAGGTGTGCGCTGAAAGCTGACCACTTTTCAATACAAAGTCCGTACAATAGCGCGCATTATTAGGTAAACCTTGCCGGCAATGAACCGGTGTTTTGGAGCAAGCATGAAAAGAGCGGTAATCACAGGTATTGGTATTGTATCCAGTATTGGTAATAACAAAACAGAAGTACTGGCATCATTACAATCTGGCCGTTCCGGTATTACCCGGTCTGAAGAGTTTGCTGAACTTGGCCTGCGTTCGCAGGTTTGGGGCAACATTAAATTAAACCCGTCTGAGCTTATTGACCGTAAAGCAATGCGTTTTATGGCTGATGCTGCAGCTTATGCCTATCTGGCGATGCAGGAAGCGATGCAAGACGCCGGCTTTACTGAAGAGCAAATTTCCAGCCCGCGTATAGGCTTGGTATCCGGCTCTGGCGGTGCGTCGTCAAAAGTACAGGTAGAAGCTGCTGATACGTTGCGTGAAAAAGGTGTAAAACGGGTTGGCCCTTATGCCGTGCCAAAAACTATGTCCAGCACCTGTTCCGCCTGTCTGGCAACGCCCTTTAAAATTAAAGGTGTGAATTATTCTATCAGTTCAGCCTGTGCCACCAGTGCGCATTGTATTGGCCATGCGGTAGAGCTTATTCAGCTGGGTAAACAGGATGTGGTGTTTGCCGGTGGTGGCGAGGAAGTACATTGGACGCTGGCGATGGAGTTTGACGCCATGGGCGCACTGTCAACTAAATACAATGACACACCAGAACTGGCATCACGTACTTATGATGCGAACCGGGATGGTTTTGTTATTAGTGGCGGCGGCGGTATGGTGGTGGTTGAAGAGCTGGAGCATGCACTGGCCCGTGGCGCGACTATTTATGCCGAAGTTGTCGGTTATGGTGCGACTTCTGACGGTTTTGATATGGTGGCACCAAGTGGTGAAGGCGCAGTGCGCTGCATGCAGATGGCAATGCAAAACGTGACAGCAAAAGTAGACTACGTGAATACGCATGGTACCAGCACGCCGGTAGGCGATGTGAAAGAACTCGGTGCCATTCAGCAAGTGTTTGCCGGCCAGTCGCCGGCGATCAGTGCCACTAAAGCCATGACCGGCCACGCCCTGGGTGCAGCAGGTGTACACGAAGCCATATATTCATTGTTGATGATGCAGCATAACTTTATTGCGCCTTCAATTAATATCGGCGAGTTAGACGAGGCGGCGCAAGGGCTTAACATCGTTACCAAAGCAACACCGGCTGAGCTTAATACTGTGATGTCAAACAGCTTCGGCTTTGGCGGCACTAATGCCACTTTGGTAATGCAAAAATACCGCGCTTAATAGCTGATGTGCATTGAGCTAATTGCTCAGTTACATAAAAAACGGGCACTTAAAGTGCCCGTTTTTGTATCTGCTAAATCGCTGTACCAGGCGGGTTAAGCCTCTGTATCGTCCAGATCCCAGTCATCCAGTAACTGGCGCAGACGCTTCTGCTCCAGCAAGTCATCAATACGACGACGGGCTTCCAGTTTTTGTTTTGCTTTGCTGTCTTTTGGCGACAGCGCCTTTACTAACTCGCTATCGTCGGTTAGTTCTTCCAGCTCAAACTCATTGCTTTCTACCTGTGACATCAGCGCACCTCAGTGTTTTTTCTGCCTGTTTACCGAGATTCAGTCTCTAACAACAGCGAATTATTTTTTGTTTGACGATAAAAAAATTTAACCGGTCATTTCAGCAGCAAGCAGCAGGTTACGAAACTCGGTTTTTCGTGCCGATGAATGCTGCTTGCTTTCAATGACATTTTCAATAAAATCAATAACCTTAGCTTGTAGTCTGACGTTGTTTAGCCGATTTATCCGCGCTATGCCACCAGGGCTCATAACATTTACTTCTATCAGTTTGCCGTTAATGACATCAATGCCGGCAAAGTACAGACCATCGCGCACCAGTTTCGGGCCTATATGGGCGCACAGGCGTTTTTCCTGTTCGGTAAGCTGGTGTTTGACCACTGTGCCACCGGCATGCACATTAGAGCGCATATCATCGGCGGGCGGGATCCGGCGCATAGCACCGATGGCTTTGCCGTTTAGCATCAGTATGCGGATATCGCCGAACTCTGCACCTGCTACATATTCCTGCAAAATGACGTAATTACCACGCTCGCTATCACCAATGTAAAAATCCAGCAGGGAGCGGGCGCTTTGCGCGGCCGATTTCTCCAATAAAATAACGCCTTTGCCGCCATATCCATTTAGCGGTTTTAAAATCATCTTGTCATTCGCAGATTCCGCCAGAACCCGTGCCAGATAATCTTTATTTTTTGAGACATGGGTGATCGGAATAAATTCGTTGTCCGGATCATGCAAAGACGCGGTGTACATCTTATTGTTGGCAATACGCACCCCGTCTAAATCATTCATGATAAAGGTGTCTTCGCGTACCGAATCAAGAAAGTTTAATGCTATTGGATCCAGCGGCGGGTTTAGCCGGATAAAAATGGCATCGAAGGCCGCCAATGGCAGTTTTTGCTGGTTAAATTGGGCATTACGGTAAAAGTTGGCGATATTGCTGGAGATTTTCTGACCTTTTACAAACACCTTGCAAAACGCCTGGGCAATGCTGTCGCGCATGGTTAAGTTATTGGCATGGGTAATGGCCACGCTGTGGCCGCGACTAACGGCTTCGTGGATCATACGGATAGTGCTGTCGCCATCAGGCTGCACTTTTTCCCACGGGTACATTAAAAAACAAATGCGCATAAGCTTCTCTGGTTTACTGATAACGTTTACCACTTTGCGCTAAGCATACGAGAGCCGCGGCAAAAAGGAAGCGGATGATAGCGGATAGCTAAAAAAACACACGTGAATTTTTATCGTAGTACACAAACAGATCGGCTTTGCGTTATGCTGCGTAACTGATGTCAGCCTTAAGCTCAGACTTTACAGGAGATACAGATGAAAACATGGTTAAGTGCCGCTGCTATTGCCGCCACTATGCTGGCGATGCCGGTTCTGGCGGGCCAGTGTGGTGACATTCTTGGGCACTCTATGCAACAGTTAAATAGCCGCGAAAGCGTGGATTTGTGCGACAGTTACAAGGGCAAAACCATTCTGGTGGTAAACACGGCCAGCAAATGTGGTTTTACCAAGCAGTTTGAAGGCTTAGAAGCGCTGTATCAGCAGTATCAGGAAAAAGGTTTGGTGATCCTGGGTTTCCCGTCAGACAGCTTTAAACAGGAATATGACGATGCGGAGAAAACGGCAGAAGTCTGTTACCTGACTTATGGCGTTAAATTTCCGATGTTTGCCAGCTCTAAAGTCAAAGGCGACGAGGCTAATCCGGTATTTAAGGCGTTAATTGCCAAAACCGGTGAGGAACCAAGCTGGAATTTTAACAAGTATCTGGTAAGCGCCGATGAGCAAACGGTAAAGCATTTTGGCAGCCGCACCGCACCGGATGATAAAGCCTTTATCGCTGAACTGGAAAAAATGCTGGCAGCAAATGCTGCTGCAGATCCAAAAGCAAAATCCGGCGAGTAATTACTGCGCTGAACTAGTCAACTGCGGCTGGAACCTCGATTTGGTCATCACAGAGTGTCTGAGCGAACGCGCAAGCGGTAGCGAGTTGCTGTGATGAGCCAAAGCGAGTGTTGCAGCGGAAGCAGTTGACGGGATACGTGCAACTGTATTAGAACCTATTTTTACACCTTTTGACTCTGTTCAAATGCCGTGTCCACGGTAGTGGGTTTCGCTTCAGCAGCGCTGCGTGCTAAAACATCGCAGCGCTCGTTCTCCGGGTGGCCGGCATGGCCTTTTACCCAGTGCCATTTGACGTTGTGCGCTGATGCAGCCGTGTCCAACCGTTGCCACAAATCCTGATTCTTTACCGGCTGTTTCTGGCTGGTTTTCCAGTTATTACGTTTCCAACCTGCCAGCCACTGGGTAATACCTAAACGCACATATTGGCTGTCGGTGGTTAAATCTACGTCACAACTGTCTTTTAAGCTTTCCAGCGCCATAATAGCGGCCAGCAGTTCCATGCGGTTATTGGTAGTAAGCTTGTAGCCACCGCTAAGCTCTTTGCGATGCTGTTTATAGATCAGCACAGCGCCATAGCCGCCGGGTCCGGGGTTACCCAGGCAGGAGCCGTCGGTATAGATCGCAACTGTTTTGCGCATAAAGCCTTTCCTCAAACCAAAACGGCGTATAATCTAACTCAAATGCTGTAAAAAACGAAACTGCCATGGCCAAAAGACAAATTATTCTCGACACCGAAACCACAGGTATTAACCCCAGAGACGGTCACCGTATTATTGAAATAGGCTGTGTGGAGCTGATAAACCGGCGTTTTACCGGTAATAATTTTCATGTTTACATTAATCCTGAACGTATTATCGACGCCGAAGCAGTGGCGGTACACGGTATTACCAACGAGCGCTTAAAGCATGAACCCAAATTCCGTGACATAGCCCACAGCTTTTATGAGTATATTCAGGGTGCAGAACTGGTTATTCACAATGCTGCGTTCGACGTAGGTTTTATTGATCACGAGTTTTCGCTGTTGCGACCCGCGTTACCGCCGGTGCAGCAATACTGTGCAATACTCGACACCCTAATGCTGGCGCGTGAGCTGCATCCGGGGCAAAAAAATAACCTCGATGCGTTATGCCGCCGTTATGACATCAACAATAGCCACCGTACCTTACACGGCGCTTTGCTGGATGCGGAAATTCTGGCTGATGTCTATCTGTTAATGACGGGCGGGCAGGTCAGCTTAAATCTGGCTAACGAACAGGAAGGCGAAGCGGGCAGTACTGGCCCTGTTGCCTTACAACGTAGTGGTAAGTTAAAAGTATTACGTGCCAGCCCGGCAGAGCTTGCTGCTCATGAAGAACGGCTGGATCTGGTGCAAAAAAAGGGGGGCAGTTGCCTGTGGCGAAACTGATATGGTTGTTGGTGTTAAGCCTGAGTTTGCCGTTAGTGGCGCAGCAAACTGACACAGCATCAGACGATCCGAACCATGCCGTGGACGCTGAACTGCATGACGGTTTTGAGTTATTGCAGGACTTACCGACAAAAAATCAGATCCCGTTGTTTGAAAACCGCTTTCGAATTGACGACAACGTTGCCGAAATTACCTTGCTGATGTTCCGCCGGCGTGGCTCTGCCTCTGTGGTGCTGGTGCGCCCGGATGGCAGCAAGTTACATTTTAATACCGCTGAGCAACATGGCATTCGCTGGCATGATGCCAGCAGTTATGATCTGATCCAGATAAAAGATCCTATGCCAGGCCCCTGGCAGGCGGTAGGTAAGCTGCTACCGAAAAGCAGAATTATGGTGCTGACCGACATTAAACTGCATGTCGACCCCTTGCCATCAGACATGATGGTGGGAGAGACGGTGAAAATTACCGCCCGGCTAACTAACGGTAACGAACCGATCAATGCCCGGGATTTTCGCGAAGTGCTGGCGCTGGAGGTGATTTTTGTCAGCACCAATAATGCCGACTATGACAATTTTGGCCGTGGTGTGGTGCAGGTAGCAACGTTTCGGGACGATGGCAAAGGTTATGATGAGCGGGCCCGGGACGGTGTCTTTACCGGCGAGTTTCAGCTGCGTTTTGTTGCCGGCGAATGGACACCCAAATATATAGTGCGCACGCCGCTGTATACCCGCGAAGTCGAACAAGCCCCGGTGGTGCTGCTTGCGGCACCTATAGTGGCGGACATTACCCCGTCGCCAGTGTACGAGCCAAAAACGCCGGAAGAGCAGGTTGAGCTGCAACCGCATCATGTCTTGTTCAGGGTGACAGATAAAAAAGTTAATGCCGCTTCTGTTTTATTACAGGGCCGGGTGCGCTATCCAAATGGCGATGTCGGCGAGTTTGCCCTGAACGAGCCGGGGTTAACGCCACGGCAACTAGAGTTACACAACCGCGGGCATGGCAGCTACATTCTGGAAGTGCAGGCATTTGGCCAGATGCAGGATGGCCGTGAATTTATATTAAATCTGCCCGAAATCAGTTTTGTGGTAAACCGCCAGGTGTTTGAAGCACCGGTTTTAGACGAGTTACCACAGCACATTAAAGATGAAATTGCGGCAGAAAACGCGCCGCCGGAGCCTGAGTTTCCGCTGTTGCTGGTGATCCTGGCGAATGTCGTTATTCTTGGTGGCGGTGGTTTTGCTATTTGGTTTGTTATTAATGATAAAAAGCTGGCTGATCTGATGTTTTGGCGTAAAAAGCAGCCAGAGCCAAAATCTGCAGCTGCTGAAGCAGGGGCAAAAGCGGCAACGTCAGAAAAATCGCCGGCTAATGCGCAAAAAAACAACGATATGGATGACATTCTCGATCTGACCTTACCGGATGATTAAGGATTAGCCAAAAGCGGCAAAAAAGGTGTTGACGGCCTATCGGCTAATCCGTATCATTCCCGCCGCACTGCAGGATACCCAAACGAAATCTTGCAGCGCAATTGGTGCGGAGCGGTAGTTCAGTCGGTTAGAATACCGGCCTGTCACGCCGGGGGTCGCGGGTTCGAGTCCCGTCCGCTCCGCCACTTTAAACCAGCATAATGCTGGTTTTTTGCTTTTTGCAGCTTAGTGATTGCCGGTAGTTCAGTCGGTTGCTCTCTGTTACGAGCTTAGCCGGCCTGTCACATCATCCCATCATTTTAAATTAACAAAAGTTTCTGATATAGCTAAATATTTCTGTCGCATTTGCGAGGAACTGTCTGGAAAAAAGGAAACATTGCTTCTAATGTTGTAGCAATTGTCAAAAAAATACGGCTTAAATTAGTGAGTTATTATATAAGCTGATAAAAAAGGTGTAGCCAGGTATGGATACTTTCCAGCTCAGTCAGTTGCAGGATGCCATAGTGCACTGTGCGGTAGACGCCATTATTGTGATTGATCAGCAGGGCTTAATTTGCTTTTTTTCACCTTCAGCAGAAAGGCTGTTTGGTTATGCAGCGGCTGAGTGTCTGGGCCAAAATGTCCGCATGCTAATGCCCGAGCCGTTTCATAGCGAGCATGACAGCTATCTGGCTAATTATGTTAAACATGGCAGAGCGGCAAAAATCATTGGTTTGGGACGCGATGTTAAGGGTAAACGCAAAGATAGCAGTGTTTTTCCGATGCATTTGTCGGTGGGCGAAGCTAAAGCCGGCAAAAAGCGTTATTTTGTCGGTATTTGTCATGACTTAACGGCTTATCAGGCCAGCGTTGCGGCACATTCCAATTTACTGTCAATGCAGAATGCGCTGCTCGAAGCGGCGGTAGATGGCATTATTTCAATTGACGAATGGGGCATAGTACAAAGTTTTAACCGCGGCGCAGAATTGTTGTTTGGTTATAATAAACAAGAGGTTATTGGTAATAACGTTAACATGCTGATGACAGCGGCGCATGCCGGGCAGCATGACAGTTACCTGCAAAATTATAAAAAGGGTGCTAAGGCAAAAATTATCGGCATTGGCCGTGACGTACAAGCGCGGCGCAAAGACGGTTCGGTGTTTCCGATGCATTTATCGGTGGGGGAGTCGCATACAGCACAAGGCCGGTTGTTTGTCGGTGTTTGCCATGATTTATCTGAGTTTAAAGCGGTATTGCAACGGTTAATATCAGCAGAGCAGCGCTATCGCGATATCGTACAAAATCAGAAAGAGTTTATTTGCCGCTTAAGTAAAAACTCCAGACTGACCTTTGTAAACAATGCATTTTGCCGCCAGTTAAACCAGCAGTTATTCCAGATGCTGGGTATTTCAATTCTTGAATTTATCCACGCTGATGAGCGCCAAAGCGTCGAGACTTTGTTGGCACAGCTGCGCCAGGCCGGTGAGGGCCATACTATTTCGTTGTCGGTGCGTATGCTGGGAACCAACAATGCTGTGCACTGGGTCGACTGGACTTTCAGTAGTCTGGCCGGTTCGGCTGAGTCGGCGGATGAACTGCAGGGAGTAGGCATTGATATTACCGAGCAGGTTAAAGCGAAAAACCATGCGAAATTTCTGACCAATTTTGACGCTTTGACCGGTTTGTTGAATAAAGAGGGCTTGCTGGAGCACTTTAGCCGGCGGGCAGATAAAGGCCAGACGCTGGCTGTGTTGTTTATCGATTGTCACCGCTTTCGGCTTATTAACGAAAAATACGGCTATGAATTTGGTGACCTAATGCTGATAGAAGCGGCGCACCGGTTGCAAAGTTTATTACCGCAAGAAGCGCTGGCATGCCGGCCCGGCGCGGATGATTTTATTGTGTTATTGCCACTGCCAAACCGGAATGATTTGCTGCCTTTTGTGTATAAACTTATTGAAAACTGCACTGAACCTTATTGGTTAGCACAGGAGAAGATTTCACCGTCGATCTGTGTTGGTACGAGTGTATATCCGGATGATTCGGCTGATTTAGCCGTATTGATCCAGCAAGCCGAGTCGGCAATGTTTGATGCTAAGCAGCAAGGTTTGCCGTTACGCTTGTATCATGCTGATATTCATAATGATCTTACCAGGCGGTTAGAGATAGAGCAGGGGCTGCGTCGGGCATTGGATCAGGACTTGTTAACTGTAGTGTTGCAGCCTAAATATCAGTTAGGTAGCCAACAGCTTAGTGGTTATGAAGCCCTGGTACGCTGGCACGATGCTCAGCTTGGTACTGTGGCACCGGATGTATTTGTTGCTATTGCAGAAGCGGTGAATCTGGGCAAAAAGCTTGATTGTTGGGTGTTAAAAACTGTACTGCGACAAGTTAAAGTCTGGCGTGATGCCGGCTTGCAGCCAAAACCTGTGGCGGTAAATATTACGGCTAAGCATTTTTCAGATCCTGCGCTTTATGAATTTATTCAGCACAAATTAAATTTACTGGCATTACCGGCGGATTGTCTGCAGTTAGAAATAACCGAAGGCGTGGCAATGGACAACTCTCCTACAATTTTGGACAACCTCACTGCCTGTCGTCATGCCGGTATCAAAATTGCCATTGATGATTTTGGCACCGGCTATTCGTCGTTATCTTATCTGACGTCTTTACCGATAGATTATATAAAAATAGACAAAACCTTTGTGCAGCAACTGGATAAAGGCCACAACCTGAGTTTAGTGAAAGCGATGCTGGCGATGGCACAGGCAATAGAAGTGGGTGTTATTGCGGAAGGTATCGAAACCGCAGAGCAACAAATGCTGCTAACCGAGTTGGGCTGTGAATTTGGTCAGGGCTATTTTTATGCTAAACCGACCAGCTTTAGTGATATCGAGCAGCAATTAACCGTTACTGAGTAAAGTAACTGAGTTGTGCCTTGCGGGCATATTGGCTAAGTTTATCGCTGATATAGCTTTTAGCGGCCGATTGCTCAGACATGACATAAAACGCATCCAGCTGTTCCAGCAGCTGACACTGATAGTTTCTGGCAAAAGGCAACTGATGCTGCTTCAGGTAATAGTCAAACGGTGCATCATAAGTGAGCAGGGCACTACTGCGGCCTTTAATAAACATTTCTACCGCGCTGATACTGTCTGGTAAGTCAATAAAGGTATAACCCTTTTCGGTTAATATCTGCCGTTGGCCATGGTAATCAAAACCGCGAATTGCTGCTATGGTCGGCTGCTTTTCACGTGCGACTGCCGCACCATGCGTTAGCAGAACCAGCGACAACTGAACAAAAGGCGGGGCGATAAAGCTGACATTATCCGGCAGGGCTTTGGTATGTTTGATATTAATGGTCAGGTCAACGTCACCGCTTTGCAGTAACTTATACAACCTGGCTGGCGTGGCACAAACAGCTGTTACTTTAATATTATCTGTTTGCAATAATTTACGGGTTAGCTCTACCGCTTCGCCACCACAGTTATTGCTATCTTGCATAACAAAGTACGGCGGGAAGTTATGCACGCCCAGCCTAATTTCTGCTGCTTGCACTACAGCGTGACTTAACAACAGAATTGTAAAGGCTAAAACGCGCATAACCCGCCCGGCAAACTAATTAGTGTATATAGTATCGCAAAGCGCCTTGTAAACAAAAGCTAGCAAAAAATAACTAACTGGTCAGAGGTTTCTCACCTAAAGCCAGGTGTTTAATCTGGTTTGACCAAAAAAGTAATCAAGTGCCTACCCAACCTAACCGGCTTAGCTTAAGAGTTTCTTAAGGTTTCTTAATTAGTATGCCTGACATTACAATTTGATAAGTCAGGTATAGCTGTGCAGAAGTTGGCGATAAAGTATTCAGGCCCGTATTTTCAGTACCTCGTAATGGTGCTGTTGATGTTACTGCTGTTATCGCTAAGTCGGGGGGCACTGTTTAGTTGGCAATTTGAGCGGGTCAGTGCTGCAGGTGATGTCAGTACGATGTTGCTGCAAGGGATCAGAGCTGATCTTATCTTTATCGGCTTGTGGTTAGTTATCCCACTGCTGTTGGCGCCTTTGCTGGCTTATGGCCGTGGCTTTGCGCTATGGCGCCGTTTCAGCCATGTATGGGTGCTGCTGGGGCTGTGTCTGGTGATTTTTGTCGAAGTGTCGACTCCGCAGTTTATTATGCAATACGACATCCGGCCCAACCGCTTATATGTCGAATATCTGAAGTATCCGAAGGAGGTATTCAGTACCCTGTGGCAGGGTTATCGCGCTATGTTACTCGGTGGTATTGCGCTAACGTTGATATTGTTATGGGGCTTGCACCGGTTGTTTCTGCGGGTAACGGCTGCAACACAGCCTTTTACGGCCAAAACCTTGTGGTTAAGTTGGCCGCTGGTGGTACTGCTGGTATTTGCAGCTGTACGCTCAACCACAGAGCATCGGCCGGCCAACCCAGCGCTATTTGCGATTACCAGTGATGCGCTGGTCAACTCGTTAATTATCAACTCGCCCTACTCAGTGTTTTATGCGCTGTACAGTATGCGCCACGAGGCGCGTTCCAGTGAGATTTACGGCCGGCTGCCTGAGAATGAAATGTTTAAACTGGCTCTGGATTGGCCCTGGCTGCAACAAGCCGTGTTTAATGATGCAACTATTCCTACTCTGCATCAGCAGCAGGCTAGTGTAACCAGAACAAAACCGCTTAATCTGGTGATTATTTTGCAGGAAAGTCTGGGCGCTACTTTTGTCGAGTCACTCGGCGGTTTAGCGGTTACCCCTGAGCTGGAAAAACTAAAACACGACGGCTGGTGGTTTGAGCAAATGTATGCCACTGGTACCCGCTCGGTACGCGGTATTGAAGCTGTGGTCTCAGGTTTTATGCCGACGCCGGCACAAAGTGTCGTTAAGCTGTCGTTAGCTCAGCAGAATTTTTATACTCTGGGCAGTACGTTGAGCCGGTTGGGCTATAACACGAGTTTTATTTACGGTGGAGAAGCGCATTTTGACAATATGCGTAGCTTTTTTACCGGCAACGACATTGATCAGGTTATAGATTTGGCGCAAATACCAAATCCGGTATTCGTTGGCAGCTGGGGGGCAAGTGATGAAGATTTATTTACCACCACAGCGACTCACCTGGCGGACTTGCACCAACAACAAAAGCCGTTTTTTAGTTTGGTATTTACGTCCTCTAATCACACACCATTTGAGTTTCCCGATGGCCGTATCGGTTTGTATGAAGAGCCGAAGGCTACAATGAATAATGCAGTAAAATATGCCGATTTTGCACTGGGAAAGTTTATTGAGCAGGCTAAAAAACAACCTTACTGGCAAGACACGCTGTTTTTGGTTGTTGCCGATCATGATAATCGTGTTTATGGGAACAATCTGGTGCCGGTCGAAAAATTTCATATTCCGGCACTGATTTTAGGGGCAGACTTAACCGCAAAACGCATTACACCCGTCGCTAGCCAGATTGATTTGGCGCCAACGCTGTTGTCCTTGATGGGCATCAGTACCAGCACCCCGTTAGTTGGCCGTGACTTTAGTACCGACGACAGCAGCCCCGGGCGGGCATTAATGCAGTTTGATCAATATTTTGCGTTGATGCAGGAGCAGCAGGTTACCATTTTGCGGCCCGGGCAATTACCGGTTAGTGCACGCTATAACCCACAGTTAAAACAGCTGCAGTTGTCCGCGCAAGCACCTTCAACCGAGCAGGTTAAACGCGCGCTGGCGCAGGTGTTACTGCCATCCTATTTATATCGTCAGCAACAATATCATTTGCCTGGGGCACTTTAGCATGCTGAGGATAACGTCAACATGAGCCGCTTACAGTTGATACAACTGCAGAAATTGTGCTGCCGGTAGCTGATTAAATTGCTGTAACAGCTGGCTGAATACGCTGCTGTCGCTGACGTCATCTAATGACTGAATAACTTGCTGAAGGTTGGTGTCTTGCAGCCGGCAACATTGTTGGTAACGCTGGATCTGTTGGTTAAGTTGAGCCTTTCCTTGCTGGCGCAGTAAGCGCTCCGCCACGACAAAAAACTGCGCACCGCCCCAGTATGCGGCAGCAAAGCGACGCTGATTTAGTAACTGCACTGCAGTGTCGGCCATGCTATGTTGCTTCAGATAATGCTGGCGTTGCCGGCCAAACTTTGCGCTGATGGCATCAGTGGCGCTGCCAATCAAGCCGGCTTGTTGCATAATCTGATACTGCATATAGCTGGCAAAGCCTTCGGCAAACCAGGCGTTGTTTTTGCCCAGAAACGGCAGCGCCAGATGCGCCATTTCATGATAGGCAGTCCAATCGGCAATAAATTGTGCCGTGTTAAACTGAGGTGCGACATAAAAATGCACCTGTTGACTATGTTGCCGCCAGGTGTTGGCCCAGGGCACGGGCTCGTTGCCGCGGCGCTGATATACATATAATTGCATTTGAAACGGATACGGGCCGAGCACAGCTAAAGTCGCCTGGCTGCTGAATGTCAGCCACTGCCCCAATTTTTCTTGTTCTACAGCGCTGAATTTATGCTGCCAGTGCAGCTGATAGGCCGGTGTTGCAGCCATGCCGGTGCCGCTTAGCAGCACCAGCAGGCCAGCGATAAACTTAGGCACGTTTTTTCAGCAGTAACGCAACATCGTCACTGCTACTGGAGAGGGCTGCTGCATTAATGCCTGTATTGCGCGGCCGCAGTTTTTCCTCCAGCACCAGCATGCAGGGTGTTAAAAACAGCGTTAGCACGGTAGCGAAGGTTAAACCGCCGGCAATGGCACTGGACAGCTGGGTCCACCACTGGGTTGACGGTGCACCAAAGCCGAGGCTGGGTTCAAGCAGGTTAACGTTAACGGCCAGTACCATCGGCATTAAGCCCAGTACAGTGGTAATAGAGGTTAGCAGCACCGGACGCAAGCGCAGACAGCCGGTTTCCAGCGCCGCCTCAAAGGCTGATAAACCGCTGTCGCGTAGCTGATTATAGGTATCAATTAACACGATATTGTTATTTACCACTATGCCGGCCAGGCCAATAATACCCATGCCTACCATTACAATGCCAAAGCTTTGGCCATTTACCAGCAGGCCGAGTAATACGCCGGCGGTGGAAAAAATAATCGCCGATAAAATTAATAAACTTTGATACCAGCTGTTAAATTGCACCAGCAAAATCATCAGCATCAGGAAGATGGCGGTGGCAAAGGCTCCCAGCAGGAACGTCATGGCCTCTTGCTGATCGGCGCTTTCGCCGGCGGTTTTTACGTTAACGTTGTCCGGCAATTTAATATCACTTGCCAGCAGCGCCTGTAAGCGCTCACTTACCTGGGCGCCCGGCGCTAAATCGCTTTTTATTGTTACCGCACGGTTGCCGTCAATACGCTTGATCACGCTGGTCTTGGCTGCCGGTACTAAGGTAACAAAGTTGCTCAGCGGTACCTGGCCGCGATTGGTTTGGATAGTTAACCGGCCCAACTGATCTAACGAGCGCCAGCTTTGCGGAAACCGCACGCGGATATCAACTTCATCACTGGCATATTCCGGCCGGAACTTTGCCAGCAATATACCGTTACTGATCATTTGTACCGCATTACCCACAGTAAGCACATCGGCACCAAAGCGGGCGGCGGCAGCGCGGTCAACTTCAATGCGCCATTCTATACCGGGTAAACTGCGGTCATCTTCAATATCAACAAAACCGCCCATTTTTTGCATTTGGCTGATAATTTGCGTTACTGCCTGCTCTGTCGCCGCCGCTTCGTGAGCGCTGATCTGCAGCTCTATCGGCTTACCCCCTGAAGGGCCTTCTTCCTGCTGGCGAAACTCGAGAATAATGCCGGGAATGTCGGCAGTAAGCTTTCGCATCTCATCAAGAATGTCGGCTGCGCGGCGACGCTCGTGCCAATCAATAAACTGAAACTGCAAGGTGCCAACCACATCTGCTGCCAGTTCACCACCAGCACTGGCCAACGAGCGGGCGTACAATGCTTTTACTTCGGATAACCCCAGCAGGCGCTGTTCGACTTTTTGTAGCAGGGCATCTTTTTCATAAATCGACATATCGCCACGGGCGCGCACCCAAACCTGAGCTGATTCAGGTTCTACTGACGGAAAAAACTCCAAACCGTGGTTGTATTTACCATAAGCGACAAAAATCAGCGCCATGGCAGCTAGCATACCGGCGAACGTCAGACCTGGCCGGCGCAGCAGACGGCCCAGTACGCCACGGTACGCCTTACCGGCCCGGCTTTGTTCTACCTGGTGCGCCGCGGGCTGCGCTTTACTAAGCCCGCCCATTACCGGTAAGAAAATCAGTGCCATCAATAGTGACGCCAGCAAACACAAAATAACGGTGGCTGGCAGGTATTTCATAAACTGGCCGACAACGCCTGGCCAAAACAGCAGGGGCATAAATACCACCACGGTAGTGGCGGTA
The DNA here is from genome assembly GCF_036984005.1 of Rheinheimera muenzenbergensis. Classification (NCBI taxonomy): domain Bacteria; kingdom Pseudomonadati; phylum Pseudomonadota; class Gammaproteobacteria; order Chromatiales; family Chromatiaceae; genus Rheinheimera; species Rheinheimera muenzenbergensis. Next base: position 118,926 of record NZ_JALAAR010000010.1, read on the forward strand.
GAAGCAATAATCGGCCAGGCCATTCGACCGGCAGCATTAGCCCAGGCCTGCTTCGGCTTTTGCCCCTCGGCTAAATTACGGTCGGCCAGTTCGCTAACCACAATAGCGCCGTCGACCAACATACCGGCTACCAGAATAAGTGCGAACAGCACGATGATATTCATCGTATAGCCCAGCGCGTAAATCATTAAAATACCAGCGAAGAAAGCACCAGGTATAGTAATGCCCACCAACAGCGCCGAGCGCATGCCCATAGTGGCAATAATCAGGATCAACACCAGTACCACAGCCGTTAGCACATTGTTCAGCAAATCTGACAACATGCTTTTTACTTCTTTTGACTGGTCCATAATGTAGTTAATGTGCATGCCGTCAGGAAACTGTGTACTGGCTTGTGCTATTAACGCCTTGGTTTGTTCTATGGTAGAGATAATGTTGGCACCGCTGCGTTTTTTTACTTCCAGTACCACAGCCGGTTGGCCATTAATGCGGGCAAAGCCAAGCGGATCTTTAAAACTGCGGCTAATGGTGGCCACATCACCAAAGGTAATTACCGTATCGCCATTTACTTTGATCGGCATCGACAATACATCGTCTAAATTTTCAATTACGCCGGGCACTTTCATTGCCATTCGGCCGGCGCCGGTATCTAAACTACCGGCTGCTACCAGGCGGTTATTATTGGATACCAGGCTAAACAGTTGCTGGTAATCCAGACCGTAGCCTTCCAGTACTTGCGGATCTACGACTATCTCCAGCAAGTCTTCCCGATCACCCCCTATGTCTACTTCCAGCACTTCAGGAATGGCTTCGATATTCTCCTGTAACTGCCGGGCGATATACACCAGCTGGTTTTCTGAGATAGGCCCGGATAGGCCTACCGACAGCACAGGAAACAAGGCAACGTTGATCTCGTTTACCGTTGGTTCGTCCGCTTCGCTGGGCAGCTTGGAACGGGCGGCATCAACTTTTACCCGCACATCAGCCAGCGCCTTGTCGGCGTCGAAACCGGCATCAAATTCCAGCATTACCGAGGCATGGCCTTCGCTGGAGGTAGAGGTCATCTTTTTAATGCCTTCTAACGAGCGCAGCTCATGCTCCATCGGCCTTACCAGCAAACGTTCACCATCTTCCGGGCTGATACCATCCAGAGACATCGACACATACATCATCGGAATGGCTACATCCGGGTTGGCTTCTTTCGGAATAGACTGATAAGCGCTAATGCCGGCGATAAATAAAAACAGCAGCAGCATTAAGCTGGCGCGGCTGCGCTGTATCGCCGCCTGAATAAGGCTATTCATAGTGTCGCTCCTGCCACCCGTACGGTGTCGCCTGGCTGCACAAAGCCGGCGCCCTGGGTAATAATCTGGCTGCGCGCCGGTAAACCGCTGACTCTGGCGCCGTCGTTATCCGCTGTTAAAATTTGCACCGGATAAAACACCACTTGTTGTTGCTCATTAACCACCGATACCCCTAAATTACCGTTGTTATCCAGGCTTAGCAGGGCCGGCGACACCAGGTGCGCCAATACCGGCGTCAGTTGCACTTCCACCGTGGCGCTGGCACCGGCAATGCGCCAAAGCTGCGGGTTGGCTACGGTAACTTCAATATAAAAGCTGCGGGTAGCGCTGTCGGCTGCATAGCTGATAAAGCTTAGTGTGCCAGTCAGCTCTCTGCCATCGAGCAGGCGCAGCGTAACGTTTTGGCCTTCGCTTAAGCCGGCGATATGCTGCTGTGGCACTTGAGCGGTCACTTTTAACTGATCAATTTGCACTAGTTGCATCAGCTCTGTGCCGGTTTGAATAAAATCACCGACCTCAATATGGCGCCGGTCTACTATGCCGGCGAAAGGGGCGGCCGGCTCTGTTTGGTTAACCGCCAGCGCCGCACTTTGCAGTTCAGCTTCGGCTTGCGCCAGTTCACTTTCTAGCCGGGTTAGCTCGGTAGCAGATAAAAATTGCGCTTTACCCAAAGCACGGGCACTGTCCAGTTCGGTTTTACGCAGTTTAAGGTTAGCCTGTGCCTGCGCCAGCCTGGCGCTGCGGCCCTCATCGGATAACCGCAGCAGTTTGTCGCCAGGTTGCACGGTGTCGCCTTGTTGCTTTAACAGTGCTTTAACGGTGCCAGCTTGCTGCGATTTAATGCTGACACTACGCCAGGGCAATACCTGGCCCTGGGCAATTTGCGTCAGCTGATAAGGCGTGGCCTCAGACCAGCGGGTTTCGACCTGGGCCAACTGTGCTTCGGGCACCTGTTGCTGCGCCGGTGCCTGCTCTTTAGCGCTGTAGTTGTCGCCACTGAACAACCAAAATAACAGCATCAGGCTTAATATCACGGCAATAATAACAGGCGAGACAGCGATTTTTTTCAACATAACAGGTCCTTGGCGGCAAAAAGTGGCACAGCGGGGTTAAGCGTAGCGTGCAATATACCTACAGCTATGAATGTCAGCAAGCTTGCAACTGTAAGCAAATATGGCGGGTTTAACAGAGTTTCACACTCTGTTAAACCTGATGACAGCAGTTAGTGCTGGCTGCGGGCAAAGCGGCCCAGTTGCTGCTGGGTGCGGGCGGTGCCGCTGAGTAAATCTTTTGCAGCTTGATCAATAGAAGCCATCTGGCTGTAGGCGTCACTGGTTACCTGCTCAATAGCACTTAAATGCTGATGGGTATGCTGGTAACGCTGCTCCAGTTCTAAAACCGTTTTATTGATATTCTGGATACCGCTTTTCGCCTGTTGCAGCTCCTGTTGTAACTGGCTGAACTCGCCGCTGGTATTGTCTATTTGTTGCTGTGCCTGCTGGGCTTGTTGGTGCAGGCTGTGTGACTCGCTGCGGGTTTCGCTTACCAGCTGCTCCATTTCATTTAAAAAGCCGGAAATTTGTTTAGTCGCGTCATTTACCTTGGCGGCCAGAGTGCGTACTTCATCTGCCACCACGGCAAAACCGCGGCCAGCGTCGCCGGCGCGGGCGGCTTCAATGGCAGCATTTAAAGCCAGCAGGTTGGTTTGGTCGGAGAAGGTTTCTACCATCACCAAAATTTGCCGCACATTTTCTGAGTTTTTATGCAGGCCGTTAATGGTATGGCCAAAGCTGTCGAGCAATTTAACAATTCCGGATAACTGGCCGCTTAACTGCTGCATCTGGCCGCTGGCCACTTTAGCTTTATCTACCGCCACGCCCGATACCTGGTTTACTTCGTCGCCGTGCTGCACTATGTCGGCTAAATACTGCAAGACCTGGTCGCTTTCAGAACGAATTTGGCCGCTGCGTTGTTCGGTGTCTTGCAAGTGGCTGCGGGTACTTTTAACGGCGCCGGATACTTGCTCGTTTACCTGATGGGTTTCGTGCGCTTGTTGGTGTATATCGCCCAGTAACACACCAAGTTGGTTAACAAATTGGTTGTATTCCTCTGACAAGGTGCGAAATTCATCAAAGGTAAACGCCGGTAAGCGATGGTTTAAATCTGTGCCTTTGCGGTTGGTGTCATGCAGTGCCGACACCAGCGCTTTTACCGGCCGCACGATCAAATAATGCATATAGCCGATAGTAAAGACAAAGGCAGCCAGCCCCAGCAGCAACAGGGCCCACCAGCTGCCACTGGCTCCGTCTGCCGGATAAGCCAGATACAGCGCCAGTGCAAAGAAAATAGCTAAAAAACTAATATTACCGATAATTTTCCGGCTTAAGCTGCCAAAAAAACTACGTTCGATAAACAAGTAAAGGGAAGTGAAACCAGTCATAAGATTGCAAGTCCTGCCGGGTTAAACTGAAGTAAAATCAGCATAACATAGCATTTTAACTACGGCGACCTCAGTTGGCTTCGGCAGATTGATCTGGCGCAAGCGCCGGCTAAATCGGCAGCTTACGGCTGATAAACCAACCCAGCAGCATGCAGGCAATAAATGCCAGGGTGCCGCTGCTGCCGGAGCTGATAGCAGCCAGCGCCGGGCCCGGGCAATAACCCACTAAGCCCCAGCCCGCGCCAAATAGCAATGAACCCAGCAGCAAGGGTTTATCCAGCTGTTTTTTGCCGGGTAAGTGAAATTGACCGGCAAACAGAGGTTTGTCTTTTTTGGCAAACAGCCAATACCCCGTGCTGTAAACCGCTAACGCTGATGCCATAACCAAGATTAAGCTTGGGTCCCAATGGGCATTCAGCGTTAAAAAGCCAAGCACTTTTTCCGGATCAATCATCTGTGAGTAGGCGATACCGGCAGACATCAGCAGGCCGGCAACAAAAGCAATAATAATCGGCATCTCAGTCTCCTTAACGCAGCAGGGTGGCAACCAGCATGCCGCTTAACATAAACAGCACAGTGGCCGTAATAGAGCGCGGCGATAAGCGGCTTATGCCGCAAATACCGTGGCCGGACGTACAGCCGCTGCCCCAGCCGGTGCCAATGCCGACCAGCAAGCCGGCAACGATAATCTGCCAGCTCAGCTGTGGTGTGCTGTAGCTAAAATCACTGAAAATAGCGCCAAGCAGCAGCGGGCCGGCGATAATGCCGGCTATAAATGCTAAGCGCCAACTGCGGCCCTGCTGCGAGAACAGCGCTGAGCTGGCGATACCGGAGATACCGGCAATACGGCCCGAAAAGATAAACAGTAGCACTGCACCAAGGCCAATCAGACTGCCACCCACTAAGGCGGTAAATGGGGTAAAGTTTTCCATTTGTTGCTCCTGAAGTGTTTAACGGCAAACTAGCTTTTAACGGCTAAGCCCGCATCCAGCCAGGCTTGCATGCCACCGGCGACCGAATACACCTGGCTAAATCCCATGCGTTGCAATGATTCGGCCGCCAGCGCTGAGCGCGCGCCAGAGCGACAAATCAGATACACCGGCTGCGCGGCCAGTTGTTGCAAGGCCACTTGCGGCTCACAACCTGCTGCCGCCACTTTCGGGTGGTTGTGAATATTCATTTCCAATACGCCACGCGGGTAGTTGACTGCGCCGACAATGTGCTGCTGCGCAAATTCAGCTGGCTCACGTACATCAATCAAAATGCTCTCTGCATCGGCGTTAAGAGCGCTGTGTAAAGCTGTGATACTAGCCTCTGTGATCACGGCTTTGGCTTCTGCGACAAGCTGTTGTGCTGTTTTCATCGGACACTCCTGTTATGAACTTAAAGAACAGATTGATAAATAACCACTGCAGCCATTAGCACCAGGAATACCGCAAAGGCGCGCTGTAGCTGCTGTTTGGGTAAGCGTTTACCAACGGCTGCTCCCACATAGCTACCGGCAATACCGGCTACTATCATCAGGCCCATAATGTTCCAGTCAAACACAGCGCCTTCTGCAGCCATGACCCAATAGTATTTGCCAAAACCGACAAAAGACTTCATCGCTATGATCACCAGGCTGGTTGCCACGCCGACCGGCATGCTTAACCCGCCCAGTAGAACCAGGGCCGGTACGATTAAAAAACCGCCACCGACACCGACAAAGCCTGTGATAGCGCCTACCGCCAGGCCGTCAATAATAATTTTTACCGGTTTAAAGGCTTTGCCGTTACCCAGGTCGCCAACTTTACTGCGCCACATCATTACCGCCGCCAGCAACATCAGCAGAGCAAACACCAACAGCTGCCAGCGCGCATCAACTAAGGTACCCAGCCAGGCACCGCCGTAGGTACCCAGCATGCCAGGTACACCAAACCACACCACATGCCGCCAGCTGATTAAGCCTTGTATAGCATTATGCGCCGAACCGAATAAGCTGATGCCGGCTACAATTAACAGCGATGATGCTATGGCCAGTTGCGCTGGCATATGCAGCAAATACAGCAGTACCGGCACAGTAAGAATTGAGCCACCAGAGCCGAACAAGCCCAAACTTAAGCCAATGACTAAGGCGCCGAGCAAAGCTAACATAATGACTTTACCTTATATAACATAATGGAATATGCTTATAACATGAATTGCATTCTAGAGTGGTTTTCGCTAAGCTGCAATATAAATTTAGCATATTCTAATTTACGAGGTGAGTATGGCCGCTAACAAGCTGCATATTGAAATGTTTTTTGACGCTGACAGCTCAACCTTCAGCTATGTTGTCGTCGACAACAGCAGTGGCAGTGCTGCGATTATCGACCCGGTGCTAAATTATGATGCGCCATCTGGCTGTGTCAGCGCAGCAGATGCAGATAAGATGCTGGCATATATAGCGGCGAATAATCTTAATCTGGTATGGATTTTAGAAACCCATGCCCATGCTGATCATTTATCGGCGGCGCACTATCTGCATGCTAAAACCGCTGCGCCGGTGGCCATAGGCGAGGGCATTAAAAAAGTACAGCAAACCTTTAAGCTGGTGTTTAATCTGGCTGATGAAGAACTGCAGGCCAACGGCGACTACTTCAACAAGCTGTTTGCTGATAATGAAAGTTTCCGCATTGGTAACCTGAGCGCGCAAGTGATAAATACACCGGGCCACACTAACGACAGTGTCAGCTATTTAATTGAAGGCCATTTATTTGTCGGTGATTCATTGTTTATGCCCGACTCCGGCACAGCGCGTTGCGATTTCCCTGGTGGTGATGCCCATATACTGTTTCGCTCCATTCAGCGCATTTATCAGCTGCCGGACACAACACAAATTTACATGTGCCACGATTACCAGCCGGGCGGGCGTGAGCTAAAGTACCAAACCAGTGTGGCGGAACAAAAAGCGAAAAATATTCATGTTAAGGCTGACACACCTGAGCAGGAGTTTGTGCAAAAACGCGAAGCGCGCGATAAAACCCTGGCAGTACCCAGATTAATTTATCCGTCGGTACAGGTAAATATTCGTGGTGGTCAGTTGCCCAGAGCCGAGCAAAATGGTGTCAGCTATATAAAAATACCGCTAACACAAAAATAACCGCTATTGAATAAAATCGGCTGCTACCTGACAGCCGATCTTTTATGCACTATAAAGCGTACTGCTGTGACAAGAAGAACCAACAGGAACAGTACGGATGAAAAAAACCACACAACGGCCAGATCCACAGTTGCCGCAACAGGCCTTTCAGCTTTACGACAAATACGCGCATGGTTTAATGAGCCGGCGCGATTTTTTCAGCGCTATGGCCGGCTTAGCGGTAAATGCGGCGCTGGCTACCAGCTTTATTAACAGCATGCTACCCAATTATGCCCTGGCTGAGCAGGTGTCTTTTAACGACCCTGATATAACGGCCAGCTACCAGAAATTTCCGTCACCGGCCGGCCATGGTGAAGGGCGGGGCTATTTAGTAAAGCCAAAAACTGCCAGTGCGGCCTTAGCCACGGTGCTGGTGATCCACGAAAACCGCGGTTTAAACCCCTATATTGAAGACGTAGCCCGCCGGCTGGGCAAGGCCGGTTTTATCGCTTTTGCCCCGGATGCGTTGTGGCCACTTGGCGGTTACCCGGGCAATGATGATGATGGCAGAGCGATGCAGCGCAGCCTGGAGCCGGGCAAAATAGTGGCAGACTTAGCCGCTGCGGCAAAATGGTTAAAAAACATTGATGGCGGCAGTGGAAAACTGGGTGTGGTGGGTTTCTGTTTTGGTGGTGCCATGGCCGGGCGTTTAGCGGCAGAGTTGCCAGAAGTAGTAAACGCCAGCGTACCGTTTTATGGCTCGCCACCACCAGAGGCACTTATCGCCAATATTATAGCGCCGCTGCTGGTGCAACTGGGCGAGCTGGATGAGCGGGTTAATCAGCAATGGCCGGCAGCAGAAGCGCTGTTTCAGCAGCACAAGCTAGACTACAAAATTGAAGTCTATGCTGGCTCACATCATGGCTTTCACAATGACTCTACGGCGCGTTATAACAAAGAAATGGCCGAGCTGGCCTGGCAGCGTACGCTGACGTTTTTCCGCCAGCACCTTAGCTAAACCTTGTTTGTGCAGAACGCTTTAGCGTAATCTGGCCACAGACTGATTAAGCAAGGGCAAAGTATGAGAATTGCGTTGTTAGGGCTTGGCGATATAGCGCAAAAAGCCTATTTACCGTTAATAGCCGCTATGCCCGGGATTACCCCCTTACTGTGCACGCGCCAGGCGGCAGTATTACAGCAGTTAATGCAGCAATACCGTATTAAAGAGGGCTACACCGAACTTGGGCAGTTAATTGCAGCCCGGCCCGATGCGGTGATGATCCATAGCAGTACAGACAGCCACTTTAGCCTTGCCACACAATTGCTAAACGCCGGTATTGCGGTATTTATAGATAAACCACTCAGTTATCAGCTTGCCGAGTGTGAGCAATTACTGGCGTTGGCAGAGCAGAAAAACCTGTTGTTGTTCGTTGGCTTTAACCGCCGCTATGTGCCTTTGTACCAACCCGCTCTGGCAGTGGCGCCGGTGCAGCTACAGTATCAGAAAAACCGTTACAACCTGCCGGCCGATACGCGCACCTTTGTTTATGACGATTTTATTCATCTGCTGGATTTTGCTCATTATGCCTGCGCGCTACATAACCGCGGTAATTTTACCCCTGCGGTATACGGCCATTTCGCCGACGGGCAACTGGCTGCTGTGCAGGTAAACTGGCAGTGTGGCAAAACTCTGGTGTCGGTATCGATGAACCGCCTGGCCGGTGGTAACGCTGAACGTTTAGAGTACTTTGCCGCTAACCAGCACTGGCAGATAGATAATCTGGTACAGGGACACCTTTGGGCGGATAACCGGCAGCAGCAACTGGCGGTAAATGACTGGCACAACACCTTATACAAACGCGGTTTTGTATCAATGCTGGAAGATTTTATTCAGCAGTTGGCAACAGGCGGCAGCAACACAGCACAAATTAAAACCCTGCTTAGCAGCCATCAACTCTGCGAGTTTGTCGTACAACAGTTACAGCGTTAACGGCAAAAAAAAGGCCGGCCAGAAGGTTGGGGTTCTGACCGGCCGAATACGTAACATCCAGCACGCACCCCAGACTAACAGTATGAAGGCGGCCGTACTTTGATACGGCGCAATAATAACGGCGTTAGCCAGAGACGCCCAGCAACAAACTGTAAGTTTTTATAACAACGCTAACAATTTACCAAGTGCCACGCTTTGGGTAGACCGGCCTTAGCTGGTAAACTAGCGCCTGGAATTAAGTGGTGGAGGTATGGGTGCGTTACCAGTGGATTTTGTTTGATGCCGACGAAACCTTGTTTCATTTTGATGCTTTAGCTGGCCTACAGTTAATGTTTTCCCGCCATGATTATAAGTTCGATAACTCAGAATACGATTATTATCAATCGATTAACCTGCCACTATGGCAGCGGTACCAGCAGGGCGAAATAAGCGCTAAAGAGTTGCAGGTAAACCGCTTTACACCCTGGGCAGAAAAACTCAATACCAGTGCTTCAGCACTAAACTGTGCCTTTATGCAGGCCATGGCCGATATTTGCACACCGTTGCCTGGTGCCGCTGAGCTGGTTCATGCTTTAAAAGGCCGGGCAAAGCTGGGTATTATTACCAATGGTTTTACTGATCTGCAGCAGATCAGGCTGGAACGCACCGGGTTTGCTGATGTGTTTGATACCCTGGTGATCTCAGAGCAGGTTGGGGTTGCCAAGCCGCATATCGACATTTTTAATCATGCTTTCTCCTTAATAGGGCATCCGTCTAAGCAGCATATTCTGATGGTAGGCGATAACCCGCATGCCGACATTCAGGGCGGCATTAACGCCGGTATCGACACCTGCTGGCTAAACCGCCACGGTGCAGTAAGGCCGGACGGGATTACGCCGCACCTTGAGGTCAGCTCACTCTTGCAATTACAGCATTGGCTGCTGGGTAACTGCTAGGTGCAGGCTGGCAAAATTGGCAGAATTTGGTTATAACCTGCACTAACTAAATTCTGCTAAGGCCGCTGCCATGACTGAGCAACATGTTCCACTTACCGACTTTATCGAGTATCCACCAGAGCAAATGCTGGCGCGGGCGCAGCAGCATTTAGCTGAGATCCGCCGCCGTCACTCTATCCGAAAGTTTTCTGACCGCCCGGTTGCCCGTGAGGTTATAGAGCAATGCATATTAGCCGCAGGCTCGGCGCCCAGTGGTGCCAATCATCAGCCGTGGCATTTTGTTGCTATTCAAAGTGATGAAATTAAACAGCAAATCCGTCAGGAAGCCGAAGCATTAGAGCAGGGCTTTTACAGTGGCCGTGCCGGTGAAGAATGGCTGGATGCGCTAAAGCCATTGGGCACCAATGCCAACAAGGCGTATCTGGATACCGCACCCTGGCTTATCGCCGTATTCAGCCAAAAACGCGGCGGTGTAGAAGCCGCAGATGACAAAACCAATTACTATGTGCATGAGTCGGTAGGGCTGGCTACCGGCTTTTTGCTGCAGGCGCTGCATTATGCCGGCCTTGGTACCTTAACCCATACACCCAAACCGATGAGCTTTCTCAGCAAAATATGTGGTCGTGACAATGACAACGAGCGACCTTACATGCTGATTGTGGCCGGCTACCCGGCGGAAGATACCACAGTGCCGGCACATGCACTGAAAAAGAAAAGCCTGGAGCAAATCTGCAGTTTTCTTTAACGTCTGCACGTGATGTGCAGTGATGAAAAAGCCTGCACGAAGCAGGCTTTTGCGTCAGCTTACGCTGTTACCAACCGCATTGCTGGCCTTTGTTTTGCTCGTCTAAATAGGCTTGCAGCGGGGCGAAGTAAGCCAGAATAGCGGTGGCGTCCATCTCCGGCTTGCCGGTTACGACTTCCAATGCTTGCTGCCATGGCTGGCTTGAGCCCATTTCCAGCATCTGATTAAGTTTGCTGCCGGCTTCTTTGCTGTTGTATATCGAGCAGCGGTGCACGGCGCCTTCGTTACCGGCAATATCACACAGTGCCTTGTGGAACTGGAACTGCAGAATATGCGCTAAAAAATAGCGGGTGTAAGGCACATTGCCTGGTACATGGTATTTGGCACCCGGGTCAAAATCGGCTTCAGAGCGCGCTATAGGCGCGGCAACACCCTGATATTTCTCCCGCAGCTGCCACCAGGCTTCATTGTATTGCTCTGGTGTGATCTGGCCGTTAAATACCTGCCAGCGCCATTGATCTACCAGCAGGCCGAACGGTACAAAAGCAATTTTATCCATCGCCATTTTTAACAGCAGGCCAATGTCTTTGCTCTCGTCCGGTACTTTATCCAGTAAGCCAATTTGTTTCAGGTAATCTGGCGTGACTGACAAGGCAATGGTATCGCCAATGGCCTCGTGAAAGCCGTCATTGGCACTTTCCTGATAATACACCGGCTGATCTTTGTAGGCGCGTTGGTAATAATTGTGCCCCAGCTCGTGGTGAATTACCGAGAACTCTTCACCGGTGCGCTGAATGCACATTTTAATGCGTAAATCGTCTTTGGCGTCTAAATCCCAGGCGGAGGCGTGGCATTCTACGTCACGGTCGCGCGGTTTGGTAAACAGTGAGCGTTGATAAAATGTCTCTGGCAGCGGGGCAAAACCCAGCGAGCTGAAGAAGGCTTCTGCGCCACGTACCATTTTAATTTCGTCGTAGTTATGTTTGGCCAGCAGCTCAGTGACATCGTAACCCGGATCGGCATCTTTTGGCGCCACCAGATCATAAACATTACCCCAGCTTTGTGCCCACATATTGCCCAGCAAGTGTGCCGGGATCGGTTTATCCAGTGGTACTTTGTCGGCACCATACTGCTCTGACAATTTACTGCGCACATGACAGTGCAGCGATTCATACAGCGGCTTTACCTGGCCCCAGACGCGGTCAAGCTCTTTGGCAAAGTCATCGGCTGGCATATCGTACTTAGAACGCCACATGGCACCGGTATCGGCATAGCCAAGCTCTGTGGCACCTTCGTTGGTCAGTTCAATTAAACGTTGATATAGCGGCCGCATTGGTTTGCTGATCTCGCGCCAGCCCTGCCACATTTCCAGTTGCTCGTTGTAATCACGGCTGCCGGCCATAATGGCCGACATTTCACCCAGAGATAAGCAGTTGCCATCGGCTTTACAATATTTACCTTTGCCGTACAGCCCGCTTAATTCGGCAACGATTTTAGCCATCTCTGCGGTTTTTTCCGCATCTTTCGGCGCCGGCAGAGTCATCGTCAGCTTAAGTTTATCCAGCTTGCGCCGGCTGTCGTCTGACAGCTTTACCTGATCAAATTTAGCTGCGGCGGTGGCCAGATTAACCATCTCCACGGTCAGCTTTTCGTTAACATCGGCAGCCAGCGACGCCGTGTCTTCGGTAATAAAGTTTGCATAAATCCACTCAGCGCGGTTGGCTTCTTTATACAGCTGTACCAGCTTAGTTTCTGTTTCGGCCAGAAATGCGACCGCATCGGTTTCGCTAAGCTGTTTTTGTTCGGTCTGAGTTGTGGTTGTTTGCGGCTGTTGCGGGCCACAGCCGCCCAGTAACAGGGCAGAACTCACCAGCAGGGCGGTAACAGAGAGTTTAAATGGGGTCATAGGAGTACCTTAAGCATATCGTTATCATTTTATACCCTTCGTCTTTCAAAATGCGCGGGTGTTGGCTGCGCCTGCGTACCCCAATCACTTAGTAAAGCTAAGCTCATGGGGATGTACAGCCTTGCCGCCTACGCGCATGTCGAAATCCATTGGGTATCAGCGGCATCAGTATACGCAGGGCCGGGCGCGAATTGCCAGTACAGTGTTTTAGTTGTGTTGTTTTTGTTGCAATTGCCACATGCGGGCATATTCGCCACCGGCCGCTAACAGTTGATCATGGCTGCCTTGCTCGGCCAGTTGGCCGTGTTTTAGCACAATAATATTGTCTGCATCGGTAATGGTCGACAACCGGTGGGCAATAACAACACTGGTATGGTTACGGGCCACTTCACGCATCGCTTGCAAAATGGCCTGCTCTGAGGCGGAATCCAGTGCTGAGGTGGCTTCATCGAACAGCAGAATGGGCGAGCGTTTTAAAATGGCGCGGGCTATGGCAATACGCTGTTTTTCACCGCCTGAAACTTTTAAACCACGCTCACCGACCTGGGTGGCATCGCCCTGTGGCAGGCTGTCGATAAAGCGGCGCAAATGGGCCAGCTCTATCGCCTGGTCAATTTCGGCTTCGCTGGCATCAGGGCGACCGTAACGGATATTGTCGCGGATACTGTTATTAAACAACACCGTGTCTTGCGGCACTATGGCTATGGCCCGGCGCAGGCTGTCCAGGCTGACAGTGCTGATATCCTGGCCATCAATACAGATACTGCCGCCGCTGATGGCGTAAAAACGGTATAACAGCCTGGCAATGGTGCTTTTACCAGCACCACTGGCACCGACGATGGCCACCTTGCTGCCGGGGAGCACGTTAAAGCTAAGCTGCTGTAATATTGGCCGTTCGTTCTGGTAGCTAAAATCGACCTGGTTAAACTGAATTGCACCGGCGCTAAATTGCAACGGCCTGGCATCGCGGCTATCAACTATCTCTGGCGCACGTTTAAGCAAACCAAGCATATTTTCCAGATCGGTAAGGGCGCGGCGGATTTCACGATAGACGAAGCCCAAAAAGTTCAGCGGTAAAAACAGCTGGATCATGTAGGCATTTACCATCACTAAATCACCTAGAGTCAGCTGCTGGTTGACCACTTCTGCGGCTGCCAGCCACATCAAAGCAGTAATAGCGGCGGCGATAATCAACGCCTGGCCCGAGTTGAGCGCCAGCAGGCTTAAGCGGTTTTTTAACCGGGCTTGCTCCCACTTGGCTAAAAAGCTGTCGTAGGTTTGCGCTTCATATTGCTCGTTATTAAAGTATTTTACCGTTTCGTAGTTCAGCAGGCTGTCGATGGCGCGGCTGTTGGTGGTGTTATCAGCCTGGTTGGCCTCACGGGTGTATTTGTTGCGCCACTCGGTAATGACAATGGTAAAAAAGATATACACACCCACAGCCAATACGGTAACCAGCGAATACAGCGGTGAAAACAGCGTGGCAAAAATTACCGCGACGGCCAGAATTTCAAACAGGGTAGGCGCTATGTTAAACATTAAAAAGCGCATTAAAAAACTTAAACCATTGGTACCGCGCTCGATATCACGGCTGATGCCGCCGGTTTGCCGGTCCAGGTGAAAGGCCAGCTCTAAACTATGCAGGTGCTGAAATACCTTCAACCCCAGTTTGCGCATCGCATGCTCGGTTACCCGGCCAAATAGCGCATCACGCACCTCACCAAAAAACACCCCGGCAAAGCGCAGGCCGCCATACAGCAATAACAATGCTACCGGCAGCAGCAATACGCTGTGCTGGCCGCTATCCAGCGCATCGACTATGTGCTTCAGCGCCAACGGCATTAACAGTACGGCGGCCTTAGCGGCAATTAACGCCAGTAGTGCCAGTAACACGCGGTATTTAAACTGCCACAAATAGGGCCATAGCATGGCCAGAGTTTGTTTCAGGTTAGTGGCTTGCGGCCGTTTCAGCGGTTGTGGTTGTTTTGCTGCAGAGCGCATGCCGCGCATTATGGCTTCCTTGTTTACCTATCAGGCATAGGTGCAAAGATAGGCGGTATCTACCGCTACCTGCAACTGAAACTTGCTGTTGGCTGGTACTTCAAATTGCTGGCCGCGGCTGTAAGTTTGCCAACCGTTGGCACCTGGCAACAGTACCGTTAAGGCACCACTGACTACCGTCATTACCTCGTGCTGGCTGGTGCCAAATTCGTATTCACCCGGTGCCATAACACCTACTGTGGCTGGCAGTTGCTCACCGGCAAAGGCGATTGACGCTACTTTGCCGTCAAAATACTGATTTACTTTAAACATTTTCTTCTCCGTTAACTTAGCCCTGCCACAGTAAACCTGATCCTGGCCGCAGATGGAAGCCATCTGAGCAAATATGGATGGCTTTACGTCCGTTTGTTAGGGTGAAAGCCGGTACAATTGTTAATGTAAAAAATTCTGACGTGTTTGTGTAATAAAATAAGTGTCACAAATTAACCAAAGTTAATGAATGTGCCATGAAAGCGTTTTATATTCGTTTGTCCTTACTACAATAACCAGGGAGCACACAATGAAGATCAGGACATTATCAGCAACCATCGCCATGTTACTGGCACCGGCAGTTAATGCCGAACTGTTTATCTCAGAATACGTTGAAGGGTCTGGCAATAATAAAGCGCTGGAGCTGTATAACCCGACTAGCAATGCTATTGCAATGGATGCGTACAGTGTACAGGTGTATTTCAACGGCAGTACTACAGCAGGCACAACGATTAACCTCAGCGGCAGCATTGCTGCGGGCGGGACCTTTGTTATCGCCGATAACGATTCAGTGGCGGCGTTACTGGCGCTGACAGATCTGCAGGTTAGCCAAAGCCTGTGGAACGGTGATGATGCCATTACCTTAAGTAAAAATGGCGTGGTGCTGGATTCAATTGGCCAGTTGGGTGTCGATCCCGGTTCAGCCTGGGGCTCAGGCAGTATTACCACAGCCAACGATACGCTGCGCCGTGCCGCTGTCAGTTATGATGCCAACCCAGACGACAGCTTTGATCCGGCCGCGCAGTGGCTGGGTTTTGCGCAGGATGATTTTAGCGATATAGGGTTATTTAACGGCGATGGCGGCCCGGTCGATCCAGATCCGGACCCAATTTTAGCCTGTGGCGAGCCGGCTACGCCGATTTTTGCCATTCAGGGCACCGGTTTCGCCAGCCCGTTACTGGGTGAAGTGGTGCAGGTAGAGGCAGTAGTCACCCAAGCGCTGCCGGGTTTACGCGGTTACAATATTCAGGCGTTAGCTACAGAGCAAGACAATGATCCGGCCAGCTCAGAAGGGGTCTTTGTCTATGTCAATTCAGCGGACATCCCGGTAACTGTTGGCCAGCGCGTGCGTTTACTGGCAACGGTAGCAGAGTTTAATGGCCACACCCAGCTGACTAATGTCAGTGCTACCCTTGATTGCGGCAGTAGCACTTTACCGGCTGCCACCCCTTTTGCATTACCGGTTAGCAGCCTGGCAGAGTTTGAAGCTGTTGAAGGTATGCTGGTTAGCTTTAACCAGACGCTAACGGTGAATGACACCTTCACACTTGGCCGTTTTGGTGAGTTAACCCTGGCCAATGGCCGCCGCTATACGCCTACTCAGGTAGTAAGCCCGGGGCCGGACGCCATCGCGCTGGCGGCACAGCATGAACTAAATAAAATTGTACTGGATGATGCCAGTACCGCGCAGAACCCGGCTGTGGTGCCTTATCCAACCGGTGGCTTATCGGCGGCAAATGTGGTGCGCAGTGGTGATACCCTGGTTAACTTAACCGGTACCATGCACTACGGTTTTAATGAATACCGCCTTATGCCGACACAAGGTGTTAATTTTATTCACTCTAACCCGCGCAGCGCAGCGCCAGAGCTGGCCGCTGACGGCAATATTAAAGTGGCCAGCTTTAATGTGCTGAATTACTTTAACGGCAATGGGCTGGGTGGTGGCTTCCCAACAGCTCGTGGTGCACACAGCGCAGTGGAGTTTGAGCGGCAGCGGGCAAAAATTGTGTCGGCAATGCTGGCGCTGGATGCTGCTGTTATCGGCCTGATGGAAATTGAAAACGATGGCTATGCTGACAGCTCTGCCATTGCAGATTTGATCAGCGGCTTGCGCACTGCATCTGGCAATGACAGCTGGCAGTTTGTTAACGCCGGCGGCCCGGTAGGTGGCGATGAAATTGCGGTGGGGTTGATCTACCGCGCCGATTTGGTTACACCGGCAGCGCCTTTACTGATACTGGATTCCAGTAATTCTGCATTGGATGGTCAGGGTGTCGCGCTGTTTGATGATAGCCGCAACCGGCCAATGCTGGCGCAGCGTTTCCGTTTGCTGGAAAACGATGCTGAGTTTGCCGTGATGGTAAACCACTTAAAATCGAAAGGCTCAGCGTGTGGCGCAGGCGATGCGGATACCGGCGATGGCCAGGGCAACTGTAATATCAGCCGCACCCGGGCCGCACAGGCGATAGGCATTTTTGCCGCTGAACACTTTGCTGACACCCCGGCTGTAGTCATGGGTGATTTAAATGCCTATGCCAAGGAAGACCCTATTGCCGCTTTAGCGCAGGCCGGTTATATCAATGTGTTTGAAGCCTTGGGTAAGGTGCCGGACCATGGTTATGTGTTCTCTGGCTTGTCGGGAGCGCTGGATCACGCTCTGTTAAACGACATGGCATTGCAGTATCTGCAGGATGCCACCAAGTGGAATATCAATGCCGATGAACCGATAGCGCTGGATTACAATGTCGAGTTTAAATCGCCACAACAACAGCTGGATTACTATGCGCCTGATGCGTACCGCTCATCAGATCACGATCCGGTAGTGGTATCATTTAGTTTGCCGGCCGTTACGCCACCACTGGACGTAACGTTGGAGCTACTGCGTACTATACGTTCACGCTCAGGCCAAAGCCTGGTGCAACTGCGTTGGACGGGGGATGCAACAGATTTAACTCTGTATCGTGACAACGCAGCGGTACGCGATTTAAACCGCTCTGGCCGGGTAAATGACAGCTTCCGCTCGGAAGCGCTGACAGTCAGCTACAAAATTTGTCAGCAGGCGACAGCGAGCTGCTCGGCAGATTTAGTGGTCAATTTTAACTAAGCGGTTGCGATAACTGTACTAGCAATAAAAACGCCGGCAATAGCCGGCGTTTATGTTATCTAAAGACAGCGCCTTAGGCGGCTTTATCTTTTTTGTCTTTTGCTACAGCGCCAGGGCCCTGTTGGGTCAGCGTTTTGTCAGCTGCCAGATATTCCGGCTCAAAGTCATCGACATTGATGGCAAACAAGCGGCCTTTTTCTGCTGTGCGCAGAATATTAGCTTCTGCTTCGCTAATGACTTTTAGCTCTAAGCCCAGATCGGCTACTTCGTTCAGACGGAAAAACGGCAGGCGCTTACCGGCAGCATGGGTAACCTTATCAAACACCGGCTCGGCAGCCAGCACATCCAACAGCGCCTGCTCCATTAAGCCTAATTGGTTTTGCGGCTCGTTAGTCAGATACATATGGTGGCCCAGACGTGAGCGGGCTTCGCCTGGCGTTTGCATAATACGGGCAACTTTGTGCTCGGTAATATCTGACGCTTTGCTTAAGGTGCGGCCCCACGGGAACACTACGCGTTTTAATACCACACCCACCAAACGGTTAGGGAAGTTATCAAATAACTCGTTCAGCGCTAACTGGGCTTTGGCCAGGTTATCTTCACAGGCCCATTGCACCAGTGGTAAGTCATCAATTTTACGGCCTTCGTCGTTGTAACGCTTCAATACCGCCGACGTCAGGTACAGCATACTTAAAATATCACCCAGGCGGGCAGAGATACGTTCGCGACGTTTTAAATCGCCACCCAGGGTACCCATAGCGACATCTGACATCAGCGCCATCGCCGCACTGAACCGGTTCATTTGCTTGTAGTACTTCGCCGTTGCATCGTTGTACGGGCTGCTGCTAAAGGCGCCACCGGTTAATGATAACCAGAAGGCCCGGAAGAAGTTACTGATTGCAAAACCTATATGGCCAAACAGGGCTTTATCAAAGGCGGTAACTGCTGCGCCCTGATCTTCCAGCTGCGCCGCTTGCAATTCTGCCAGTACATAAGGATGACAACGGATCGCACCCTGACCGTAAATAATCATATTGCGGGTAAGAATATTGGCACCTTCAACGGTGATGGCTACCGGAGCGCCCTGATAGCCGCGCGCCAGATAGTTGTTCGGGCCCATACAAATACCCTTACCGCCGTGAATATCCATCGCATCGATAATGGCCTGACGCATACGCTCAGTCATATGGTATTTGGTAATAGCTGAGATAACAGAGGGTTTTTCACCCAGATCAATCGAGCCAACCGACATGGTCGTAGAAGCGTCGGCCATATAGGCGTAACCGCCAATGCGTGCCATTGCTTCTTCTACGCCTTCCATTTTACCGATAGGTAATTTGAACTGACGACGAATGCGGGCATAGGCGCCGGTTGCCAGCGCAACTGCTTTAATACCACCGGTACTGTTAGACGGCAGCGTAATGGCACGGCCCACAGATAAACACTCAACCAACATGCGCCAGCCCTGGCCGGCCATTTTTACGCCACCGATTATATAGTCAAGCGGCACAAAGATATTGTCGCCCTGCGTTGGACCATTTTGAAACGGTACGTTAAGTGGGAAATGGCGACGACCAATTTTCACGCCGGGAGTTGTAACCGGAATAAGGGCACAGGTTATACCCAGCTCTTCTTTATCGCCAATCAGGTTGTCCGGATCGTACAGTTTAAAGGCTAAACCCAATACCGTAGCAATAGGCGCCAGCGTAATATAGCGCTTGTTCCAGGTCAGGCGCATACCTATTACTTCTTTGCCTTCCCATTCACCTTTACAAATAATACCGGTGTCTGGAATAGCACCGGCGTCAGAGCCGGCTTCCGGGCTGGTCAGCGCAAAACACGGCACTTCCAGACCTTTGGCTAAGCGGGGTAAATAGTGTTTTTTCTGCTCATCGGTACCATAGTGCTGCAGCAATTCGCCCGGGCCTAAAGAGTTAGGTACACCAACGACGCTGGATAACACCATGCTTTTACTGGTAAGTTTTTGCAACACACAAGATTGGGCATAAGCCGAGAATTCCAGACCACCGTATTCTTTTTTGATGATCATGGCAAAGAAGCCTTTGTCTTTCAGGTACTGGTATACTTCTGGCGTTAAATCGGCACGCTCATGCGTGGTGTGCCAGTCGTCAACCATTGTCAGTAATTCTTCTACCGGGCCGTCCAGAAAGGCTTGCTCTTCTGCGCTTAAGCGTGGCACCGGGAAGTTGTGCATTTTGTGCCAGTCCGGATTACCACGAAATAAATCGGCTTCCCACCAGGTGGTGCCGGCGTCTATTGCTTCCTTTTCCGTGCTGGACATTTCCGGCATAATTTTCCGGTAAAGCTTTAACAGTGGCTTGGTTAGATATTGCTGACGTACTGAAGCAATATTAAGCGGCAGTGCGATAGCTAAAAAAATCAGCCAGCCTAAAGTGCCGACCAGATCAAAGGCACTGCCAACCGCTAAAATAACGACAATAGCAGCAGTAAACATAGTTAAACTGGCACGGTTATATGCCAGCACACCGATTGCAGCGATAAGCACTGCGCAGAGAATTAACACTTCCATCTTTTGCTCCTGATAAGAGGTCTGACCACTATCCGGCTAGAGTAGAACGCTTTAGCTAAAGTTGCAAGCCCTGAACAGCGTTGTTGTATAAAGTGATTGTCAACTTAAGGTGCAACTCGTAGGCTTATACGCATAAGCATAGCCGTTTGGCTCAGATTCGCCTGTCAGAAGCAGGTTTTAAGCTAAGGATTTATATGTGTGAGCTGCTGGGAATGTCGGCGAATGTGCCGACCGATATTTGTTTCAGCTTTAAAGGCTTAAAAGAGCGTGGCGGCCGCACCGGACCACACAAAGACGGTTGGGGCGTGGCCTTTTACGAAAATAAGGGGGTATGCACCTTTAAAGATGCTTTGCCCAGCTATCAGTCTGAAATTGCCCGCCTGGTGTCCGACTATCCGATTAAAAGCTGTGCTGTGATTGCCCATGTGCGCCAGGCGAACCGGGGCAGAGTGGCACTGGAAAACACCCATCCGTTTACGCGGGAACTCTGGGGCCGTTATTGGACCTATGCACACAATGGCCAGCTTAGCGGTTATGCTGAGCTGCCGGTGGCACGTTTTACCCCGGTAGGTACTACCGACAGTGAACGGGCTTTTTGCTATTTACTCAGTGAGCTGGACCAGCGTTATCCCAACAAGGCGCCAAGTCGCAAAGCGGCATTTAAGTTTATCCAGCGTAAATGCAAAGCGCTGCAAAAACTCGGCGTATTTAATATGCTGCTGACCGATGGCGAGTACTTGCTAACTTACTGCACCACTAAGCTGCATTGGATCACCCGCCGCGCGCCCTTTGGTGTGGCACGTTTGTCTGATGTCGATGTCGATATTGATTTTACAACAGAAACCACACCTAATGATGTGGTAACGATTATTGCTACCGAGCCACTGACCAATAATGAGCAGTGGCACCGGATGCAAGCAGGGGAGAGTCAGTTATTCCGTTACGGCGAGCCGTTAGCCTGAACCTCAGGTGTTAACCACTCCAGTTTGTGTAACTGCACATCAAACTGTTCAACGTTGTCTTCGCCGCGCCATAGGCGTACCAGCATATAGTCGAGCTCCGGTGCCAGCCAGGCGTAAACCTGTTTTTCGTTGCTGCTGTCGATGCGGGCGATACGGATGGTGTTAACGTTGCCGTAAGGTAATGGTAGCACTTCTTCGGTAACCACTTTGTAATGGTACATTTTGCTGTTGCCATTGCGGTTTAACACATTGTAATGAAACTCGGTTTTACCGGCCTTTAAATCCAGTGCCAGTTGTAGCTGGTAACTGATTTGATCCTGCCAGTCATCCTGCCAGCTAACCGGCTTGGTTTTTTGCATTTTGCCTTCGGCCAGGGTTTTATTTTGCGGATCAAGATTCAGCTCATAGTAACGATTTGGCCCACTGCCCGAACGCTGCATAACATAACGCAATGGCTGGATCTGACCATCCTGTACGGTAAAATCTGAAGTTTCCTGCCGTTTGTCAGAGAAGATCATCCAACTGATGTCGCTGCTGTAGCCCAGCTGATAACGCTGGTCGCTAAGCTTGAGATAACGCTGGGCGTCACCATGTTTTTTGCCGGCGCGATACACTATGTAGTCGGCGTTAAAGCCGTTAAATGCCTGGGCGGGTTGCGCTGGCACTGCGGTGCTCAACGAGGCTAACAGTAAAAATGGCGCCCATAAGCGCCAGTTATTCATCTTCATCATTGGCATAACCGTTGGCTGCTAATACTTGGCCATCCAACCTTGCCTGATCTGCATGCTGTTGTAAACGGTTTTGACAAAACCAGCGTACCACCAAAGGGTAAATTCGGTGTTCTTGTTCGTGTACGCGTTCGGCCAGACTTTCGGCGTCATCGTCGCTAAATACCGGCACTTTCGCCTGCAACACTACCGGGCCGCCATCCAGCTCGTCGGTTACAAAATGCACACTGCAGCCATGCTCGCTGTCGTTGTTATCAATAGCGCGCTGGTGCGTGTGCAGCCCCTGATATTTGGGTAACAGTGACGGGTGAATATTCAGCAGACGGCCATGGTAACGCTGAACAAAAGCCGGCGTTAAGATACGCATAAAGCCGGCCAGCACTACCAGATCCGGTTGATGCTGATCTATAGCGTCGGCCAGAGCAATATCATATTGCTCACGGTCTTTATAGGTTTTATGGCTTAGTACCTGAGTGCTAAGCCCGGCTTCATTGGCGCGAACCAGACCGTAAGCATTGGCTTTGTTGGCAATTACTGCGCTGATGCGTCCGGGAATAAAGCCGCTGCTGCAGGCGTCAATAATAGCCTGCAGGTTAGAACCACTGCCGGAGATCAGTACCACTATAGATTTCATCGCCAGCCTTATTCGTTAATCACTACCAGCTCGTCGCCATCTGCAGCAGATTGAATTTCGCCCAGATGCCATACAGTTTCGCCGGCATCACGCAGTATACTGATGGCTTGTTGCAGCTTGTCTTGCGGCACGACTACCAGCATACCCACACCACAGTTAAAGGTGCGGTACATTTCATGGCGGCTAATATTGCCCTGCTGTTGCAGCCAGTTAAAAATGGCTGGCCACTGCCAGCTGTTGCCGTCGATAACCGCTTTAGTATTGGCTGGTAATACCCGGGGAATATTTTCCCAGAAACCACCACCGGTAATATGACACAGCGCATGCACCGGAGTTTGTTTAAACAGGCTAAGCAGGTTTTTCACATAAATGCGCGTTGGTTCAAGCAGGTGATCAGCGAGTGATTTACCTTCTAACAGCGTGTCCGGGCTCTGACCGCTCACTTCCAGTACTTTACGGATTAATGAAAAACCGTTGGAGTGCGGGCCCGATGAGGCCATGGCGATTAACTGGTCGCCCGGCTGTACTTTGCTGCCGTCAATAATATCGGCTTTTTCTACTACACCCACACAGAAACCGGCGATGTCGTAGTCTTCGCCGTGATACATACCCGGCATTTCAGCTGTTTCGCCGCCAACCAGGGCACAACCAGACTGATAACAACCTTCAGCAATACCATTAACCACGGCTGAGGCCGTATCAACATACAGCTTGCCGGTAGCATAGTAATCCAGGAAAAACAGAGGCTCAGCACCTTGTACTACCAGATCGTTAACACACATAGCGACCAGATCAATACCAACGCCGTCATGACGTTTTAAATCCATCGCCAGACGCAGTTTAGTGCCAACACCGTCAGTGCCTGACACCAATACCGGCTCTTTGTAACCGGCCGGAATTTGGCACAGCGCGCCAAAGCCACCTAAACCACCCATAACTTCTGGGCGACGTGTGCGTTTGACGGCGCCTTTTATCCGTTCAACTAACGCATTACCTGCGTCAATATCAACTCCGGCGTCTTTGTAGCTTAACGATGTTTTCTGCTCGCTCACGGCAATCCTCGAATGACTGAAAGTGGAAAGGCTAAAAATTGGCGGCATTTTACCTGTATAACGGCTCAGACAAAAGCCTTACTGCATAGCATTTGCCATTGCTTGCTTCACATAGTTTTTCAGGCTGATAGCATTGTCTTGCATGATCTTGTAATAACATACTGATCCAAATGGAAATTCTTTGTCATGGTATTGCACATAAATAAAAGGTGCTGTGCTATCGACCTTATTTTGTTGCCACTGGCCACCCGAAGCGGCGATAAACACTTCACCTATATATGCGCCCAGCATATTGCACAGGGTAAAAATCATCTCTGCCGAATGCTGTTGCGCCAGCTCGCGTTGGTGCAGCTCTGACAAAATGCTATCTACCAGCGCCAGGCTGTCCAGACTGTGGTCCAGCGTAATGTGATGTTCTTCATTGGCATAGCGCACGGCATCGGTAGCCGCTGCCTGCATAAGTTCGCTTAATTGTTGTTGTTGCATAAATGCCTCAGGTTTTATTGTGCACGGCCAGCAATAACTGCCGTAACTGTTTACTGCCGGGCCCCAGCGTATCCTGCTGCGGGGCAATCAATGAAATGTTGGCCAGACGTTCACTGCTGTTACTCACTTTAAGCTGCACCAGCGAACCTTCGGCAATGGCGTTAGCCACCAGAAAATCGGGTAGCCAGCAAAAGCCCAGCCCCAGTTGCAGGATTTCGATCGCTTCGTAAAAATTATCTACCGTCCAGCGCTGCTCTGCGCGCAGCCAGCCGGCATGTTCCTGCGGCTTTTGCGCGGTATCGCGAATAACCAGCTGTAAATGCTGACTCAGTTCATTCTGGTCCGGCTCGGAAATACTTGCCAGCGGATTAGTGTGGCTGGTTACCGGAATAAAGCGGGTGCTGTACAGCGGCTCACCCAAATACCCTTTAGGTACCACGGCCGAGGCTGCAATAACCAAATCTGCGCGCTTGTGTTGGATAATTTCGGCACTACCGGTAATCACAGTGTCTATTATCTGGATCCGGCTGCCGCGACTAAGCGGATAAAAGGCTGCTAATGCCTGATTCAGATAGTGCCTGGGGTAGGCCAGTTCCACTGCGATGCGGATTTCCGGCTCCCAGCCCTGGTTAATATTCGCCGCCAACAACTCAAGATCTTCCACCTGCTGGGTTAGCAGGCGGGAGCGGCGCAGCATTACTTCACCAGCGGGTGTCAGGTAGGCTTTGCGGCCACGCACTTCGAGTAATTCAACACCAAGCTGGGTTTGCAGTTTGGCAACGGCATGATTTAGCGAGGACTGGCTTTTATTCAGCACCTCAGCAGCCTGAGCATAGCCACCGGCGTCGACAACTGCCTGCAGGATACGCCATTGTTCCAGTGTTGAGCGGGGGCGATAAGGCATAAGGTGCAGCTATACTCCGTAGCAATTAACTATTGGCAATAATCACTGCCCGCAGTGGGGCCGGGTAGCCTTCAATGGTTTTACTATGATCAGTTGCATCGAGAAAATCAATTAAACTTTCATTCTCCATCCAGGCGGTTTTACGCTGTTCATCTAAGGTGGTGCGGTTTAAGTCGGCCAGCCGTACCTGGCTAAAGCCTAAGCGATGCAACCAGTGTGTCAATGCCGCGACACTGGGAATAAACCAGACATTGCGCATCTTGGCGTAGCGCTCGCCGGGTACCAGCACGGTGTGCTCATCGCCTTCTACTACCAGAGTTTCCAACACCAGTTCGCCACCGGGGCGTAGTTGATTTTTTAGCTGCTGCAAAAAATCCAGCGGTGAGCGGCGGTGGTACAGCACACCCATTGAAAACACCGTATCAAATTGCTTTAGCGCAGGCATATCGTCGATACCAATCGGGATCAGGTTGACTGCCGGGTCGGGATTAAAATGTTTTATCGCCTGAAACTGCGCATAAAACAGCTGCGAAGGGTCAATACCTACGACAAATTCTGCGCCTTCACCGCGCATACGCCACAGGTGGTAACCACTGCCGCATCCCACATCCAACACCGTGCGTTTTGCCAATGGGGCGATGTGCGGCAACAGCCGATCCCATTTAAAGTCAGAGCGCCATTCGGTATCTATGTCGATACCATGAATATCAAAGGGGCCTTTACGCCAGGGTTTTAATTGCTGCAGTAAATAACGGATTTGCTGTGCTTCACCGCTACTGATATCCGCGGCGCTGCCAAACTGCACCTTTGTTTTTAGTTCAATAGCGCTGACGGCTGTCGCCGGTAAATTACTAATGGTTTTTTGCCACTGTTTAAAGTCGCCATGCAGGGCGTCTTTGCTCCAAATGGCCAGTTGTGCCGGCAAGGTTTCTAACCAGCGATGCAGTTTATTGCTGGCGAGTTGGGCATAAAAAGGTGTGAAGTCGAGCATAGCTAACCTTATGTAGCTGCGGCCATTATTTAATGGCCAGCATTGAGCAAAAATTAAAACATTGAAACCACAACGTCTGGCTGCTAAAACCGGCTTGCTGTAAGCGTTGCTGATGCTCTTGCAGGGTGTCGGGTTTCATCACGTTTTCCAGCGCGCTGCGTTTCTGGCTGATTTCCAGCTCGCTGTAACCATTGGCGCGTTTAAAGTCGTGGTGCAGTTCGATTAACAGCTCATTGGCTATGCTGTCGGCGTTAATCAGTTTTTCAGACAAAATAAGCACAGCACCTGGCTTTAGGCCCTGATACACCTTATTAATTAGCGCGTCACGATCTTCTTTGGGCAAAAACTGCAAGGTAAAGTTAATCACCACTACCGCAGCATTTTCTATTACTTGCTGCCGGATGTCTGCCAGCTTAACCTCAACTGGTACGTCAGAGCGAAACGCCTGTAAGTGCCTTTCGCAGCGCTCTACCATAGCTGTGCTGTTATCCACCGCAATAATGCGGCTGTTGGCAGCACTGATATTGCGCCGCATCGCCAGGGTGGCTGCGCCCAACGAGCAGCCCAAATCGTAGTAATGGCTGTCGCTCTGCTGAAAACGGCTGGTCAGTTTGCCGATAGTCTGAATAATAGTAGCGTAGCCTGGCACAGAGCGCTGGATCATGTCCGGAAACACATCAGCGACCTGATCATCAAAGCGGAAATCCTGCACCTGGGCCAGTGGCTCGGCGAAAATGGCATCTTTTTGCATAGTGTTTTATCGGCTTATCGCACGGTACGCTAACCGCGCATCAAAATTAAAGTGGCGCTATTTTACCGTAAAAGCGCCAAACACTACAGCAAACTGAATTGCCATTGTAATGTCACCGGACGTTGGCAGTTGTCAGCATGGCGCGATCTGACGTTGCTGGCTTGACCTTAATTGAGTGGCAGCGTAAAACTAAATGACCGCATTGAGGAAGCATAACATAGTGATATTGAGATTTTTTGCCTGTTTGCTGTTGCTGATTTCGATTGATATCCAAGCTGAAGGCAACGCCGCCGGACTGCCAGACCCGCTGCTGATTGCCATCAGCAATGATACTTATCCTTACATGTTTACTGATGAGCAAGGTGAGGCTGCCGGCTTGGTAGTGGATTACTGGCAAGACGTGGCAAAGAGACAAAATATAACCGTGCGTTTTATTGCCGCCGACTGGTCAGAAACTTTGCAGCTGCTCGATAGCGGTCAGGTGCATTTACACGGTGGCATAGCCCGCACCGATGAACGTTCGGCACGGTACGCGATGGGCGCCACCGGCATAGCAATTTACAGTAATATTTTTGTTCACCGCGATATTCCGCACCTTACCCGGCTGTCTCAACTGACACCCTTTGCCATAGGTGTGGTGGCGCAGTCCAGTCATGTTGATACCATATTGCAGCAGGTACCAGCTGCACTGCTCAAGCCATATCCCAATGTAACGGCTATGTATGATGCTGCCCTTGCCGGTGACATAAAAGTGATGACCGGGCTTGATCGCCTGCCTCCGCGTTATCACCGTCATACAGAACTGGTGATGCAATTTCCGCTGTACCGTAAAATCCCGTTGCGTAATATTATGCTGAGTTACGCCACCGACAAAAATACCACCTTATTAGCGGCAATACAGCGCGTTACCGCAGAGATTGAACCGGCTTTTCTGGAGCGGTTAGAACGGCGTTGGTTGGGCGTAGAAGCCGACGAAGACACGCTATTGCTTGGGGTGCCAATAGATAATCCGCCTTATATGCATGTTACCCAACAAGGTGAAGCCCAGGGCTTGTTTGTGGATTTATGGCAACAATGGTCTGAGCACACCGGTCAGAAAATTGCCTTTGTACCCGATACCTCGTTAAACAGTTTGCATAATCTGGTGAAAGGCCGCATAGATGTTTTGGTTGCTTTTCCGGACAACCAAAACCTGCCTGTCGGTATTGCACCGGCCTACCATCTGTATAATTTTCCGTCCGAGTTTTACTATCTGAAACGCAATGCTATCACCGATTTAACCGATTTAGCCTCCGGCAAAATCGCCATTTTTGCCAACGCACCTTATGCTGATACGTTACAACAGCGCTATCCACAGCTGGAATTTATACGTTATCGTCAGCTACCGGAGATGATTGCTGGCGTATTAAATGGCGAACTGGCAGGCTTTTTTGGCGCCTCGGCTATTATCCCGCAGCGTCTACAGCAGCTTAATCTGACTGACATCTTTGCATCAGTAGCCGATTCTGAGCTGGTATCCCCTATGTATAGCCTGGTGCAACAACAGCAAACCGAGCTGGCTGAGCAGATCCGCCGCGGTTTTGCCCAAATGCCATTAGACACCCTGGTGCAGACAGAGCAGCGCTGGCTGACGGATGCATCGCAGTACTATTTTTCGCGCTTTCGCCAGCAAATCCCGCTAACCGAGGATGAACAAGATTGGCTAAAGCAACATAAAGTGTTGCGGGTGGGGATGTTGCGCAACTGGCCGCCGATGGAATTTGCCGACGAGGACGGATTGCCGGCCGGGGTTACCGTGGACATGTTTAATCTGCTGGCTGAGCGTCTGAATGCCAGCTTTGAGTTTCAGCTGTTTGATGATTTTGACAGCATGTTGCAACAGTTGCAGCAGCAACAGTTAGATTTGATAGCCAATGTGTCTGATCGCAAAGACCGGCACGGTTACGCCAAATTTAGCGATGTGTTCTGGCCGACACAACTGGCCGTGATCTCTGACAGCAGCCGACAGTCTGTTACCGGTATTGCAGATTTGTATGGCAGTAAGGTAGCCATTTATCAGGACTATGAATTAGCCCGGCAATTGCCGCAGCTGCATCCGCAGATCAACGTAGTTGCGGTGCAGGATTTGGCTCAGGGGCTGATGTTGCTGCAACGCAACGAGGTCGATTTTGCGCTGGACACGGTTGAATCAGCCAGCGAAACCTTAAAACAAACCGGTATGCTTGGCCTTAGGGCCTATGTGGTTGATGATTTACCGCATTATGCGTCTTTAATTGCAGTGCGCAAAGATTTTGCTCCGTTGGTAGTAATGCTAAACAAAGGTTTGCGCAGCATCAGTAGTGAAGAGCGGCAACAGTTGTACCAAAAATGGTTTAGTTTTCAGATCTCACAAGGCATGGACCGACAGCAACTGAATACGTTGATGTGGCGTATTGGTGGCGCAGTGGCCCTGTTACTGCTGTTTGTGGTGTTATGGAATGTATCGCTAAGACGCGAAGTGGCATTGCGGCGCAAAGCCGAGCAGAAAATGCGTTTTATGGCGACACATGATGATTTAACCCAGCTGCCTAATCGCAGTTTAATTAAAGAGCGTATCGAGCAGGCGTTGCTACAGCATGCCCGCCACAATGAGATTATGGCGCTGTTATTTATTGATCTGGATGGCTTTAAAGAAGTAAATGACGCCTATGGCCACGATGCCGGTGACGAGCTGCTGCTAAAATTGGCCGGGCTGCTGGATAACGCCGTGCGAAAAAGTGACACCGTAGCCCGCTTTGGCGGTGACGAATTTGTGGTGTTGCTAACCGGTTTACTCAGCCGGGACGATGCCGCTATCGTGGCGGAAAAAATATTACATCAAATGAGCATGCCGATAACCTTGTCGGTCGGTGAAGTGCAGGTTGGCGCCAGTATTGGCATCGCCGTCTACCCTTATGACGGCACAGACAGTGCTAAATTACTCAAAGTTGCCGATAGCCTGATGTACCGTATCAAGCAGCAGGGTAAAAACCGCTATTGTTTTTCTAAGGTAGCGTTTTAGTAGCAACGGGCAGTGACATTAGGCCTCATTTCTATATAATTAGCCGTCATTTATGTACTGCTGATTAGCAAGTAGAGGGAAGGTTTAATGCGTAGCCATTATTGCGGTTTGTTAACCGCACAACATGTTGGGCAACAAGTGTCTTTGTGCGGCTGGGTTAACCGGCGTCGTGATCTGGGTGGATTGATTTTTTTAGACTTGCGCGACCGCGAAGGTATGGTGCAGGTGGTATGCGATCCGGATTTAAAAGACCTGTTTGATGTTGCTTATACACTGCGCAATGAATTTTGTATTCAGATTAAAGGCCAGGTACGGGCACGGCCGGACTCGCAAATTAATAAAGATATGGCCACCGGTGCTGTAGAAGTTTACGCCAGCGAATTAATTATCCTCAATAAAGCTGCGCCGCTGCCACTGGATTCCAACCAAAATAACAGTGAAGAGCAACGGTTAAAGTACCGTTATCTCGACCTGCGCCGGCCAATGATGACCGAGCGGCTGAAGTTTCGCGCTAAAGTCACCAGCTTTGTGCGTAATTTTATGGACAGCCATGGTTTTATGGATGTCGAAACGCCAATTCTGACAAAAGCTACACCAGAAGGTGCGCGCGATTATTTAGTGCCCAGCCGCACACACAAAGGTGAGTTTTTTGCTCTGCCTCAATCGCCACAGCTGTTTAAGCAATTGCTGATGATGTCTGGCCTGGACCGCTACTACCAGATTGTTAAGTGTTTCCGCGATGAAGACTTACGCGCTGACCGGCAGCCGGAATTTACCCAGATAGATATTGAAACCTCGTTTATGAGTGCCGAGCAGGTGATGCAGGTGACCGAGCAGATGGTGGTAGAGATGTTTAACCAACTGCTGGGTG
This sequence comes from Rheinheimera muenzenbergensis, assembly GCF_036984005.1. Taxonomy (NCBI): domain Bacteria; kingdom Pseudomonadati; phylum Pseudomonadota; class Gammaproteobacteria; order Chromatiales; family Chromatiaceae; genus Rheinheimera; species Rheinheimera muenzenbergensis. The sequence goes on from NZ_JALAAR010000010.1 coordinate 149,450, forward strand.
TCGATTTAGGCACAATGCCACGTATGCAGTATTGGGAAGCGATGCGGCTGTACGGCTCTGACAAGCCGGATTTACGCAACCCGATGCAGTTTGTTGATGTAGCAGACTTACTGAAAGACGTAGAGTTTAAAGTATTCTCCGGCCCGGCTAACGACGCTAAAGGCCGGGTGGTGGCATTAAAAGTACCGGGGGCTGCCGAGAAAGTATCGCGTAAAGACATCGATAACTACACCAGCTTTGTCGGTATTTATGGTGCCAAAGGCTTGGCCTGGATGAAGGTCAATGACACTAATGCCGGTGCTGAGGGCGTGCAATCGCCGGTAGCGAAATTTTTAACGCCAGACATTATTGCCACTATTATTGCGCGTACCGAAGCGCAAAACGGCGATTTAATTTTCTTTGGTGCCGACAGCTACAAGGTGGTGTGCGAAGCCATGGGCGCATTGCGTTTAAAGCTGGGAGAAGATTTAGGCATTACCGAGCCGGGCTGGAAGCCGTTGTGGGTAGTAGACTTCCCGATGTTTGAAGAAAATGATGATGGTAGCTTTTCTGCCGTGCATCACCCCTTTACATCGCCGCTGGATACAGACGCATTTTTAACGACTGCCAATAGCGAGCTTGAGCTGGGTAAATTGCTGTCCAATGCCTATGATATGGTATTAAACGGTACTGAACTCGGTGGTGGCTCGGTGCGTATTCACAGTGCAGACGTGCAGGCTAAGGTATTTACCCTGCTCGGCATTAGCGATGAAGAAGCGGCGGAAAAATTTGGCTTCTTACTGGAAGCATTAAAATACGGTACACCACCGCATGCCGGTTTGGCGTTTGGTCTGGACCGTCTGGTGATGTTAATGACCGGTGCAACCTCTATTCGTGATGTTATGGCATTCCCTAAAACTGCCACGGCGGCTTGCCCGTTAACTGATGCCCCTGGCGCAGCTAACCCGGCGCAGCTGACCGAGCTTGGCATAGCGGTGGTAGCCAAAGCACAATAATATAGTGATCTGTTCTGCAATACCGTGGCAGCCATCCGGCTGCCACAACTAAGGAGTAACTGATGGCCGGCCATAGCAAATGGGCGAACATGAAGCATCGCAAAGCCCGTCAGGATGCGAAAAAAAATAAAATTTTTACCAAAATCATCCGCGAGTTAACTGTCGCAGCCCGTTTAAACCCTGATATCACTGCTAACCCCCGGCTGCGGCTGGCGGTAGATAAAGCCTTATCTGAAAACATGACCCGCGACACCATAGATCGCGCGATTAAACGCGGTGCCGGTGCCAGCGAGGGCGAAAACTACGAAGAGTTAGTATACGAAGGTTATGGCCCGAATGGCGTAGCGGTGATAGTCGAAACCATGACCGATAATCACAAACGTACTGTAGCTGATGTGCGCCATGCTTTTACCAAAGCGGGTGGCAGCCTGGGTACCAATGGCTCGGTAGCGTATTTATTCAGCCGCCGCGGTGTACTGATTTTTGCCCCTGGTGTTAATGAAGATGCATTAATGGAAGCTGCACTGGACGCTGGCGCTGAAGACATTGTTGGCCACGATGATGGCAGCTTTGAAGTATTAACGGCGCCGGAGCAGTTTAACGATGTCAAAGATACGCTGCAGGCGGCTGGTTTTAGCCCGGACAGCGCCGACGTAACGTTGATCCCGTCGACCCGGGCCGAAGTCGATGCCGATCATGCCAGTGCCTTTTTTAAATTGCTCGACCAGTTAGAAGACTCAGACGATGTGCAAAACGTGTATCACAACGCCGAAATCAGTGATGAACTGATGGCAGAGTACGGCTAAGCATGGCGTATCTGTGAATATTATTTTGGGCATAGATCCGGGCAGCCGCTTAACCGGTTACGGTGTTGTACGCCAGGTTGGCATGCAATTCGAGTATGTCGCCAGCGGCTGTATCCGGCTAAGCACCAGCGATTTACTGCCCGAGCGCTTGCTGGATATTTTCAACGGTGTCAGTGAAATAATCAGCCAAACCCAGCCGACTATTTTTGCCATTGAACAGGTGTTTATGGCGCGTAATGCCGACTCAGCGTTAAAGCTGGGCCAGGCTCGGGGCGCGGCTATTGTTGCGGCCAAGCACGCCGGGCTGCAGGTATACGAATATTCTGCACGCCAGGTTAAACAGTCGGTCGTCGGTACCGGTGCCGCAGATAAAGCCCAGGTGCAGCACATGGTGCGCAGCTTGTTAAAGTTACCGGCAAACCCGCAGGCCGATGCCGCCGATGCGCTTGCAGTAGCGCTGTGTCATGGGCATACTCAGCAAAGCTTAATCAGTTTAGCCGGACAAGCGCGCAAAACCGTGCGTGGCCGGTTACGCTGATGCCAACCTAATTCTATAAGCAGACCTTATGATTGGACGTTTACGCGGTATTTTGCTGGAAAAGCAGGCGCCGGATCTGTTAATTGAAGTAGCCGGTGTCGGCTATGAAGTGCAAATGCCGCTGACCAGCTTTTATCAGCTGCCGGCCAGCGGTGCTGAAGCCACGATTTATACCCACTTTGTTGTGCGCGAAGATGCCCAGCTGTTATACGGCTTTGTTAACCAGACCGAGCGGGCCTTGTTTCGCCAGCTTATTAAGGCCAATGGCGTAGGGCCCAAGCTGGCGCTGACGATTTTATCCGGCATGACAGCTCAGCAGTTTGTCCGCTGTGTACAATTGGATGATGTCAGCACCTTAGTTAAGTTACCTGGTGTGGGCAAAAAGACCGCTGAGCGCTTAGTGGTTGAAATGCGCGACCGGTTAAAGGATTGGGGCATAGCACCAAATACCCCGGTGACAGACGGTATAGTGTTGCAGGACGATGAGGCCATTTTCAGCCCGGAACAAACTGCCGAGCAAGATGCCGCCAGCGCCCTGGTGTCACTGGGCTACAGCCAGTTACAGGCCGACAAAGCCGTACAAAAGGTCAAGCAAAGCGGAATGAGCAGTGAACAGCTGATTAAAGCCGCGCTGCGGAGCATGATGTAAACCATGATAGAAGCAGATCGTTTAATTCAAACCAGTGCCACCCGTGAAGACGAGGTGATCGATCGCGCCATTAGGCCAAAAACCCTGGCCGATTACACCGGGCAACAGCATGTGTGTCAGCAGATGGCGATTTTTATTGAGGCGGCGCGCGGCAGGGGCGATCCGCTGGATCATCTGCTGATATTTGGCCCGCCAGGTTTGGGTAAAACCACACTGGCGATGATTGTGGCCAACGAAATGGGCGTAAATATTAAAACCACCTCTGGCCCGGTACTGGAGAAAGCCGGTGACTTAGCGGCCTTGCTGACAAATCTTGAACCCAACGACGTGCTGTTTATTGACGAAATTCACCGGTTAAGCCCGGTAGTAGAAGAAATTCTTTATCCGGCAATGGAAGATTACCAGTTGGATATCATGATCGGCGAAGGTCCGGCTGCCCGCTCGATTAAACTCGATTTGCCACCCTTTACTCTGGTAGGCGCGACAACCCGTGCCGGTGCATTAACTTCACCGCTGCGCGATCGCTTTGGTATAGTGCAGCGGCTGGAGTTTTATAAAGTGGCAGAGTTAACGCAGATCATACTGCGCTCGGCACATTTTTTAAATTTGGTGCTGGATGAAGCCGGCGCGGCAGAAATTGCCAGACGCTCGCGCGGCACACCACGTATTGCCAACCGTTTGCTGCGCCGGGTGCGCGACTACGCTCAGGTTAAAGCCAATGGTGAAGTAACGGTAGATATCGCCTCACAGGCTCTATTGATGGTAGATGTGGATGCAGAAGGCTTCGATTATATGGACCGTAAGCTTATTTTAGCCATTATCGAAAAGTTTATGGGGGGCCCGGTTGGCTTAGACAACCTGGCGGCTGCAATTGGTGAAGAAAAAGATACCATTGAAGATGTAATTGAGCCGTATTTAATTCAGCAGGGTTTTATTCAGCGCACACCGCGTGGTCGTATTGCCTCACCGCGGGCTTATAGCCACTTTGGCTTTGATTTACCAAAAAACGACTAAGCTAAATGCTAGTATCCACTAACTGGCTGGTGCTACAGCTAGGCGACAAGTTAAAGTGCAATACGAGCATAGCAGGCTATGTGAGTGTGGCGCTTTAATGCAGGCAACAACGCTGTAGTGCGAGCCAGGACGTGGATAAAAAAAAGCCCGCTTATATAAGCGGGCAATGCAACAAGTTGAAGGAGTGCTTCAAAAAAATCCAGGGAACATGTTGAAACAGCAATAAAATTTACGATAACCGCAAAGCTCATTACTTAAGTGATCTTTACTAAGGTACGGCAGCAGCTGCTTTCCCTTTGCGCTAGTTCAGAACACCTGCGTATGATAGATATTTGGAGTATTTACTTCAAACGAGAAAAACTGCTGCTTTGGCATTAAAAAAACTAATGTCACGTTTTGATTTGGCTGTGCATTTATTAAGCTGTCAAATGGCAATCTTGCTTCTGATGCCTTTATTCATGCAGTGTTAAGTTTAGCCTTGCATTATGACTGTCATTACTTTTTGTCTGGTTTCATGCAAATTGGGCGTTAAACGTTAGTTTTTAACCGTTCGGCGCAACAGACGATTTAATGTTGAACTGATTGCTGAAATAGCAGTCAACAAATGCTTAAAAAAAGCAATAAGCGACGATAAAAAAATATAGTTGAGTTTAGCTTGCTGCGGCAATTGTGTTCGGCTTGCAGCTTCCTTATCATATGCGGCAATTAAAGCGATCAGCCATGTCAGATACAATCTTTTCTTTCCCCGTGCGTGTGTACTATGAAGATACCGACGCCGGAGGAATAGTTTACTACGCCAATTATTTGAAATTTTTTGAACGGGCGCGCACCGAATGGTTGCGTGCGCTTGGTGTCGAGCAAGATTTATTGTTGTCACAGAATGTTGCCTTTGTTGTTACCCAGGTATTAATGGATAACAAAAAGCCGGCTAGGTTTAATGAATTATTGACGGTAACCAGTCAAATCAGTACCTTAAAACGCGCGAGTATGGTTTTTACGCAGCAGATTTTTAATAGTGCCAATGAATTGGTTTGTTCTGCAAGCATTACTGTTGCCTGTATTGCATTGCAAGAAATGAAAGCCCGGGTAATTCCAGCACAAATAACAGAGGTAATAAAGCGTGGCAGGTGAGATTTCTATTCTAAGTTTATTAATTGAAGCCAGCTTTGTGGTGCAACTGGTTATGCTGATCTTATTAGCGATGTCGGTCATGTCCTGGACCATGATTTTCCGCCGCCGTAAAGCGCTGATCGATGCTGTTGCAGATGCGAAGAAATTTGAAGATAAATTCTGGTCCGGTATTGATTTAAGTAAGCTGTATGCAGAAATCAGTGCCCGTGCTGTTAACAATGGTTTAGAAGCCTTATTTAAAGCTGGTTTTAAAGAGTTTGCCCGCTTGCATAAAAGTAATAGCCGGCAAAGTGCCGCGGTGATGGAAGGAACGCAGCGCGCAATGCGGGTTGGCTTGTCGCGTGAAGTAGAGCGGCTGGAAGAGCATTTGCCATTTTTGGCCACGGTAGGCTCTATCAGCCCCTATATCGGCCTGTTTGGCACCGTGTGGGGTATTATGAACTCGTTTATCGCGTTAGGTGCGGTAGAGCAGGCAACGTTGTCCATGGTAGCGCCTGGTATTGCTGAGGCATTGATCGCCACTGCCATTGGTTTATTCGCCGCTATACCGGCAGTAATTGCGTATAACAAATTTTCGCATCAGGTAGAAATGCTGGAAAGCAGCTACGCCAACTTCGTTGAAGAGTTCGCTAATATTCTGCACCGCCAGGCAGTGTCAAATGGTGGGGAAGCGGCCTGATGTATGTAAGAAAGAAACGCCGGTTAAAAGCTGAAATTAACGTCGTACCTTATATCGACGTTATGTTGGTGCTACTGGTGATTTTTATGGTAACCACGCCCCTGATTACACAGGGCGTAAAAGTTGAGCTGCCGGTATCATCAGCTGAGCCGATTAAACAAATGCAGGACGGTAAAACGCCATTGGTAGCCACCGTTGATCAGGACGGCCTGTATTATTTTGAAAAAGACGGTAAGCAGCAGGGGCCTTTTACCGCAGCGCAACTGACGGTTGAAGTTGCCAGTTGGCTGACAATAGAGCCCGGTACTCAGGTAATAGTCAAAGGTGATAAACGCGTCAGTTATGATGCGGTGATCCGGCTGATCAATGTGCTTAAAGGTGCCGGCGCACCGGCTGTCGGCCTGATGACTGACAACGTGGACAGCAATTGATATGGCAGTAAAAATTGAACCGGCGTTGGCAAAATCACTTGGTATGCATTTGGCGATTGTTGTTATGCTGGTGTTTGGCGCCGATTTTTCGTCCAAACCCGAGATGGTGATGGTAAGTCTGCAAAACGAAGGCGAAGCACCGGTAGAAGCGGTGGCAATAGATCAGGCGGCGCTGAATGAGCGCGTTGCGCAAATGCAAAAAGAGCGCGATGACGCTAAAGCCGCAGAAGAAAAGCGCATTCGTGATTTGGAGCGCCGTGCTAATCAGGCCGAAAAAGCCCGGGCTGATGAAGAAGCCCGGCTGAAACGGGTAGCAGCAGAAAAACGCAAAGCTGACGCTGAAGCGAAAAAATCTCAGGCAGCCGCTGCTGAAGCGCGCAAGAAACAACAGCAGGAAGCGGCTAAAGCAAAACAGGCCGAGCAGGCCCGGATAGCCAAAGAGCAAGAGCGGCAGAAAGCTGAAGATGCCGCCAAGGCTGCTGAGCAAAAACGCCTAGCCGAGCAAAAAGCGGCAGAGGAAGCGGCGGCAGAGCGTGCCCGGCAGGCAGAAAATGCCAGACGCCAGGCCGAGCAAGAGCGTGTTATGCAAGAGCAACTGGCCAAAGAAGCGCAGACCAGAGCTGCAGCACGGGCCCGGCAGGCGGCAACCGAGGTGGATCGTTACAAGGCGTTAATATCAAATACGATTAACCAAAATTTGTATAAAGATGAAAGTATGCGAAACCGGTCGTGCTCGGTGAACATCCGCTTAGCGACTACCGGTTTTGTGACCAGCGTCAATGTACTTGGCGGTGACAAAGCCGTATGTGATGCCGCAGTAAGGGCGTTAAACCGGATCGGTACTTTACCTATGTCGTCAGACCCAGACGTATATAGTGAGTTAAAAGATATAACCCTAAGGGTGGAGCCAGAGTTTTGAAGATATTTATGTTTATCCGTGCATTCAGTTTAATCGTGTTGCTAGCCGTTGCCGGCACAGCGCAGGCGTCATTAGAAATTGTCATTACCGGTGGCATCGATTCTGGCCGGCCGATAGCGGTAGTGCCGTTTACCTTTAAGGGCGCTAACTTGCCAACTCAGCGCCTGGACGAAGTTATTGCCGCTGATTTAATGCGCAGTGGTAAGTTCAGCCCGTTACCGGCGATTAAAATGCCACAACGGCCACAATCGGCCGGGCAGATTGATTATGCCGCCTGGCAGCGCGAAGGGGTTGAAGCCATCGTAGTGGGGCAGATCACCGAAGTTGGCGTTGACCGTTATACCGTCAGTTTTGAATTGGTTGATGTACTAAAAGGTGGCACTAATGCCAGCCGGCAATCACTGAATGCCGGCATTTTAACCGGCAGCACCGCACATATACTTGATAGCCGCGAAGCTACCATCACCGGCAGTCAATTTCGCCAGTATGCGCACCGCATCAGCGATATCGTGTACGAAAAACTGACCGGCGAGCGCGGAGCCTTTTTAACCAAGATTGCCTACGTGCTGGTCAATCGCAATGCTGAGTTTGCGCATAAACTGGTGGTGGCAGACTACGATGGTTATAACGAACAAGTGCTGCTGCGCTCGAAAGAGCCGCTGATGTCGCCAAGCTGGTCGCCGGATGGCACTAAGTTAGCTTATGTCACCTTTGAAAAACGCCAGTCACAAATTTATATCCAGGATATTTATACCGGTCGGCGTACTATGCTAAGTAGTTTCCCCGGCATTAACGGTGCGCCGGTCTGGTCGCCGGATGGTAAAAAACTGGCCTTAGTGTTGTCTAAAGACGGCAATACTGAAATTTACACTATGGATGTCGTTAGCAAAGCGCTGACCAGGGTAACCAATCACCGGGCTATTGATACCGAGCCTTCCTGGTCGCCGGATGGCAAAGAATTATTGTTCAGTTCGGAGCGAGGTGGAAATCCGCAACTTTATAGCGTAAATTTGTTAACGAATCAAACGCGACGTTTAACCTTCGAGGGCGAAATGAATCTGGCGGGCTCTTATACGCCGGATGGTGGCTCGGTAGTAATGGTTAACCGCACACGTGGCCAGTACCAGATAGCGAAAATGGATCGGCAAAGCCGTTTTCTGCAGGTACTGACCCGAACCAGCCTGGATGAGTCACCAAGTGTGGCGCCCAATGGTTCAATGATTATTTACAGCACCATGCACGGTTCGACGCAGGTGTTAGCACTGGTTTCTATGGATGGGCGTTTTAAAGCACGGCTGCCAGCGGTGGAAGGACAGGTTAAATCGCCGGCCTGGTCACCTTTTTTATAAAAAAAGTTAGTTAATATAGTTAAATACTAAGGACAACATCATGAAATTAAACAAAGTGGTAAAAGGCTTACTGATTGCATTACCCGTGCTGACACTGGCTGCTTGTAGCTCAACTTCTTCAACTGATCAATCTGCTGCCGACACTTCAGGTGTTTCACAGCAGCAAGAAACTGTACAGGTTGAAACGGTAGAGCAGGTAGTAAGCCCGGCTGAGCAAATGCGTCAGAAGCTGGAAGCCCTGCGTCAGGAAAACACTATTTACTTCGATTTCGACAAAGCCACGGTTCGTCCGGAATTTGTTGAAACTCTGCAGGCGCATGGTGCTTTTTTAACCGCTAATCCATCTGTACGCGTAACAGTGGAAGGCCACTCAGATGAGCGTGGCACGCCAGAATATAACATTGCCCTGGGCGAGCGTCGTGCACAGGCAGTGGTACAGTACTTACAAAACCTGGGTGTATCTGCAGGCCAGATTTCTACCGTAAGTTATGGCGAAGAAAAGCCAGTAGATCTGTCACGTACAGAAGCAGGCTTTGCTAAAAACCGTCGTGCAGTGTTAGTCTATTAATCCAGACTCACTACCAATACAAAAGCGCATGATAGTAAAATATTCTCTGCTAGTCGCAATGGCACTGGTTAATACCAGTGCCTTTGCTAATCCTGCTCCGGTTACCGATATTAATCGCGACCGGCCTACCGCCGCCAACACAACGTCCACTGTTACTGGCAGCGTTGAACAACGCCTGGCGACACTTGAGCGTATTGTAGAAGCCCGCACTGAAGCACAATTGCGCGTGGCACAACAATTACAACAATTATTGGACGAAGTGAGTGAGCTGCGTGGCGTAACTGAAACACACGCCTATCAGTTGGATGAAATCCTGCAGCGACAGCGTGATTTGTATCTGGAGATTGACCGTCGGGTCAGCGCCATACAGACAGCGCCTGGCGTCAACACGCCAGCACCTGCCAGCGATATACCTGCAGCGGCGACTTATTCGTCTGATGTGTCAGAAAACGACGCCTATGACAAAGCCGTTAATATGGTGCTAAAGGATCGGCGTTATGATGCGGCAATACCGGAGTTCGAAAATTTTATTCGCAATTACCCCAATTCCAGCTATGCGCCCAATGCGCACTACTGGCTAGGACAATTGTTGTTTAACAATAGCGAACTGGCGAAGGCAAAAACACAATTTGAACGGGTAGTAAACAATTTTGCCCAGTCAAATAAAGTGGCTGATGCCTTATTAAAGCTCGGGCAGATAGCCGAGCGTGAGAACGATAAAAATGCCGCCTTACGGTTTTACCGGCAACTGGTCGAAAAACACAGTACGGCCACTTCTGCCAGGTTGGCACAAGAGCGCATCAACGCTTTAAAATAATACCCCGCCCGGCAAACGCCGGGTTTTTTTCAGTTAACTTTGCGTAAATACGCTGGCATTTTGAGCAGTCAGGCCAGAAGGCGCTGCTTTTTAGCACTTTTTGGTTGCACTAAAGCCGTAAATCAGTAAGATATGCGTCCGCGGTTAGGGTCGTTAGCTCAGTTGGTAGAGCAGTTGACTTTTAATCAATTGGTCGCTGGTTCGAATCCAGCACGACCCACCAAACCGCGCAAACTTTGATATCGAAATGGGTCATTAGCTCAGCTGGTAGAGCAGCGGACTTTTAATCCGTTGGTCGATGATTCGAATTCATCATGACCCACCACTTCGATAGCCCTGTTTGGGTCATTAGCTCAGCTGGTAGAGCAGCGGACTTTTAATCCGTTGGTCGATGGTTCGAATCCATCATGACCCACCATGCAGTCTCCTTCGTAATAAACACCGCTTTGTATACCCAGACTGTATTTTAGCGCTGTGCAGCGTTATAATACCGCCCCTTTACAGCCACCGGGTAAGCCGTATGGAACAGACGTTGTATTTTACTGAGCAAGATTTTGCCTTTCCAAAAAAGCCGGTACCGCTAAGCAGCGACGATAAGCAAGCTTACAAAGCGCGTATTAAAGCTTTATTACAGCAAAAAGACGCTGTGCTGGTGGCGCATTACTATACCGATCCTGAAATTCAGGCGCTGGCTGAAGAAACCGGCGGCTGTGTGTCTGACTCGTTAGAAATGGCGCGTTTTGGTAACGAACACCCGGCAAAGACCCTGATTGTCGCTGGCGTTAAGTTTATGGGTGAAACGGCAAAGATCCTGACACCAAATAAAACCGTACTGATGCCGACGCTGGACGCCACCTGCTCACTAGACTTAGGCTGCCCGGCAGAGCCCTTCTCAGCATTTTGTGATGCCCACCCGGATCGTGTCGTAGTGGTGTATGCCAACACCTCAGCTGCAGTTAAAGCGCGTGCCGACTGGGTCGTAACCTCATCAATTGCGTTAGACGTAGTAGATTACTTAGACAGCCAGGGTAAAAAAATCCTCTGGGGCCCGGACAAACACCTGGGCGCCTGGGTACAAAAGCAAACTGGCGCCGATATGCTGCTGTGGAACGCCGCCTGTATCGTACACGACGAGTTTAAAGCCAACGCCCTGATAGAGCTTAAAAAGCAATACCCCGATGCTGCAGTGCTGGTGCACCCGGAATCGCCAGACAGCGTAGTACAGCTTGCTGATGCCGTAGGCTCGACCAGCCAACTGATTAAAGCCAGCCAAACGCTGCCAAACGATACCTTTATCGTCGCCACCGACAAAGGCATCTTTTACAAGATGCAGCAGCAAATGCCGGACAAGACCTTTATTGAAGCACCAACCGGCGGTAACGGCGCCACCTGTCGCAGCTGCGCTCACTGCCCTTGGATGGCAATGAACGGCTTAAAAGCGATTGAGGCGGCTTTAACAGACACAACCGGCCATGAGATCTTTGTCGATGCAGCGCAACGGGAAAAAGCCTTAATACCGCTAAACCGTATGCTGGCTTTTGCCGCTGAGCTGAAAAAGCAGGTAAAAGGCAACGCTTAAGCCTGATAAAGCCCGAAACGCTTAAAAATCAGCCATAAGCAAGGGCCAATACAGATAACAGTTGCAGCACGGCACGAATTTCCCTAGTATAGCCGCGCTTGCAACGCAAGTTCCGGAGAGATGGCTGAGTGGCTGAAGGCGCACGCCTGGAAAGTGTGTTTAGGTTAACCCCTAACGAGGGTTCGAATCCCTCTCTCTCCGCCAGATTAAAACAAAAACCCCGAGCCAAAAGCTCGGGGTTTTTGTTTTAACGCGGTGAGCGAGGTCTTGGTTCGAACCCTGAGTTCGACCAACTTGTCAGGAACAAGTTGGAACGCACTTTAGTGCGGCCCCAAAGGGGTGGAGGGCAGGAAGCCCGGAGTAATCCCTCTCTCGGCCAAAAGCTCGGGGTTTTTGTTTTAACGCGGCAGAGATCAAGGACTTGATGAGAACCTTTCGGTTCGACAAGTTCGCCGGGAGCACAAAATTGTCTGGAACAATTTTGGACCGCGCAGGCGCCAGCCTGCGGCTAATGGTGAAGCGCATCTTGCGCAAATACAAATACCCACCAGACATGGCCGACGACGCCGTGCAGCTAGTGCTGCAGCAGGCAGAGGCACTTGGAGAAGAATGGGTTTAACAGAAGCTTTTTCTGTAACTAAAATACAACCTTATGAGTTGGTTAAGACATACGCTATCAGCATATAAATTGAATAAAAATAGAGAGTAGTATTAATGTCAGTTGAACGATTTTTTGTCAGTTCTGTACAGTGGTTTTTTTGGGCGGCTTTGAATGTATTAATGCTTTTTTTAGCCGTTGCTGCAGTCGTTTTTTTAGCTTGGCTAGTGTTTGAAGATGATTTGGCTGTTAGTTCTTTGTCGGTGTATGAATGTGTATTTTTTATTCTGCTACTTGTTGTTTTAAAACGTAGTTGGACGCTGCACAGTTCCATAGGCAATAGTTTTGGTAATTACGTGTACAGCATGTTGTTTAATTTAGCTGTTTGGGGTGTTTGTGCATTTATAGCCAAGCAGGCATTAGAACAACAAACAAATATTTCTTTAAATTCCGTGCTTGCTGATGTGACATTTTTGGCCAGCTTTTTACTTGCTGTTTATGTTTCTGCCAATCTTTCCCCGATGGTTAGTATTGATGCAGATAATGCCGCTGATAGCGGTGTCGAAAATAATCAGAATTTAAAAGATCCCTCCGAGACTGTGTTAGCTGATAAAAAGGAAGCTGAAGTTAAAGGAGAATCAGCAGATGCGTAATAGGTTATTTGTTGTCATGTCATTATTAACATTCTCTGGCGCAGTTTCAGCAAAACCTGGTTTTGAAGAAAAACTTATAGCAAGCTGTAATGAGGCTGTCAGTCTATTTGCCTCTTCGGAAAAGAGTAGTCGTGCGAACATGAAGTTGACCCTAAACCAAGCTTTTTCGACGTCAAATACCGAAGCCCTCCAGATGGGGTATTGTAAAGGCGTAATTGATGCCATTATGCAATTAGAGCCTTATTGTCGATATGATAACTGGTATCCCGTTGCAGAACGCTTGGTACGTGAAGGTGCCGGTAGAAAAAACGTGATTGAGTATATTAAACGTGAGTGTTGATAACGGTGATCGGTCTGTCGCTGAATGGGTAGCGCATCTTTTTAAAGTGAAGTTATCCGAACACAAGTACCTTAAAGATAAGTTGACCTCGCTTTTACGCAATGGTGTTGTTCGCACAAAAGAGATACTAGAGCCAGGACGAAAAACGAAAACTATCTTAATCCCAGAGTCGCAACGGTATGCGCTGCATAATGCGGTGTTATTAAATGGCTTTATTGATGATCCTGCCAAGATCTGTCGTATGTTTAGCGATATTCACTATCGGTATGAAGTAGCACATCTGCTGGTTAAACTCTTTGTCGACAATGATGAATTGGATGAGCTAAAGATAACTCGTACAGCATTAGACAGCTTCTTTACCATGTTGCTGTCGGAGATAGACTTAAAAGCTGTTTTGTTACCCAATCCGTTTACTGTATTACCCCAGATGGTATTTAACCAGGGGGTATCGATGATGCAGTCTATTATGTTGAAAGGCGTAACCTTAGGTGAAGCTGATGCCATGGCTGTACACTACCTGACAGGTGACATTGAACACGCACACTCGCTAGCGATTAAATTTAAAGCAAAGTCTGAAGGGGCTGAGCTTTTGCGTCAAAAAATTATTGCTGATTACGAGCATGCCTTGAGTTTTCAAAAAAACTTTTCATTTTTTATGAATTAGTGCTTTTAAGTGCAATGCACTTTTTCAGTATTCCTTTTGTTCAAACAACAAAAGGAAAAACTAATGAAAATGCAAATTGTGGGACCTATCGGTAAAGTAACTGGTTCATGTACCTGGCTTTTTGATGAAGATAGAAATTGGAGCTTCTTAATTGACTGCGGTATGCAGCAAGGCGAGTTTACCGAAAAAGACTGGAATCAAGGACTGTACTGGCCTTTCAAACCTACTGAGATCCAGTTTGTTATTCTGACTCATGCTCACATTGATCATTGTGGCTTAATTCCTCTGCTGTATAAAAAAGGCTTTAAAGGCCGGGTGATATGTACCCAGGAAACTGCCGACATTGCAAAAATATTGCTTAAAGATGCTGTTAATCTCGGTGCGGCATATTCAAATGCAGACATCAAAGCGATTAATTGGTCTGAGCCAAATGGGATTGGGCTAATGGGTAAGTTTCATCCAGTTGACCAGGATCTCTTTTTGAGATTTTACCGAACGAGTCATCTTATTGGCGCTGTGTCTGCTGCTATTTATTGGGGCAAACCAATTCCCGGGCAACAAAAAAGTATCGTGTTTTCGGGTGATATTGGCCCATCTATGGAAGATCAGGAATATCTACCGTTTAATCGCCACGTTATGATACCTGGTGATAAACAACCTTTTAACTATGCGGTGATTGAGTCTACTTATGGCGGCGTAGTTCGTGAAGCAGACTTAACTTGCTGTATGTCGCGTTTCGCTCGAATTAAAGAACTATTAGATAAGATTTTACTGACCAATGGTACGCTTTTACTGCCTTCGTTTTCTTTGGGCCGTGCGCAGGACCTGTTGTTTGATTTGCATTGGGTTATAAATTCTGAGCCAGAAAAATACGGTGAAATTGAGATTTTATTAGACTCGCCAACCGCCCGAAAAATTAATCCCATATTTATAAAAGCAATGCAGCGAACTGAGGTCGGTGGAAAAGGGCTGAAAAAAGTAAGACCGTTGTGGCTTGGAAAACAGATGTTTCGCTGGTTTGATTTAGACGATTGTGAGCCGGCGCATATTGATAAAATGGACGATATTATTCGGCAATGTCTTGGTGCCAAACCAAAGCATGAATTTGACCCGACGATAGGCAATGAAACCGCGAAGAATTGGAAAAGTCGTTTAACTTTGGTCGAGAAGCGGGCTGAATTATTTAATCAATCTAATAAGCCCAGGGTTGTGGTAGCAAGTTCAGGAAGTTGTGATGGCGGTGCAGTAGCGCAATGGCTTGGTATGGTATTAAAGAGTGAACGCAATATCGTGGCGTTAACTGGTTACTGCTCTGCAAGTAGCGTTGGTGGACAGTTACATACACTTTCAGAAATTGAAACGCGTGAACGCAGACGCCACAGTGGCGTGTTGAGTTGGGACGGGCAAGCGCAAGATGTTAAAATTCGTGATATTAAGGCCGAAATCACTTCTTTGCGAGGGTATTCAGGACATGCCGATCAAAAAGGGCTGATAAATTGGTTATTTTGGAAGTTTAAATCGGACGACTGGTGTAAAACGGCTTCCGAAGTTTTTATCCAGCATGGTGATGACCGCAATCGCGATAAGTTAGAGAGTGCAATCATGGAATTCTCAGTTGCTGCTGATTGCCCTGTTAGAGTTGTTAAGCCAAGCAGTTCGAATAACATCTTCGATTTAGGTTAATTTTATATAGCAACGAAATATCACTTATCGGAGTTTTATTGAGGCTCTTTTATCTGATGAAAGAAAAAGGCCCACGCCAAAAGCGTGGGCCTTTTTCATTTTTGCATTTTTATTTTATCTAATTCAGCTACTGCTCAGCTTTAAGCTCATATGCTTGCCCTGTATTTGCCATTGTCGTGCGGTAAGCAAGCACTGACACGCAACCTTTTTACTGCAGGAGTCTGCTATGAGCGCCGTTAAACAAAGCCATATTCAACAGCAACGTTTTTTCTTTCAGCAACAAAAAACCGTGGATTTAAGCCAGCAGGAACTTAAGGCATTGAGCCTGGTATGGACCGATGAAACTGCGCCAAAGTCACAAGCTGGCCGGCGTGAAGCCGAAACGGCGCATTGCGCGGTATTAGGTTATAACTGAAATTGTTAGCCGTTACTGATTAAACAGCTGCGGCTGTATAAATGGGATCATAGCCAGGATAATCGCCTGCTGATATACGCCGGAGCGGGTCAGCAAATGATTGGTTAGCATGGCTATGGCACCACCTTGTTGTTTGACATTCTGCTGGGCAAACATGCGGTCCATCACATCGCCCAGTTCTTCACCTTGCTGTATTGCTGCAAGTGCTGCCGGTGGCAGTGGCAAACTGGCTGAGCGGGTTTTGCTGATGCGGCCCTGATGCATAATGGCAATCCAGGCAAAGCTGCAATCGCCGTCCAGGCCGGCTTCCAGTGCCACATAGTAGTCAGCACCGGGCGCTTTGGCCGCAACTGCCTGTAAGCGATTTAATGCCCCGCGTAAGGTTTCGTCGCTGTCCATTGGTTGTGCTGCCACGCCAGACTCGGTACTTTGGCCACTGCAATTTAGCGTCTTACTATTGAATATCTGCGCCATGGCGTTATGCACGGCCTGTATTTTTGCCGGATTGGCCGAAGCGACCCTTATCTGCATGCTGAACTCTCTACTTAGCCTTAAATAGCAAAAGCATAACCTGAATTGGCCCTTGGCTGAAGCGAGCGCTTGCCCCAATGCGGTTAGCTGATTAGAATTTGCGCCACTAAGTATAGGTTTGACCAAGATGGGGCTGGCATGAATAAAAATGTTGTTACTAATGGGGTTGCGGCGGCTGTTACGCTGGCAGGCTGGTATTTACAGCAGCCACTGTTATTAAGTGTTGGTTTGTTTGCCTTGTCCGGTGCGTTAACCAACTGGCTGGCGGTACATATGCTATTTGAAAAAGTGCCGCTGTTGTATGGTTCTGGCGTGATCCCGGCGCGGTTTCAGGAGTTTAAAGCCGGTATTTACCAACTGGTAATGACCCAGTTTTTTAGCAGCGACAACATAGACCGTTTTTTAGCCGATAAGCAACAAAGCCACGGTAAGACGTTTGATTTTGAACCGGTAATTTTAAAAGCCGATTTGACGCCGGCGTTTGATTCGTTGCTCAGAGTGGTAGAGCAGTCTTCATTTGGCGGTATGTTAAGCATGTTTGGTGGCAGTGCTGCTTTGCTGCCATTGCAGGAGCCCTTTATCAACCAGCTTAAAGCGGCGTTAATTGATATCAGCCAGAGTGATGAGTTTAATCAGTTGGTGCTACAACAGCTGGACCAGCCGGAGCAACTGGCCGGGATCCGTGAACAGGTTGATACCATAGTGCAGCAACGTTTAAACGAGCTGACGCCGCAGCTGGTAAAAGAGATTATTCAGCAGATGATCCGCCGGCATTTAGGCTGGTTGGTGGTGTGGGGCGGTGTATTTGGCGGCCTGATAGGCCTGCTGGCAGCTTTTCTGCAATAAAGGTCTGGCAGCGCGGCTTGCCGCGCTGCCAGGTTAACTACCCGGCTTTTTGCTGTGCGGCGTATTGTTCTACTTCACGCCATACCCGCAATAAATTTCCCGACAGAATTTTTTCGATGTCGGCTTCACTGTAACCACGCTTAAGCAAGCCTTCGATCAGATTAGGGTAACTGGCAACATCTTTTAGCCCAATAGGTAAAGAGTCGCCAACGCCATCGTAGTCTGAGCCGATACCCACATAATTGATGCCAACCAGTTTTATCACGTGGTCGATATGATCCAGCACTGTATCTAAAGTGGCAAAGGGGTAGGGATGCTTTTTACGGAACTCAAGCTCAAAAGCTTCGTCATCGGCTACACCGGCTTGTTTTGCTGCGGCTTTACGCAGGGCGCCGTACTGGTTGGCCATCATGGTAACAAAAGAGGAGCCAAAGTTAATTTGCACCACACCGCCGTTTTTCGCCAGCGTTTTAATCATGTCGTCATCCATATTGCGCTCAAAACCCGGGGTGTAGCTGCGCAGTGATGAATGCGAGGCAATAACCGGTACCTTGCTCAGCTGCATGACCTGGTAAAACGCGGCGTCGGATACGTGCGAGATATCAATCATCATGCCGATATTGTTCATCGCCACGACCAGTTCTTTGCCAAAGGGGCTTAAACCATTCCAGCGCCGGCGTAAGTCGTAGCTGGAGTCGGCAATATGGTTACTCTCAGAGTGCGACAGCGTAATATAGCGGATACCGCGCTGATAAAAATGCTGCAGGTTTTCCAGTTTACCCTCTATTGGTGTGCCGTTTTCCATGCCCAGCGCCAGCGAGACTTTGCCGCTGCCAAACTGGCCGAGCACATCTTGGGTGCTGTAAGCCATGGCAAATTTATCTGCAGCCCGGCCAACCAGCGCTTCCATGCTATCAATTAGCTGATTTGCTAACTGGTAACCACCGCCGGTACGCTCGTACGATGCCGGAATATAAATAGACATAAAAGGCGCATTTAAGCCGCCTGCAAGGGCACGTGGATAATCAAATTCACCACGCTTGGTCGCCACTGTTACGTCTTCCCAGTCTTTATGTAGCCGGTAAGGTACATCTATATGGGTGTCAACAATGATGTATTGCTGTGCCAACTGTTGGGCGCGCTGGGCGCTGCTAAGTGGTGTCGTATTGCTGCTGCAGGCGCTTAAAGTAGCGGCGCAAAGCAGGCTAAGCGCAAGCGCGGATGGTTTATGCATGTTAGCTTCTCTTGTCAGGTCAGGACCTTATATAACCAGCTTCAGCTGTTTACAGCAAGAGCTGTCAGACCAGTTGGTTAATATATGCGCTTGGTTGAGGCAACGGCTACACTTAGTCCGGCAGGCAGCCGCCTGTCAGGTAGCCGGGCTGTAATGTTGAGCAAACGGTACCGGCTGTAGCGTGTTACTTAGAGGCAAGGAGTAATCGCATGAGCTACAAATACTACGAAGGCAACTGGGGCGAAATGCGCGCCAGAGCCAAACTGCAGTGGGATAAAATTAGTTACGACGAGCTGGAGCAAACCCGGGGTAACTTTGATGAGTTAGCCGATATTATTCAGGAACGTTACGGCCTGGACCGGGAAGACGCTATGTCGCAGGTAGAGGACTTTTTCAGCCGCTACTGACAGCTGCGACGATTGGACATTATTTTGCCGGCCGGGCAGCTCTTTGCTGCCTGTCTGGCAATTTTCCGCTACACTGCCCGCCTTATTTTTGCAGAGTTGTTGATATGCGTAATGTTGTTTTAAGCCTGTGCTTATTTTGCACTGTGGCGGTTAATGCTGCGGTAGATCTGGAACAAACCATGAAAAACATGGGGTTTCAGTTTAAACAAGCGATTGAAATGTCAGACAGTAGCCAGTTATTACCGGTGCTGGACGAGCTGATAATACTGACGTTGCAAGCGCAACAGGGGCCATTTGCGGACGATAAAGCTGAGCAGTTTCGTCAGGGTTTGGTGAAAGTTCACACTGAATTGGTCGCGGCGAAAGCGGCAGCGCAGCGTGATGATATGGCGACAGCGCAACAGCATTTACGTCAGGTAGAAGCACTGCGTAAAGAATACCATAAACAACGCAAAGTCAGCTTCTGGCAGTTGTTATTTGGTTAACAGACAAATAAAAAAGCCATCCGGCGGATGGCTTTAGCAGAACGTTGATAGCAGGGCTTAGCCGGCTAAACCAACGTAAACGTTTTGTACGTCGTCGTCGGCATCAATCGCATCTAAAAAAGCTTCTACTTCAGCGCGTTGCGTGTCGTCCAGTGCTACCGGGTTATTCGCTCGGTACACCAGCTTAGCGGTCAGTACTTTATAACCAAACTCCGGCAGCGCTTTGGCCACCAGGTCTAAATCGGTTGCTTCTGTTAAAAACACTACTTCGTTATCGTCACCGGCTTCGAAATCCTGCGCGCCGGCTTCAATTGCTGCCAGTTCCATGTCGGCGTCTGCGCTTTCCGGCTCTGCTTCAATCTGGCCCAGATGTTTAAAATCCCAGGAAACGGCGCCAGATGTCGCCAGCTGGCCTTTGCGAAACAGCTGGCGGATACTCATGGCGCTGCGGTTTTTATTGTCGGTTAAGCATTCTACTATCACCGGCACCTGATGCGGTGCAAAGCCTTCGTATACTACGGTTTCGTAGTTGGCCGGGCCATCCAGTAAGCCGGCGCCTTTTTTAATCGCGCGTTCCAGCGTATCTTTTGGCATAGAGGCTTTTTTGGCTGCGTCAATTGCCGAGCGTAATTTGGCATTCATGTCCGGATCGGCGCCATTGCGGGCGGCGACGGCTATCTCTTTTGCCAGCTTGGTGAAAATACGACCTTTGGCGTTGGCCGCATCCATTTTATGTTTGGCTTTCCATTGTGCGCCCATAGTTGCGCTCCTGTATTTTTGTCTATCAAATCGAACAGGGCGCTAGTCTAGCCAATTGCAGGCTTTTAACGCAACTAAAGCCAGCATAATTCTGCTGCTAGCGGCAAACAACGATTGGCAACTGTTGTTTGGCTGCGCTACCTTTGATGCTGTTAACTAAGGAGAGCATTATGTTTAACCCTAATCCAGTGGCGTGGTTTGAAATGCCGGTAACCGATATGCAGCGTGCCAGGCACTTTTACCATCACGTGTTTGCAGTAGAATTTGAAATGTTAGAAATGGGCACCGACCTGATGGCGATGTTTCCGTTTGACCATGCTAAGCCTGGCAGCAGTGGGGCTTTGGTGCAGGGGCCCGATTATGAGCCCTGTAGCAAAGGCTGTATGGTGTATTTCGAGTGCGCCGATGTGGCACCGCTGTTAGCTAAGGTAGAGCATGCCGGTGGCAAATTACTGCTTAATAAAACCAGTATCGGCGAGCACGGTTTTATCGGTATGTTTCTGGACAGCGAAGGCAATAAAGTTGGTATGCACTCGCAGCAATAGCAGCAATAGATGTTTAGTTTTCCAGCGCCAGCTCAGAGATATGCTGGCGCAGTTCAGGATACAGCTGCAAAAAACTTTGCTCCAGCGCGGCGTAGTGCGGCCGTATCTCATCTATCATGCCGCTAAACTGATTGGCAAAGCGGATCCGTAGCGCTATACGGTCCAAGGCCACAGCTAACTGTGACAAATCCTGATAACTGCTAAACCAGTCATAACGGCGCACACTGGACATAGTCGTTGCCATGGTGGCTGGCATCAGGTATTCAGCCTCGGCCAGCTGCCGGTAAAGCTGCTGTTTATAGTTAGCAAAGGGTTGAGTATAAAACTGCTGCCAGTGCGCAATTAAAAAGTGATCAAACAAAACATCTAAGGCTATACCAGCAAAACGACGCCTTTGGCTGGAAAATAGCGCTTTGGCCTGACGCACGGCATAGTGCTGATCTGTAAAGCGGTCAACAGCGCGATGATTCATTAAACCAGCCCGGATTTTTGGGTGCAGGCTGTCAACGGCCAGGCCTTTGCAAAAATCGCCGAGTAAATTTCCGGTAACAGAATACACATCAGGTTGCGCCAAAGCGGCATGGGCTAAATAGTTCACGCTGTCCTGTTTCTACTTGAAAGATCATACTAAGTTGCTGAAGTGCAGCAAATATCAAATATTTGTCAAATTATTTGCCGTTAATTTACTGGAATTAGCCATTGGGCTTACCTAGTATGAAGCAGGAATTAAACCAAGCACAAGAGGTTGATAATGTCTGTTAGTAACATCAATACCAATAATATGGCCCAATTGCAGTTGAATTCGCTGGAAAGATCAGCCGCGGCTGCTGCACAGCCTGCTACAGCAACACAAAGTAAAGTGCCCACCGCGACGGCAGACTCAGTACAAATTAGTGAACAAGCCCGGTTGCTGTTGCAACAAGAAAAAGCCATTGCCACCCTGGGTAATGGTGAAGGCATAGAGCCACCAAAAACGGTAAAAGGTAATGGTGAAGGCATAGAGCCACCAAAAACAGTGCAAGGTAATGGTGAAGGCATAGAGCCGCCAAAAACGGTAAAAGGTAATGGTGAAGGCATAGAGCCACCAAAAACAGTGCAAGGTAATGGTGAAGGTATAGAACCGCCTAAAACGTAAATTTTCAGCTAAGTAAGAAGATTATATGACTTTGAATACGATAGAAACGCTGCTATTTGACTTAGGTAAGCTGGTATTTGTTGCTTACTTTATGTTGTTTGTACTGGCTGTGTTATTTGAGAGAAAAGTCTCCTCGTTGGTCATTTCTCTAATGGTTTTAGCGGTTGCTAATGGTGTAATGACGGCAATTACACCTATATTGTTTGATGTCGCCAGCAAGCCAGAGATGTTTTATAAATTTCTCTGGTATGCAGTCTTTGTATTTCTTGATTTTGTTGCCATTTTTTTACTGTATAAATTCCATCGTATGTTGAGACAAAGTGTCGGACGCATTGCTCATTGTGTTGGCGTTGCTTTTTTACTGTTGGCATCTATTCAAACATTACGGTTTTTTGACCGCTTCGTTAGCAACACCGAGCTGTTTCAAATACTCTACCAGTATGGTATTCCACTGATAAATGTGGTGCTGGTTCCGGTAATTGTATTAATGTGGGGATTTAACGTAAAAGCTGAGATTAAAAAAGCTCGGGTGGTATCTGCATGAATTGGATTTATGCTGCGCTGTTAATTTGTCTGAACTTACTGGCTGTGTTTGCCTATCGCAAACTTCTGCTAATGCGATCTATCAGTCAGATCCAGGCTGAAGTCGAGCTGGAGATGCACAGCCGGGCGCACCGTTTACTGGTTGAGCGCGATAAATTGGAAGTGGGGCTGGTGAAACATGCGGTAGCTGACGCAGATGAAAAATGGAAAGGTGATTTAGCTGAGTATATGGAGGAATTTGAACAGGAAGCGTTGTTGCGGGTTAAGCAACGTTTGCCCCGCGGCTAGCGGTAACCTGTGTCAGCTTAATATTGCAGCTTAAACAGCAGCTCCGCCAAATCGGGTTGCCACACAGCGCTAGCGTCTACGCGGTTTTTATTCAGCATTACCCCTTCTGCCAGCAACAGTTGCCGTTGCTGCAATGCCGTGGCGCTGCCTGGCGCAAACGCCAGGCTTCGGTCACTGCGAAGTACTCTGTACCAGGGCACCGCTAACTCAGCGGGCGCATAACCCAGGGCTTTACCAACCAGACGGGCTCTGCCTGGCAGGCCGGCTAAATCGGCAATTTGGCCGTAGCTGGCCACTTTACCGCAAGGAATTAATAATACCGTTTGCCAAATACGCTGATAGTTATCTGCAGACACAGCCTTCACCTTATGAAATGAGCCGCAATTTGAGCCTAAAGTGCATGGCGGCCGACGACCGTTTTACCTATGGGGGCCAGGCTTAACAGTGCCAATTTTACATGCTGTATGCCAAACGGAATGCCGATAATACTGACAAAACATACTATTGCATGGCCCAAATGCCCCAACGCCAGCCAGAAACCAAACAACAAAAACCAGATGACATTACCCAGGGTACCTAAAGTACCGGTACCGATATCATCATAACGATTAATATAACGCCGGCTCACCGCATCCTGACCAAAAGGCCAAAACGCCATTTCACCTATAACAAAACAACTGCGGCCAAATGGAATACCAACAATGCTAATAAAGCATAACAAGCCAACCAACCACCACAGCAGGCCCATTACAAAACCACCCAGTACAAACCACAGTATATTAAAAATTAATCTGAACACAGTCATTTTTTGTCCTCTGTAATAACGTTAGCACTAGCTAAGCAGAATCTGAGCCAAAATTAATTTCAATAAAAACAGTGTGTTATTTTATTTGCGTCTTTGGCTTATGGTAAAAAAGCTAATTTGTGGCATAAATGACTAACTAATACAGGAGTTTTGCTTTGCAGTTACAGCATATTAAGGCCGTGGTATTTGATATGGACGGCACTCTGGTAGATTCTGCACTGGATTTTGCTGCCATTTGTCGCGATATTGGCTGGCCTGCAGGCACGCCATTGCTGGAACAGTTGGCGCTGTTAGATGATCCTATACAGTTTAGCCGGGCCGATAATATTATCCGCCAGCATGAATTAAACGGTGCTGCTAAGGCCTGTTGGATGCCCGGAGCCGAGCAATGCCTGCACACTTTGCGCGCCAACAATATGCCACTGGCGTTGTTAACCCGCAATATGCGACAGGCCACCAGCCTGACCATACAGCGACTGCAGATGCCAATAGAGCATGTGTTGACCAGAGAAGATTGTGCGGCCAAGCCGGATCCGGCAGGCCTGTTATTATTGGCCGAGAAATTACAGTTGCCGGCACAGCAAATGATCTATGTCGGCGACTATATCTATGATATTGAAACGGCGGCCAATGCCGGTATGATGTCCTGTTTATATCTGAACGCCCATAATCAACATTTTGCCTCGCAGGCTGATTGGGTGTTCAGTCATTTTGATCAATTAACACAAGCTCTGCAAGGATAAGCAAAGCGGTAAGGCTGATTCGTTATTCAGTGGCCTTAGCTCTATAGTAATACAGCATAACCTGATGCAAAACCGGGG
Source organism: Rheinheimera muenzenbergensis (assembly GCF_036984005.1). Lineage (NCBI taxonomy): Bacteria > Pseudomonadati > Pseudomonadota > Gammaproteobacteria > Chromatiales > Chromatiaceae > Rheinheimera > Rheinheimera muenzenbergensis. The sequence goes on from NZ_JALAAR010000010.1 coordinate 173,677, forward strand.
AGGTTGTCGGTGTTAAAACGGTTGCAAGACGATTTTTATCTGGCAATGCTCACCTTGGTGGGCGCAATGATAGTGCTGTGTATTACGCCGTACGGCATTTACCGGCTATACAGTGGCAACTATATAGTGGGTATTGCCGATCTTGTTATGGTGCTGTGTGCCATTATTGCTACCCGGATGGCGTGGCGCAGCGGCGACACGGTAAAGCCCGGGTTGTTTATGGCGCTGGTGTTTTGTGTTGGCGCAGTTCTGGTGTGTATAAACCTTGGCATTGATGGTTTGTTCTGGGTGTACCCGTTTTTAGTGTTCATTTTCTTTCTGGTCTCGCCGCTGAAAGCCTTCGTATTGTTAATTGTTATGCTGGCTTGTCTGTTGCTATTCGCCAATTTGCGGCCAGGTTTGGTATTTGCCAGCCCGTTTCAGATGGTGTCTTTTGTCGTGACCACGACTATCACCAGTATTTTCGCGTTTATATTTGCCTATCGCACTCAATTGCAGCGCCGCGAGCTGAAGCGTCTGGCCACCACTGACAGCCTGACCGGCGCAGCAAACCGGCGCACCTTAAATGATCAGTTAGCGGTGGCGATTAATGAACATCAGCGCTTTGGCCGGCCTTACGGTTTAATCTTGCTTGATTTGGATCACTTTAAGCAGATCAACGATAATCACGGCCATAACGCCGGCGATCAGGTGCTGGCGGGGCTGATCCCGTTATTGCAATCTATGTTACGTCAGAGCGATCAGGTGTTTCGTTTTGGCGGCGAAGAATTTGTCGTGTTACTGGCCGATATTAAACCGGCAGATTTGGCCAAACTGGCAGAAAAAGTCCGCCAAGGTGTGGCACAGCATCTGACCACACCAGACGGCAGCCATTTAACCACCTCTATCGGTGCAGCCATGTTACAGCCGGATGAAGACTGGGAAGCCTGGCTGCATCGTGCCGATATGGCCTTGTATCGGGCAAAGCATGAAGGGCGCAACAGAGTCGTTACCGGTTAGCGGCAATCGGGTGTTGGCGCCTCTATATAAGGCAGTAAGATTTCAGCCATGCTGTTTAGAGCCTGCAGCGGCAAGGCTGAGGTGAAACTGAACTGTTCTGCCGTTTCGTCAGCTACATAAGCCGTCAACACGCCAAAATGTGCTGCGCCAAGATAAAACACATAAGTTGCCGTGCGGTTTAACGCTTTAGAGCTAATGTGCTGGCCGCGGTTGTTCAGTTGCACCAGACGATTGTCGCCCGTGCCGGTTTTGCCTCCCTGTAGCAGGGTACTGTTAAAGCCTTGTTGTAGCCGGCGTGCGGTGCCGCTACTGACGACTTGCTGCAACAGTTGCCGCACCGTCAGTGCCACTTCGGCATCCATCAGCTGCACTGCGCGCGCTGGCGGCCGGCTAAAGTGGCTTTCGTAGGGCGTATTAACGGCAAAATCTAACTGCTCAATGCGCACTGTTGGTAGCTGTTTACCATCATTAAGAATAATACCTACCAGCTCAGCCAGTGCGGCGGGTCTGTCGCCGGAGCTGCCCAGTGCCGTTGCCAGTGAGGGGACTAAATATTCAAACGGATACCCCAAACGTTGCCAACGTTGATGCAGATCCCAAAACGCTTCAATTTCCAGCATACTGCGGATACGGTTGTCACGCGCACTGCGAAAACGCGTTTTAAATAACCATTGATAAATTTCCTGCCGTTGCTCGACGCTGGCGGCCACTGCGTCGGCAAAGCTGGCCTCTGGCTGCTGCTGTTTATAGGCCAGTAACCATAATTCTAGCGGGTGACTGCGGGATAAATACGCGCGGTCGGGCAGGCTGAACGCATCAGGTTGGTACTTGCTGTACAGGTTTTGCCAGTCGTTGTCGTTGCTAAATTGCTGCTGCATAAAACTGCTGAACTGCTGCAAACTACTGTCCGGCCCGATGTACAGATAGGCTGCTGCCAGCCGCTCCGGGGTTTGCCGGCTACTTTGCATAAATATCTCCAGTTGCTGCTGGGGGCTTGCTGCCCGATATTTTTGCCAGAAGCGGCGTAAGTAGGTCGTGCCTTCTTTGTCGGCGAAGCGACGTAAATACTGTTCGCGCTGCGGGTTGTCGTCATCTTTAAGTAATTGATAACTGCTGTTTTCGCCATGATAGATGCTGTAATTGACCATATCCTGAAGCAGTCGCACAAATGGCAAATTGATCGACAATTGCAAAGCTTCAGCCAGGGTTGGATTAAGCTTGTCTTCGTCTTTATTAAAATTGTTAAAGGTATGCAGCCCACCACCGGTAAAGAAGCTCTCTTTCGGATCGGCGCTGTAGCGTCGTTGTACTGCAGCGTGCAGCATGTTACTAAGTTTGGCGCCGCTGTGCTGGGTTAAATATTGCACTGCCCAGGCGGTTAACTGGTCTTGTGGCGCTATGTCGAGAAATTGCAGCGTTTCAACCGGTTCTTCGGCATACAGCCGGTGCAGTTCGGCAATGATTTCCAGATAGCTTACCATTACCCGTAGTTTGGCAGTGGAACCCAACTCCAGTTTGCTGGCGTCATTCAAATCAAAGGCTAAGTCGGTATTGTCAGTTTGCAGTCTGACTTTATTGCCACTGTCACTGCTTTGATACAAGGTAAAGCTATAGCGAACTTTGTCTTGTTGCCCCGGGCGCAGCAGGCGATCGGCAAACAAGCCGGCTGCTGCGGCATAATCATATTGGCTAAGCTGCTGCAGATGCTGGCTGACAGCTTGCTGCAATTTAGTGTCAATGGTGGTGTGTGCTGTTAAATCCAGCCGGTCGAGCTGATATAAACTTTGTTGCAGTAAATATGCCAGACGGCTGCGCGCCATAGTACTGGCTTTAAAATCATGATCGGTGGCACTGGGTATCGCTGCTGCAGTAGCAAATGTCAGCTGTTGCTGCATTGCCAGAGAGGCTAACTCTTTAGCAATAATACCTTGTTGCTGCATTAGCAGCAGATGACTGGAGACCAGTTTTTCCAGATCACGTCGTCCCTGCAGTAAATAATAGGATGGCCGGCGCTGGGCGATGATTAATGCCACCACCTGTCGCAGGGCTAACGCCTGCTGCGCGGTATAAGGAGCAGCTTGCTTTAGCAGAGCGTTGACGCTGGCAGGATCTGCACCAAACCAGGCGTGCAGGCCATCCCCCAAACCGTGCACCTCACCGTGGTTTGCCGTAGCGGCCAGTGGTACCGAGTTCAGGTAATCAACAACAATGCGTTGCCGGCTGGCTAACGTATTTGTTGATTCGGCGTAAGCGCGAACGCTGGCCGAGACCAACTGATGAAATTTGTCTGTAGTACCTGCAGTAAAACCATGCGGGCTATGGCGGTATTTTTCCAGTTGGGTGGCTAAGGTACTGCCACCGGCAGCTGCAGCCGGTATGCCCGCTGCACGCTGTAATTGCGACCATACCGCTGCACCTAACCGGGGCAGATTTAACACCGGATTAGCATTAGGGTGTGATGGCGTTAGCAGGCTGCGGTCTTCAACAAAAAGTAATGCCGCGACAATTGGCGCAGCCACTTGCTTGTTACTGCTAAATTGAAAAGCAGGAAAGCGCGCCTGAAACAAGGTGTCTTGTTGGCAGCCAAGTACGGTTAAACCAGGCTGATTTTTTTCCTGATAGGGTGGGTAAAAGCCATAGCGGGTGTAGCGCTGCAGCTCAGATGAAAAATGGCTTTGCGCGCTTAACACAAAGCCTTGTTGTTGTAAGCTGTCTTGCCACAGTGGCAGTGAGCTGTAACCAAAGCGTTGATCAAAAGGGCCTGCAGCCGGAAAGGTTATCTTCGCTGCGGCGCCTGGTTTTACCGTATATGTCAGTTTGGATGCATACCAATGCCAAAACGCTGACTGATAAAAGTGATTACGGCTTTCCTGGTACAGTGCCAATAGCAGCACCAATGCCAGCAACAATAATAGCCAGCGCAGATAACGTACCTGTGGCTGGGGTGGTGCCACATAGGGCGTTTCACGTACATTATCAAACCGCATCCGCTGCAGTAGCGGTTTGGCGTTTAATGTCGGCTCAGTTCTGTTATTACCACCGCGTTGGTGACTCATACAAAAGCGTTAGTCTCCGTATTGTGTACTTTTAAGCTCGTCGGCCAGGTTGGCGCGTTGGCCATCAGTGTTAACAGACCAACCGTGTAAATTGTCTTTAATCAGCTGGCACAAAGCGTCTATATGCTGTGGTTCTGCATTTAACGCGCTAATGTACTCATAGCGCTTACCACCGGCATGTAAAAAGTAGTCTTTGTTTTCCTCACCGATTTCTTCAAGCGTTTCCAGGCAATCGGCAGAAAAGCCCGGGCAAAACACCTGCACACTTTGCACGCCTTGTGCCGGCAGCGCCTTCAGGGTTTCATCCGTGTAAGGTTTTAACCATTCTTCGCGACCAAAGCGCGACTGAAAGGTAGTCATATACTGGTCTTTGTTCAGCCCCAGTTGCTCTGCTATCAGGCGTGAGGTTTTATAGCACTCGCAGTGGTAAGGGTCGCCGTTAAGCAGGTAGCGTTTGGGAATACCATGATAAGACAAGATCAGTTTGTCGGCCTGGCCATGCTGCTGCCAATGGTGGCGGATTTTATCGGCTGCAGCGCGGATAAAGGGCGCATAGTCGGGATAATGTGACACAAAGCGTAAATCAGGCAGCCAGCGGCGGCGCATAAAATTACGTGCCAGCTCGTCAAAACTGGACGCCGAGGTAGACGCTGAATACTGCGGGTATAACGGCAAGACCAACAGCTTACGCACGCCCTGGGCAAACATCTTCTCCAGCACGCTATCAAAGCTGGGGTTGCCGTAGCGCATGGCAAATTCTACCACCACATTGTTCAGGCCTTCCTGCTGCAGCTGTGCCGCCACCGCATCGCGCTGTGCCTGGGTATGAAACAACAACGGCGAGCCTTGTTCGGTAAATACTGTGGCATAGGCTTTGGCCGAGCGGCGCGGGCGGAATTGTAAAATAACGCCGTTTAAAATCAGCCACCATAATAATCGTGGTACTTCTACTACGCGAGGATCCGATAAAAACTGCTTTAAATAGCGTTTTAGTGCCTTTGGCGTCGGCTCATCCGGAGTGCCGAGGTTGGTAAGCAGGATACCGATTTTATCGTGTTGCTGGTGATCGAAGTCGCGGGTATTGATATAGCGCATAACAGAATGGCTGCTCTTTTATTAACGAAACTGTCAGTACGCCGGTTTGGCACTAACAGTTTACCTGATTAAAGGCCTGAGCCGATCTTAGCAGTAACACCCGGTGATATATAAGCTTATTACAAGAAAAATTCTACCGGAGAGAAAAAAGGCTGCACGTGGCAGCCTTACATCATGTTAGGCGAACTTAGTGGTTATGGCCGCCTTCGCCATGGGCATGGCCATGGGCGATTTCTTCATCAGTGGCCTGGCGTACTGACACAATTTCAACGGCAAATTGCAGCGTTTTGCCAGCCAGTGGGTGGTTGGTGTCGACATCGGCTTTAAACATGCCCACTTTAACAATGGTCACCTGACGCTGACCGTGTTCGGTTTGCACCACGGCTGTCATACCCGGCTGCCATTTTTTTGCGCCTAACAGGTGTTTTACCTGCATGCTTTGAATGGCATTTTCATCACGCTCGCCATAAGCCTGGGCTGGCGTTAAGGTAATGTCGAGTTTGTCACCGGCAGCTTTGCCGGTTAAAGCCTGCTCCAGTGCTGGCAACATTTGCTCGTGGCCGTGCAGATACAGCAGTGGGTGGCTGCCGTTTGATGTTTCAAGTTCGACGCTTGCGCCATTGCTGACATCGGTAAGGGTGTAATGAAACTGTACTACGCTATTGTTGCTAATTTGCATAAAAGTGGGTCCGTTTGGCGTAAAGTCGCTATTATCCGGCCTGGCAGCGGAAAAATCGACAGTTTTTCCACCCTGTTCCTAAACTGCTGGTTGGCGCATTGTTAATTGCTTACTACACTGCAAAGTGACAGAGTATTTTGTACTGGCAGGTGGTGATGACAACAAAAGCAGCTTTGATTATTGGCATCGTGATGCTGTTGCATACCACAGCAGTAAAATGTCAGACACATTTTGTTGTCGGAACAGAAGACATTAACTTTTACCCACACTATAACTTTACCTCCAGCGATAGCAGTGGTTTTGCCAATGAGGTACTGCAGTTATTTGCCAGTAAACATGGCTACCAGTTTAGTTTCCAGCCGCTACCGGTAAAGCGTTTGTATCATGAGCTGGATGGCCTGGTCGATTTTATTTATCCGGATAACCCAAACTGGGCCAAGTATCAAAGCGTGCAGGCCAGCCGCAGTTTTAGTGATCCGCTGATTTATAACCTGGGTACTACTATGGTGCTGGCGGCAGACAAGGATATTAGCTTGTCTCAGTTTCGTACGTTGGCGGTTATCCACGGCTTTACGCCAACAGCCTGGTTAAATTTACGCAGCCAGCACCGTTTTAAATTTTATGAAGTACCCAATGCCATCTCGGCGGTTAATCTGGTGCTTAAAGGCGAGCTGCAAGGCGCTGATGTCGAGTACAATGTGGCGCAGCATATTTTGCGTACGCAACAGCAAGAAGGGGCCCTGGTGGTTGCCAGCCAGTTACCAATGACCCGGGTTAGTTTTCATTTATCGACTATGCGTCATCCGCTGATATTGCAGCAATTTAACCGTTTTTTGCTTAACCATCAGGCCGACATCGTTGCACTGAAACATAAATACCAGCTAATAGACAGCCTGCCGCAATAGCAGGCTGTCGCTTTGGTTAGGTAGCCGCTTTCATCATGCTGACAAACTGCCTGAGCTGCAGCAGCAGTTCAGCCGGTTGTTGCTGATATTGCTCTATCAGTTTAACAATGGCCGAACCGGAAATAGCGCCGGCGGCACCACTTTGAATAGCGTCTTTGACATGCGCCGGCGTAGAGATACCAAAACCCAGTAAAGGCGGCGCCGGGTTGTAGCTGCGAATACGCGCTATCAGCTCGCTGGTTGGCATAGCGGCCGCGGTCTCGGTGCCGGTGACACCGGCGCGGCTGAGCAGGTAAGTGTAGCCGCGGCCATAAGAGGCAATCTGGCGCAAGTCTTCATCTTCTACATTGGGTGGCACAATAAAAATCGGTGCTATGTCATGCTTAATGGCACTTTGCCGAAATGGCTTGCTCTCGTGTAACGGCACATCGGCAATCAGTACCGAATCAACACCGGCGCTGGCTGCTTTAGCATAAAAATCATCAAGGCCGCGGGCCATCACCAGATTGGAGTACAGCAGCAAGCCAATCGGAATGGTAGCGTGGTACTGGCGGATTTTGGCAATAATATCAAAGCTGATAGCCGGTGTGGTACCGGCGGCCAGGGCGCGGATATTGGCGCCCTGTATCGTCGGGCCATCGGCTATCGGGTCTGAAAAAGCAATGCCCAGCTCCAGTGCATCAGCACCGGCGTCAATCAGGCATTTTATAATTTCAAACGATAGCTCAGGGTTTGGATCGCCAATGGTGACAAAGGGCACGAAAGCGCCGCGGCCTTCGCGGTTTAAGCGGTCAAACAGCTGTTGGTAACGCTTCATAATTGGCCTCCTGCTAATACGCTGTGCACATGGGCTAAGTCTTTGTCGCCTCTGCCTGATAAATTCACCAGCAGTACTGTCGGCTCTGTGGCGCTGTGGGCCAGCTTTAACGCATAAGCCAGAGCGTGTGAGCTTTCCAGCGCCGGTATAATACCTTCCGTTTTTGCCAATTGCTGAAATGCCGCCAGGGCTTCATCGTCGTTTATTGCAACGTATTGCGCCCGGCCGGTTTGCTGCAAATGGGTATGCTGCGGGCCAACCGCCGGGTAGTCCAGACCGGCTGATATAGAATAGGATTCCTCAATCTGGCCATCAGAAGTTTGCATAATGGCAGTATAAGCACCGTGCAAAATACCGTAGCTGCCGGTAGACAGGGCGGCGCCGTGCTGATGGGTGTCTATCCCTTTACCGCCGGGTTCAACGCCAATCAGCTTTACGCCTTCTTCAGCGATAAAATCAGCAAACATACCTATGGCATTAGAACCGCCGCCAACACAGGCAATCACCGCATCGGGCAATTTACCTTCGGCTTTAAGTATTTGCTGTTTGGCTTCTTCGCCAATCATCTTCTGAAAATCACGCACTATGGTTGGAAACGGGTGCGGGCCTGCTGCGGTGCCCAACATATAGTGAGTGCTGTCGTAAGTAGCTGACCAGTCGCGCATCGCTTCGTTTACCGCATCTTTTAAGGTGCCGCTGCCGCTGGTCACCGGAATGACGGTAGCGCCCATCAGCTTCATACGAAACACGTTTGGCTGCTGGCGTTCTATATCTTTGGCACCCATATAAATGCGGCACTTTAACCCCAGTAAGGCGCAGGCTAAGGCGGTGGCAACACCATGCTGGCCGGCACCGGTTTCGGCGATCACTTCTTTTTTGCCCATGCGCTTAGTTAACAGTGCCTGGCCCAATACCTGATTGGTTTTATGCGCGCCGCCGTGTAGTAAGTCTTCACGTTTTAAGTAAATTTTTACCAGCGGGTTGGGTGAAATATTACGACACAGCGTTAACGGTGTTGGCCGGCCGGCATACTCGGTTAAAAGTTTTTCGAACTCGGCATGAAAGGCTGGGTCTTCCAGCGCGTCTACATAGGCCTGTTCCAGCTGTTTAAGCGCCGGTACCAGCAGTTGTGGCACAAACATGCCGCCGTACTGGCCAAAATAAGGGTTAAGTTTTAGCTCACTCATAGTGAAACTCCCGCAAAAGTGTAAAAGCTGACCGGATCTTCGCCGCATCTTTGATGCCAGGCGCGCTTTCCAGCCCTGAATTGAAATCGAGCCCGGCTACCGGCATTTGGGCTGCGGCGAGGCAGTTATCGCCATTTAGGCCGCCTGCGAGCATAATCGGCTGACTACTATGGTGTTGTGTTAGTAGCGACCAGTTAAAGCTGATGCCGCTGCCGCCATGCTGCTGTGGATGATAGGCATCGAGCAAGATACGATCAGCAAGCGGGCTAAACTCAGGTAGTGCATCTTTTACCCGGTAGGCTTTCCAGATCTGGCACTGTGCCGGCAACAGCGGTTGTAGTGTGCTGATATAGCTGTCGTCTTCCTCGCCATGCAGCTGCACGGCGCTAAGGCCTAAACTTTGTGCTAATTGCGCGACCTCGGTAGCGTTGGCATTAACAAAGACGCCGACATAATGCAGTGGTGCGCCTTGTTGCACCAGCGCGGCTTGTTCAGGCGTAACATAACGCGCTGATGGCGGGTAAAAAATCAGCCCGCCGTAATATGCGCCGGCAGCATAGGCGGCAGCGGCATCTTCCGGCCGGGTTAAGCCGCAAACTTTATGCTCACCCAGCACCAGTTTACGCGTAGCTGCGGCTAAATCTGCCTGCGCCATTAACGAGCTGCCGACTAAAAAGGCATCGGCTACCTGAGCTAAATGTCGCACTTGCTGATTAGTGTAAATACCAGACTCTGAAACCAGGGTTCTGCCAGCAGGGATCAGTTCTGCCAGTTTAAAGCTGGTGTCGAGGTTAGTGCTTAAATCACGCAAATCCCGGTTATTAATGCCGATTAGTTCCGCGTTAAGCGCAACAGCGCGCAGTGTTTCTGCTTCATTACTGACTTCGGTCAGCACTGTCATATTAAGCTCTGCCGCCGTTGCGGTAAGGCTGCGGTATTCGTCATCATCCAGCACCGATAACATCAACAACACCGCATCGGCACCGCAGTGGCGGCCTAAATAAATCTGGTAGCTGTCGATGATAAAGTCTTTATGCAGCAGTGGTTTGTCGACCAGGCTGCGCATGGTGCGCAGATAGTCGTACTTGCCCTGAAAGAATTTCTCGTCAGTTAATACCGAAATGCAATCGGCATATTGGCCATATACCTGCGCCAGTTCCTCAAGATTAAACTCTGCGCGGATCAGGCCTTTGGACGGTGAGGCTTTTTTGCATTCTAAAATAAAACGTGGGCCGCTTTGTTTAAGCGCGGCCAGAAAATCGCGCTGGCTCGGCGCTACGCTGCTAATAAATGTGGTCAGCGGCTGTTGCTGTTTTAGCTGTGCCACTTCGTCACGCTTATGTGCCACTATTTTTGCCAGTACATTTGGCATTGCGTCAGCCATGGGCAGCCTCCTGTTGCTGACTCAGCTGCTTAAACTGGCTAAGCGTAGCGAACGCTTTGGCTGAACCCAGCAGTTCCAGCACGGCGCGGGTGTTCACTTTAAGATCGTCCCCCAAGCCAGCAATTTTCAACATCGCCGCGACATTTATTGCCACAGCTGCATTGTGTGCACTCTGGCCCTGCCCCTGCAAAATGGCCAGGGTAGCGGCGGCATTATCGGCTGGCTCGCCACCGGCCAGCGCAGATAGTGGAGTCACAGCAACACCAAAATCATCCGGTGTCAGGCTAAATTCGCTCAGCTCACCCTCTTTAAGCTCACACACATAGGTAGTGCCGTGCAGCGCCACTTCGTCACAGCCGCTGCCGTGTACTACCCAGGCACGTTTGACGCCCAGTTGCTGCAGTGCCTGCGCCATTACGCGGCACAGTTTAGGGTCGTACACCCCCAGCAGTTGATAATCCGGTGCCGCCGGGTTTACCAGCGGGCCTAACAGGTTAAACAAGGTGCGGCTTTTTAGCGCATTGCGTACTGGCATCGCGTGTTTAATGCCAGCATGGTATTGCGGGGCAAATAAGAAGCTGCAATTGGCTTGCAGCAGGGCGTTAGCGGCTTGCTGTGGCGTCATTTGAATATTCACTCCCAGCTGCTCTAACAAATCGGCTGAGCCCGAGCGCGATGACACACTGCGATTACCGTGCTTTACCACCTTTAAGCCCATAGCTGCGCCAACTATTGCCGCTGTGGTAGAAATATTAATGGTATTGCTGCCATCACCACCGGTGCCGCAGCAGTCGATACTGCCGCTAACCTGCTGCGGAAATGTTGTCGCGGCTGCACGTAATGCACTGGCCGCGCCGGCTATTTCATCGGCGGTTTCGCCACGCATTTTCAGCGCCACCAACAGCGCCGTCAGTTGTACCGGCTCAACCTGGCCTTTTACGACTGCAGTAAAAAACTGCTCTGTCTGGCTAAAGCTTAGCGGCTGGCCCGTCAGGCTGTGCTGTACCGCTGCTAATATCGGATCTGTCATCATCAGCCTCCTAATAAATATTCAATACTGTTTTTCAGCAGGGGTTTACCCAAAGTGGTCAAAATAGACTCAGGGTGAAATTGAAAGCCCAGCATACGTTTGTCTTCATTTATCACCGCCATTGGAATATGCCGGTCATTGGCCAGTAAGGTTAAGGCGTTGGGCATTTCGGTGGCCATTAATGAGTGATAGCGCGCCACCAAAAACGGCCTGGGTAACGTGTTGAATAATGGATGTTCATGCAGTGTTATTGCAGCTGTCTTGCCATGCACGGTTTCGCCGGCGCGGCCAACGACACCGCCAAAATGTTCCACTATCGCCTGATGGCCAAGACAAATACCCAGCACCGGAAATTGCGCTTCGCACAGTTTTAACAAGGCTGGCATTGAGCCGGCCTGTGCCGGGCTGCCCGGGCCTGGCGACAGTACCAGTAACACCGGCTCGGTTTCGCTTTGCATTTGCTGGTAGATGTAGTCAGCCGGCACTGTGTTGCGGTACAGCTTTGTCTGATAACCGAGCTGGGCAAACTCATCAACCAGGTTGTAGGTAAAAGAGTCGATATTGTCGAGCAAATAAATCATCGCCATCAGTTACTCCTTAACTGCTTTATGGGCTGAGACTATGGCATTGATCACTGCCTGGGCTTTGCTGCGGGTTTCGTCGGCCTCGGCCTGGGCGACAGAGTCGAACACCACACCAGCACCGGCCTGGATGTAGGCGGTGTTATCTGCGACATAGGCCGAGCGGATCACGATACAGCTGTCAAAATCGCCGTTGCCTGACAAATAGCCAACTGCGCCACCGTAGCTGCCGCGGCGTTTGCCTTCCACTGTGCGGATAAGCTCGGCGGCTTTTACTTTTGGCGCGCCAACTAATGTGCCCATATTCATACATGCCTGATAAGCGTGCAGCGCGTCAAGCTCAGGCTTTAAGGTACCCACCACCCGTGACACTAAGTGCATGACATAAGAGTAACGGTCGACTTTTAACAGCTCTTTGACGTAGCGGCTGCCCGGCACACTGATGCGTGCGACGTCGTTACGGGCTAAATCGACCAGCATTAAATGCTCGGCTTTTTCTTTTTCATCTTGCCGCAGCTCCAGCTCAATGCGGCTGTCCAGGTCGCGGTCTATGCTGCCGTCGGCTTTAAAACCGCGGCGGCGGGTACCCGCAATGGGGTAAATTTCGACCTGACGGCTTGCCGCGTCAAACTTCAACGCCGACTCGGGCGAGGCGCCAAACAGCGTAAAGGCCGAATCTTGTAAATAAAACATGTAGGGACTGGGGTTTTGTTGTTTTAAGCGGGCGTAGGCGGCCAGCGGCTCAGGGCAGGGCAGACGGAAACAACGGGATGGCACTACCTGAAAAATATCACCGGCGACGATATGCTGTTTTAGCTTCTCGACCTGAGTGACAAAATCAGCATCACTGATATCGACTTGCACTTCAGTATTTATTGCGGAGGTGGCGGCTGAGTTTGCTGCAGGCGTTTGCAGCAAGTGTTTTAGCTGCTCCAGCCGTTTACCGATGACAAAACAGTTGGCCGGTGCCTGTTCACCACAAAATACGTTACCGACCAGGCGGCTGTGGCCGCTTTGATGATCCAGCACCAATAAGGTTTCAGCCAGATAAAACACATAATCCGGGCATTGGTTTTCTGCTGTTGGCACGGCGGGCAACTGCTCAACGGTGGCCACCATGTCGTAACCAATAACACCGCCTAAAAATATCGCAAAAGGCTCATCGCTCTGGCATTTAAGCTCGCGCTGCAAGCTACGCAGTACGCTGAACGGGTTAGGCGCTTGTAAGCGGGCATTTTCTTCAAGTAACAACGCCGGGCGCTGATAAGTAAGACGTAGCTGGTCATTATGCTGCTCAACCATGGCTACCGTGCTGAGTTTGGCCGCCAGATACGGCAGCAGCACAGCGCCATTATTGCTGACAGCTTTAACCACAACGGTTTGATCATTGCATTCAATGCGCAGCGCGGCATCAATCAGCAACAGGCTTTTTAAGTTATCTTTGCTGTCGATCTCGGCTGATTCCAGCAGCAGCGAATACGGGCTTTGCGCGGTCAGTGCCTGATAGCAGGCCAGCGCGTCGCTGTGATACGGCAACTGCATGGCAATGCTGGCCACTTCGCCCGGCGTATCGGTGATATGACTAAAAATCATGTTTCACTTTTTCCTTATGATTCATAAATATATAGTTAATCAGTTTTTATTCAGCCGGTTCGCACAGTGTTGCAGGCACATAAAAAAAGCCCGCTTCTTGTGGAAACGGGCTTCGGTAATTAAAGCTAATACAACGCCTACACACGCCCGTTGGGAATGTGCCACCACCAGTTAGTCAGGTTAAGGGTTGTGATAAATTGCATTAGCTTTAGTAACCTCGTTTGTTATGCCAGACATAAAACCGCAAAACGGTAGCCGGCGTCAAGTGCTTATTTGTTATAATACAGAATTAAAAACGTATAAGTGGCTGGATGGCTATGGCGTTCACGCATCATATTTTAACATTCAGCTTTTAACGGCGGCTTTTTCCAGTTGTTGAATTGTCTGCCAGATTTCTTCACTTTCAGCAGTTAAATCGGCATATAGTCGCATATCACCGTTGCGCTGGGCATGCATCGCCTGCTCTAGTTTTTGGTCGTAAGCTTTGCGCAGTTTTTTTACCGGATCAGATTTTAACCAGCCAAACATCGTTTTATTCTCTTTTAACAAGGTGTAGCGAGGTTACGCAGCGCTGGGACAAAAGTTCAGTTTATTTTGCGATAAGGTCCTGCTGTGCGACAATAGCCGGCTTATTTTGAGGTGCAAATGAAAATTGATCTACACAGCCATACCCATTGCTCTGACGGTGTGTTGTCGCCAACAGAACTGGTAATGCGCGCTGCAGAGAAAGGCGTGGATGTGCTGGCGATTACCGACCATGATACAGTCGCGGGTTTAGCCGCGGCCGGGCAGGCAATTACAACATTGCAATTGCCACTTAAACTGATTAATGGCGTGGAAATTTCTACCAGCTGGCAGCAGTTGGAAATTCATATTGTCGGCTTAAACATCAACCCAGAATGCCCGCAGTTTTTGGCGCGGTTAGCCACCCAGCAGCAAGCCCGTGTGGCGCGTGCAGAAGAGATGGCGCGTCGGCTGGAAAAAAGCCAAATACCAGATGTGCTACCAGCAGTGCTAAAGCTTGCTAATGGCGCCGCCTTAACCCGCACGCATTTTGCCCGCCATTTGGTCAGTATTGGTAAAGCCAGTACGATGGATGGCGTTTTTAAAAAGTACCTTGGTCGCGGCAAAATTGGTTATGTGCCAAATAACTGGGTTGAGATGGCCGATGCTATTCAGTGGATACACGCTGCCGGCGGCATAGCCGTGCTGGCGCATCCGCTAAAATATAAGCTAACAACAAAATGGGTAAAACGGCTGGCTGAACAGTTTGCCGCCGCCGGCGGCGATGCGATAGAAGTGATTTCGCCGCAGCAAACGCCGGTGCAAAAGCGTGAATTGTGGGCACTGTGCCAATTGCATGGTTTAACAGCGTCGGTAGGCTCCGATTTTCATCAGGCAACAACTTGGAATGATATCGGAAAAAATCTATATTTAACCGAAGATGTCATACCGGTGTGGGCCAACTGGCCGCTGCAAGCAACGGCTTAACCGGCCGTTTTGCCATTAACAAGTAAAGAAGAATAACAATGAGCCAATTTTTTCATATTCACCCGGAAACTCCGCAGCAGCGTTTGTTAAAACAAGCGGTGCAGATCATTCAACAGGGCGGTGTGGTCATTTATCCAACCGATAGCGGTTATGCGCTGGGTTGTCATGTTGGCGATAAAAACGCCATGGAGCGTATTTTACAAATTCGCCAGGTTAGCGGTGATCATCACTTTACCCTGCTGTGCCGCGATTTATCTGAGCTGTCGGTCTATGCCAAGGTAGAAAACAGCGCCTTTCGCTTAATTAAAAATAACACTCCTGGTGCTTATACCTTTATTTTGCGCGGCACTAAAGAAGTGCCTAAACGCTTACTAAACGACAAAAAGAAAACCATTGGCCTGCGTATACCGGAAAATAAAATTGCGTTGGCGCTATTGGCTGAGCTGGGTGAGCCGCTGCTTAGCACCAGTTTAATTTTGCCTGGCGAAGAATTTGCCGAAAGCGATCCGGAAGAAATGCGTACCCGTTTAGAAAAGCAGGTTGACCTGATTATGCACGGCGGTGTGATTGGCGAAGCACCTACTACAGTAATTGATTTATCTGACGATGAACCTGTGTTGCTGCGCGAAGGTCGTGGCGATCCGGCACCGTTTCGTTAATAAGGCCACCCTAGCTTGAGCGATACTCTGGCGGACAGCCTGCCTGATAGCCTAACCATACAGCAACCGCTGCCGCTGGCCTTTGTGCGCGGCGAAGCGGTGCTCGAGCGGCCGGAAGACTTGTATATTCCGCCGGATGCGCTGGAAATTTTGCTTGATGCTTTTGAAGGCCCGCTGGATTTTTTACTGTATTTAATTCGCAAACATAAGTTTGATATTGTCGATTTGCCGGTAAACGAAATAACCCTGCAATATATGGAATATATTGAGCTGATGCAGGGGCTGAATTTTGAACTGGCGGCCGAGTATTTAGTGATGGCGGCGATGCTGGCCGAAATTAAATCGCGCTTATTGTTGCCCCGCCATAGCCAGGCCGAAGACGAAGAGGCCGATCCGCGCGCTGAGCTTATCCGCCGGCTGCAGGAATATGAAGTATTTAAACAAGCCGCCACGGAGCTGGACAGCCTGCCACGCGATGAGCGCGATCATTTTAATGCCAGCGCCGGGCTGGCTGAAAATTTTGCACCACTGCTGATATTACCGGATGTTGATTTAGCTGAGCTGACGCTGGCGCTGAAGGACATTGTCAAAAGAGCAAAGGATTTTCAGCACCACCATATTAAACGTGAGCATTTATCGACCCGCGAGCGCATGAGCCGTATTTTAGATTTGCTAAGTGCCCATAATGGCTATCTGGCGTTTTCAGCCTGTTTTGAGCTAAGCGAAGGCCGCGAAGGTGTGGTGGTGACCTTTTTAGCCATGTTAGAGCTGACCAAAGAAAAGCTGGTTGAGATTATTCAGGTAGAGGCCTATGGCCAAATTCATGTCAAATTAAAGGACGCTGAGGCATAATGGCGGGCAAGATAAATGACGTGCAGTTAATGCAGCTGGTAGAAGCGGCCATTTTCGCCGCCGATAAGCCACTAAGCTGTGATGACATACAAAGCAGCGTGCTCGATGGCTTAAATGTCAGTAAAAAACGCTTAAATGACACCCTGGCCCGGCTGATGCAGGACTACGCTGGCCGGGGTATTAGTTTGGCGGAAACGGCATCGGGTTATCGTTTTATTACCAAGCCGGAGTTAAGTGATTATTTGGCCAGACTGTGGCCGGAGCGCTCGCCGCGTTATTCACGTGCCGTGCTCGAAACGTTGGCGCTGATAGCGTACCGCCAACCGATCACCCGCGGCGAGATTGAAGATATTCGCGGTGTGTCGGTTAGCAGCCAAATTATGCGCACCTTAGTTGATCGTAACTGGGTAAAGGTGGTTGGCCATAAAGAAGTACCGGGCCGGCCCGGCTTATATGCAACAACAAAAGAATTTTTAGATTATTTTGGTTTAAAACACTTAAACCAATTACCACCCTTGCCAGAGTTTCAGGCTATTAGCCTGGATCTGGCCGACACCGTCGTGACGACAGGAGAATTGCACTAATGAGTGATAAAGCAGGTAGTGAAAAGCTACAAAAAGTATTAGCCCGCGCCGGTTTAGGCTCGCGCCGGGAAATGGAAGACTGGATAAGCGGTGGCCGGGTTACCGTAGACGGCAAGCCGGCAACGCTGGGCGATCGTATCAGCCCTAATCAGCAAGTGCGGGTAGATGGCCACCCGGTACAAATTGCCAGTGAAGAGCAACAAATTTGCCGTGTTCTGGCGTACCATAAGCCCGAAGGCGAAATTTGCTCGCGTACCGATCCGGAAGGCCGGCCAACAGTATTCTCGCGCCTGCCGACCATTAAAGGCGCACGCTGGATAGCCATTGGCCGGTTGGATATTAACACCTCAGGTTTATTACTGTTTACCACAGACGGTGAGCTGGCAAACCGCTTGATGCACCCTAAATTTGAAGTCGAGCGTGAATACGCAGTGCGGGTATTTGGTGAGATCAACGATGCGATGATCCAGCGTCTGCGAACCGGTGTTGAGCTGGAAGACGGTAAAGCCAACTTCAAAAAAATCAAAGCGCTGCCGGGCGAAGGTATCAACCGCTGGTTCCATGTGGTACTTACCGAAGGCCGTAACCGCGAAGTACGCCGCATGTGGGAATCACAAGGCGCTGTGGTTAGCCGGCTTATTCGGGTACGCTACGGTGATTTACTGCTGCCTAAACACTTGCCGGCCGGCGGCTATGCCGAATACCCGTTGGATGAAGTCAACTATCTGCGCAAGTTAGTCAGTTTAGCGCCGGAAGTGGCTACTTTAGTAAAACCGGAAGACAGAGACGAACGTCGCCGCCGTATGGCCAGCATGAAGCGCGCAGTGCGCAAGCACGATATCGCCGCCAAAACACCTGAGCGTGCGCCAAAAGAGCGCAAGCCCACAGCAGCCCGGCCAGCCAAGCCAGATGGCGCTAAGCCGGCAGGACGCCGCGGCCCGGCCACACCGAAAGGCAAGGGGCCACAACGCCAACCCACCGGTAAAAAGCCCAGTCGCGAAGGTAGAAGTTGATGAGCATAAACAAAGGCGCGTAAAGCGCCTTTGTTGTGTCTTGCCATCAAAAGAATTAGTAAACACTTCCTGCTGTTTCTCCATTGTCTTTTGCAGCATCATGTGCATAATGCGATGCTGTTTTGTTAACAAGTTCATACCTTACTATTTCAGGTTAATCATCTACTGCTTACAAGGATCGTGCATCAATTGAAAACGCTATATAAGTATTTTATCGGTATTACTGCAGTTGTGTTTGGTGGCGGTGCTTGGTTGTTTGGAAAGTCATTGTCAGCATCGAATGGTGTTGAATGCGCGACTAATGCTTATTTGGTTAGTCATTTTTACTATTCCGAAAATCGAAATGAGCGGATTGAGATTGATGAGATCCCCACGGATTTATCTCCAAAGTTCAAAGAGTTTCTTACCAAAGCACGCACCTTGCCAATAGATGCAAGTGATAGACAGGTTAAATCGGTATTTCCATCCTCTCCAGAAATCTCAGATACCTTTAGTTTAAGGTCGTTTAAAGTTAGCGACGATGAAACGCTTTACTCAATAAGTAAATATGCTGGTTGTATTTCGAATATTGATTTGGTGGCTAAGAAAGGTGAAGGATTAGTCTCTGTATTTCAAGGTAACCAGATACCAACTTCAGCCACAGCTGGAAGCGGCCAGCCAGTTAATAGTTGCCAATACAGTGAACGGACTGGACAAGTATTTCAATACTTTAGAAACGGTAAATACAGTGATGAGGTAATACCCCCTAAAAATAACTGACGTCAAAAGTAGAATTTTCTCGTAACATAAACGCAGGAGATTCTGCATGAAA
>NZ_JALAAR010000011.1:0-146440 GCF_036984005.1 Rheinheimera muenzenbergensis
CATACCACCGAAATACAAACAGGCTTTAATAACGCAACCTTCTACTTTCAGCGTCAATTAAAAATGGGTGTATTACCGTTGGTATTCTGTGTGCAGAGTCGCTAAGGAATGCTGCAATTTTCGATTCTTCACTAAAGAAATTGGCGCGGGAAAACCCAGAGCTACTCGGAAAAATTAACGAGTCTGTAGTGGTGCAAGCATGGTCCGTTACAGAATATAGAAACAAACTTATTGCACATCACGATTTTTGTCGAAGCTATGGTTTCAAATCCAGCCAAGATGGTTGCCGAATGTGCCCAAGGGGACCTGGAGTTTTTCCACATCTGACAGCAGACCATGTGGCTGACACGGAACGCCTTTGGGGAATGTACGCGGCAAGTACCACCAATCCGAATGAAGTTAACATTCATGAAAAACGAAGCCTCCTTTTTCATACCATTCCCGTCATACGGCACGGCAGCTTTAATCAAGATCGCAGAGAGATAGATGCTTTGGTAGAAAAATATGGAATCGATTCTGCAACGTTGCCTGAAATAGGAAATGCCATACGCTCTTTTACGCTTGCAATGGCTTCTGTCCTATGAAAGCCGGAGTTTACTTACCTAAAATATCTTAAGGCCGCGTTAGCGGCCAGGTAGTTGGTATATCTGCAAGATAGACTGCTTTATCTGTCATCACGGTTGCCCGGCGATAGTTTGCAGCATTGGCCGCCGGATACGGCTTATTGCTCTGTCTTGTCTTTAAACTCGCATAAATCTTCAATAATACAG
Source organism: Rheinheimera muenzenbergensis (assembly GCF_036984005.1). Taxonomy (NCBI): domain Bacteria; kingdom Pseudomonadati; phylum Pseudomonadota; class Gammaproteobacteria; order Chromatiales; family Chromatiaceae; genus Rheinheimera; species Rheinheimera muenzenbergensis. Next base: position 771 of record NZ_JALAAR010000011.1, read on the forward strand.
CTGCCACAGCGCGGTTTACGTGCAACGCAGGTATAGCGGCCGTGCAGTATCAGCCAGTGGTGTACGTCGAGTTTAAATTCGGCGGGCACCACTTTAAGGAGTTTGTGCTCGACCTCGTCGACATTTTTACCTGGCGCCAGCTTGGTGCGGTTAGATACGCGAAAGATATGCGTGTCTACCGCTATGGTAGGCCATTTAAATGCGGTATTCAGTACCACGTTAGCGGTTTTGCGGCCCACGCCGGGCAGGGCTTCGAGTGCTTCGCGGTTCTCCGGCACGATGCCACCGTGTTGCTCGACCAGAATACGGCAGGTTTTAATCACGTTTTCGGCTTTGGTATTAAACAGGCCGATGGTTTTAATGTAGTGCTTAACGCCGTCGACGCCTAAATCCAGCATGGCTTGCGGTGTGCGCGCTACCGGAAACAAATGTTTGGTGGCTTTATTAACACCAACATCAGTGGCCTGGGCCGATAACAGCACGGCAATTAATAACTCAAATGGTGAGCTGTATTCCAGCTCGGTGGTCGGCTCTGGGTTAGCCGCGCGCAAGCGGCTGAGCATTTCAATGCGTTTTTGTTTATTCATCTTTTATCCGGCGGTTTATTGCACTGTGCCGGTAACCCGGGCGCGGGCAATACTGCCTTTTTCTATTGCCTGATTCTGTTTAAGTTTGTTGTCGACGGTGTTTTTCAGCGCGATAAGCAGGCCCATGGCAAAAAAAGCACCTGGCGGCAGCATCGCCAGCAAAAAGTGGCTGTCTACATGGAACAGCTCAATTCTGAGCCCCTTAGCCCAATCGCCCAGCAGTAAGTCTGCGCCGTCAAATAGCGTACCCTGGCCGAGGATCTCCCGCATGGCGCCAAGCACCAGCAGCACCAGCATAAAGCCTAGGCCCATCATAATGGCGTCGATAGCCGAGGGCAGAACGGCATTTTTTGAGGCAAAGGCTTCAGCGCGGCCGATAATGGCGCAATTGGTAACGATAAGCGGAATAAAAATTCCCAGCGACTGATACAGGCCAAAGGTATAGGCGTTCATTAACAGCTGTACCATGGTGACCAGGCTGGCAATAATCAGGACAAACACCGGAATACGGATTTCGCTGGCGACATGGTTGCGCACCACTGATACCGCAATATTAGAGCCCAGCAGCACCATCAGGGTAGCAACGCCCAACCCCAATGCATTGGTAACCGTGGCGGTAACGGCCAGCAATGGACACAGGCCAAGCAATTGCACCAGACCCGGGTTGTTTTTCCACAATCCTTGGATGGATAACTCTTTAAATTGGCTCATTAGCGGGTTTTACCTTATTGATCCATGCAGTTAGCAGGCAATGTAGCCAGCTGCGGATGCTGCTGAACATAGAGTACGGCATTGCGTACAGCATTAACTACCGCCCGTGGTGTAATAGTAGCACCGGTAAATTGATCAAAGTCGCCGCCATCTTTACGTACTGCCCATTTAGCGGCATTGTCGGCGGTTACCACTTTACCGCTAAAGCTATAAATCCACTCAGAACGGCGGGTTTCAACTTTATCGCCCAGCCCCGGTGTTTCTTTATGCTCCAGCACCCGGCTACCTAACACCGTGCCATCGGTTGTCATGGCCACGATTAAATCAATATTGCCGCTGTAGCCGTCTGGTGCTGTGGTCTCGATAATATAGGCACTGAGCACACCCTGGTTACGCCAGCGATATAAGGTTTGTGGTGTGCTGCGGCCCAGCAGTTGTTCATCGGTTACCTGTAAACAATCATCAAGTAAGGCCTGGCTTGCTCCTACTTCAGGTAGTACTTCCGCTAACACGGCAAGCTTAGCCGCCAGACGCTGTTCGTTAATGCGCGGTGCGGTTTGCTGATTTACCAGGCCCAAGACAGCAACACAAATTGCGGCGGCCAGCCCCAGTGCCAGTGCGTTTTTACTGATGACGCGGATCATTTTAATTCGCTCCGGGTGCGGTGGCCATAAGTGCGTGGCCTCGTGTAATAGTCAATCAGTGGCACTGTCATATTGGCTAACAACACAGCAAAGGCAATGGCATCAGGATAACCACCAAAACTACGGATTAAAAATATCAGCACACCAATTAACGAACCGTACAGCAAGCGGCCTTTGTCAGTGGTAGAGGCCGATACCGGATCGGTAGCAATAAAAAATGCCGCCAGCATAGTGCCGCCACTAAACAAATGAAATAGCGGGCCGGCCAGGCTATCCGGGGCAACCAGGCTGGCTATGGCAAATAATACAAACATGCTGGCAATAACGGCCACAGGAATGCGCCAGCTAATGATGTTTTGTTGGATCAGCAATAAGCCACCGGCCAGATAAGCCAGATTGACCCATAACCAGCCGCTACCGGCAAAGGCATAAAACACCGGGCTGTGCATGTTTTCAGTCAACGTGAAGCCCCGGCTTAGGCCGGTACGCAGTGTATCCAGCGGGGTTGCCATCGTTGTGCCGTCGACGCCGCTTTGCAGTTGCGACAGGCTAAAACCACTGCAACTGTATTGGCTGAATATACTGCACAGTGCATCGAAAGGGGTCAGAGTAACCAGTTGTAACGACGCCGGCGGCAGCCACTGCGTCATTTGCAGTGGAAAAGACACCAACAGCAGCACATAGGCCGCCATTGCCGGGTTAAACAGATTATTACCCAGGCCACCATACAGCTGCTTCACCATGATAATGGCAAAAGCGGTGCCGATAACAATCAGCCACCAGGGCGCATAGGGTGGAATAGCCACAGCGAGCAATACCGCAGTCAGTAGGGCACTGTTGTCTTTTAGCCGCGGCAGCACGGGTCTGTTGCGCAACGTTAATATGGCCGCTTCGCTGAGCCAGGCGGTAACAATGGCCAGCAGCAGCTGAATAAGTACGCCGTAGCCAAACATGACCGCTTGCATAACGATGCCAGGCAGACAGGCCAGCGTGACCATACGCATGATTTGCGCTGTGCTGCGCTGGTTATGCTGGTGTGGTGAACTGGCTATTCTAAAACTCATGAGTTCTCACTATCGGCTTGTTTACGTGCTTTAGCGCGGGCAATGGCAGCGGCAATGGCGGCTTTACGCGGATCTTCTGCCGGCGCAGAAGGTGCACTTTGCATTAGGGTATCGTCCGGCGCTGAGGTATCAGCTGGCGCTGGCGTGTCAGCCGTGCTGCTGTCGTTGTCGGTTTCACCCGCTGCTTGCTGTTTGGCTTTGGCGCGGGCAATCGCAGCGGCAATGGCGGCTTTACGTGGATCTGCCGCTGGCGCTGGCGTGTCAGCAGCACTGCTATCGTTGTCGGTACCATCCGCCGCGTGATGTTTGGCTTTAGCGCGGGCAATGGCAGCGGCAATGGCGGCTTTACGTGGATCTGCCGCCGGCGCTGAAGCTGCTGTCGCTACTTGCGCGGGGTCTGTCGCTGGCGCTGTTTGCTCTGGTTCAGCAGCTGGCGCTGCTTCGCTGCTCTGTGCTGCTTTTTTAGCTTTAGCGCGGGCAATGGCTGCGGCGACAGCGCTGGCTTTGCTTTCGGCAGCCGTGCTGGTTGATGTTTCTGCTGCAGCGGCGGCGTCAGTGCCGGTTTGCTGGGCGGCTTTTTGCTGTTGATATTCACGCGCCTGTTGTTTTTTTAACTCGCGCTCAGCCTGAATAGCGGCTTTATCGCTGTCGGCTGTAACGGTAGCGGCTTGGTCTTGTTTAGCTTTAATTCGCGCCAGGGCGTCGGCTACGGCAGTGTTAGCGCCACTGGCCAGTTGCTGCTGTTGTCGTGCTGCCGCCAGTTCCTGGTTACGTTGTTGCCGTTGTTGTTTTTCGCGCTCCAGCCGCTCATTACGCGCTTCAAAACGGGCTTTGGCTTGCTCGGCTTTTAGCGCTTCACGCTGCTGGTCGCGGATATCGGCTTTAGCCACGCGGTAATATTGCACCAGCGGTATTTCGCTTGGGCAGACATAGGCGCAAGCGCCACATTCGATGCAGTCAGCCAGGTTGTATTCGGCCAGTTTTTCACTGTCTTTTGCCTTGCTGTACCATAGCAGTTGCTGCGGTAATAAACTGGCCGGGCAGGCATCTGCACAGGCACTACAGCGGATACAATCGGTCTCGTTTGCTGCTGCCGGCAGCTCTTCAGCCGTAGGTGCCAGGATGCAGTTGGTGGTTTTTACCACCGGTACCGCTAAATCGGGCAAGGTAAAGCCCATCATGGGGCCACCCATAATAATGCGCTGGCTCGGCTGTGGCTGAAAACCACAGTGATTCAGCAGATCTGATACCGGGGTGCCAAGCAGTGCCAACACATTTTGCGGTTGGCTTAGCGTATCGCCCGCTACGGTAACAATGCGCGAAATCAGTGGCTGGTCGTCCAGAACGGCCTGGGCAACTGCAAAGGCGGTACCGACATTATGCATCACTATGCCAATATCGATTGGCCGGCGGCCATTTGGTACTTCTTTATTGGTAAGAAGCTGGATCAGTTGTTTCTCGCCGCCTGACGGGTACTTAGTCGGTACAGTGCGGACATAGTATTGTTCACGTTGGCTGCAGGCTGCCATCATCGCCGAAGCGGCTATAGGCTTGTCATCTTCAATGCCGATCAGTACCGCTTTGGGATTTAACAGCTGACACAGAATATCAATACCCTTGACGATCGTCGTGGCGGCTTCCTGCATCAACAGATCATCGGCACTGATATAGGGCTCGCACTCAACAGCATTAATAATTAAGTAATCTACCGGTTGTGACACGCCACTTTTTAAATGTGTCGGAAAACCGGCGCCACCCATACCGGCGATGCCACTGTCCTGGATCCGGTTTAGCAGTGTCATTTTATCGCAATTGGCCAGATGCAGTGGCTCGCGCTCTCGCCAGGTATCAAGACCGTCGGGTGCAAGCACCAGTGTAAGCTCTGGCAAGGCTGACGGATGCGCGCTGGTATGCGGACCTATGCTTAGCACAGTGCCGGATGTAGGCGCATGCACCGGTACCGCCATAGAGTTATCGGCACTGGTTAAGGCCTGGCCCTTTAAGACATGTTCACCCTGGCGCACCAAGAGTTGTCCGGCAACGCCGATATGCTGACGCAACGGAATATATAAGCGGTCGGGTAGTGGCAGTACCGCGATCGGTTTTTGACTGGTTTGCTGTTTGCGGCCAGGCGGGTGTACACCGCCGTGAAAATCCCACAACTTACCTGCCTGAATTTGTTGAAATAAACCTGGCATGGCGTTACTCCACCATCCGAACCGGTATCGCTGCCAAATCCCATTTCCAACGGTCGGGAGTGGTGGCAATCGCTACCATATCAATACAATCAACCGGGCAGGGTTCGACACAGAGATCACAGCCGGTACATTCATCTGTTATAACGGTATGCATCAGCTTAGAGGCGCCAACGATAGCGTCTACCGGACAGGCCTGAATACATTTAGTGCAGCCGATACATTCATCTTCACGGATATAGGCGACGCGCTTGACCGTTTCGGTCTGGGCCGCGTTGAGGGGTTTGGCTTCCACGCCCATTAAATCTGCCAGTTTACGAATAGTCGCTTCACCGCCGGGGGGGCATTTATTAATCTCATCGCCGTTGGCTATCGCCTCAGCGTAAGGCCGACAACCCGGGTAGCCGCACTGGCCGCACTGGGTTTGCGGCAGAATATCGTCAATTTGCTCGACCAAAGGGTCGCTTTCGACTTTAAACCGCACGGCGGCATAGCCCAGTACGGCACCAAAGATCAGGGCCAGGCTGCCCAGTGCAACAAGCGCTGTAAATAATGTCATCAGATTTTCACCAGGCCGGTAAAGCCCATAAAGGCCAATGACATTAAGCCGGCGGTAATCATCGCAATAGCGGCACCTTTAAACGGCACCGGCACATCCGCGGCGGCTAAACGCTCACGCATGGCGGCAAACAGGATCAGCACCAGCGAAAAACCTACCGCAGCACCAAAACCATAGATGACAGAATTAACAAAGTTGTGGCGTTCATTGACGTTTAACAGGGCTACACCCAGCACTGCACAGTTAGTGGTAATAAGTGGCAAAAATATTCCCAGCAGGCGGTACAGCGTCGGGCTGGTTTTATGCACGACCATTTCAGTAAATTGCACCACTACGGCAATGACCAGAATAAAACTGAGTGTGCGCAGATATAATAAGTCCAGCGGAGCCAGCAGATAATGATCAACCAGATAGCTGCACAACGAGGCCAGTGTCAGCACAAAAGTGGTTGCCAGCGACATACCAATAGCGGTTTCCAGCTTGCCAGACACCCCCATAAAGGGGCATAAGCCGAGAAATTTAACCAATACAAAGTTATTCACCAGTACGGTACTGATTAACAACAGTAAAAATTCAGTCATCGTGTCGCTCAGGGAAAATTGAGGGCCATATTATGCTATTAAGCGCAGTGTGACACAACCAGACAAGTGGTAGGGTTTTTGCCGGCAACAAGCTTGTTGCCGGCAGGCGTACTACATAGGTGCTGGTTTACCGACGTAATAGCCCTGATTACCATCAATAAACAAAGATTCCAGCATATGTTTTTCTTCCTGGGTTTCGACGCTTTCAGCAAACACGCCGACACCAATGCGGTGTGCCAGATCGATCATCAGCCGCATAAAGTACTGATTATTTTTATCTTCGTTGATATGGCGGGTGTAGCTGCCGTCCATTTTGACGTAATCCGGTTTCATATCGCGGAAAAACTTGAACGAGGTAATGCCAACACCAAACTTCTCTACCGTAATGCGGGCGCCGGCGCGATGGATCATATCGATAAAACGTTTGCTGGTTTTCAGGTTTTGCTGCAGGCCAAACTCGGTTACTTCAAATATCAGCTTGGCAGCAATATGAGCATCTTTTAGCAAACGTCGTTCCAGCCAGATAATAAATTGGTCATCATGCACACAACGGGCGGATAAATTAATGCCAAAATACTGATCTTGCAGATTTTTATTTTTAATGGTGGTGAGGGCGGTTTCAATAATCAAGCGGTCAACGGCAATAATGCGGTCAAGCTTTTCGGCCATGGCCAAAAACGACGCTGTCGGCAGGATCTGGCCTTCCTGGGTTTTAAAACGCACCAGCACTTCGGAGTACGCTTTGGCCGAGCGGTTTGACGGTTGGATCAGCTGTATTAGCAGACTTAACCGGTGGTTATTCAGCACATCGTCAATCACATTGCGCCAGTTTTGATTGCCATAACTGCCGGCCGCCATTTCCAGCCCGGCCGATTCTTTTTGCAGGTGCCAGGCGTTGGGCTGCTTTGTTTGCGCCAAACTGATAGACGTGTCGGCAATGGCTAACAGCTCGCCCAAAGCCTTGCCAGATTCGTAAGCCACCAAACCGGTATAGGCAACAGAATCGAGCTCGGCGTTTTTTTGATACTCATTAAAGCGGCTTTGCAGTTGTAAGGCAAAATTCTCGGCTTCTTTTGGTGTTACCCGCGGCAGCATAATGCCAAAATCTGAACTGTTTAAGCGAAAAATCCGGTGCTCTTTGTAGGTACCAGATAGCTTTTTAACGATGTCAGCGACTTCGCGGATGTAATTATCACCTTCCTGATAGCCACGGGTTTGGTTGAGTGTTTGTAATTCTGTGCAGCGGGTTATGGCAAAAACACCAAAGTCGCTTTGTTCACTCTGGCGAATGTTGTCTTCATAAAATTGCACAAAGCGGTTGCGGTTGGGTAAATCGGTAACCGGATCTTTATACGCTTCTTCAGCAATCTGGTGCGCGTTGGCGGCCATCTCGCTATATTGTGAACGGGTATAATTCGCCAGTTTTTGCAATGCGGTATTAATAGCGGAAAATTCCGCCGGAATTTTTTGCCAGTCAGGTTCGGCTTTTTGCGGATCTTTAATAAAGCGGTCGATCAATTCATTAATAGCGTCAGTGGTGCGGCGATAACTGCGACTGATGCTGCTTTTGCTCAATAATATCGGCACCCAGCCTAATAAAAATGGCAGTAAAAACAATAGCAATAACACAGATTGAAATTGCAGCAACCGCTCGGTGAAGTCGAGCTGGTAGCTTATCTGCATATTTTGTTCTTCGTTGCGGATAGTGCGCGGTTTAAATTCGCTACCAAAGGTTTGCAGCAGGGCCGTGGCTAAGGCCGCTTTATTGCCGCTGAGGTTTTGCTCATGCAATATGGTGCCGTCTAACTGGCTAATACGCAGACTGCGTAAGCTAAAGCTGCGATCGAGCTGGCGGCTTAATACCTTACCATCACCGGTCAGGTGATAACTGAGGATTTGTTCGATAGCGACGTTGGCATGTTTTTCAGCCGCTGAGAGTTGTTGTTGAGTGTAGATAACTAAAGTTACCAGAGCAGCAACAGCCAGAATCACCGCTGACAGCAGCTGGCTTACAAGCAAAGTACGCAATATTCTCATAAGCAATGACCACCAGGTTAACCAGTTTCCTTGTCCTAACGCTTAATATAGTTTTAGGCTCAAACAATAGAAAGCTAATTAAATCAAAAAAATACTGATAAATACACTAATTAAGTCAGAACTACGGAAAAACATTGCGAGAAGGTGGCTCCCCAGACTGGACTCGAACCAGTGACCTACGGATTAACAGTCCGCCGCTCTAACCAACTGAGCTACTAGGGAATTGTACTACTGATATTACAAGATGTTAGTTGCTGTTGGCTCCCCAGACTGGACTCGAACCAGTGACCTACGGATTAACAGTCCGCCGCTCTAACCAACTGAGCTACTAGGGAACAGCATTCAACGGGGCGCAATACTAATGCCAGCTCCAGACACTGTCAACACTTTGGTACAGGGATTTTCATCAATAATGTTTACTTGCGTATTGTTTAAACAAAGCGTTGTTTTATACGCCAGTTTTTGCCGGATTTTTACCATATTGCCGACAACCTGAAAGACCCGGCCGCAAAGTACTGATTAGCGTGGCTTGTATAGAGTTATTCACAGTTTCTGTGGATAACTCTGTGAGTTAGCGGGGTGTTAGCTGGGGGAAGGCTTATGGCTGCTGCATTTGCTGGCGGTCAAGCTAGTTGCGACGAAATTTATTTCACAATAAAAACAATGAGTTATGCTTTTATGCTGTATTTGGCTTTTGCTGATAGGGCAGCAAAAACTAAATACAGACAGAGCGGCGCTAATGTGAACTGTTTTTGTAACAACAACAGGGTTTTTCGTAAAATTTGCCGCAAAGTTCTGGCTTTGCGTATTTTTGCATGGTCGTACGGCAGGCTTTTCTTTACAATAACCCAACGCCGTATCCAGCCTGAGATTATGACAACTTCAACCAGTAAACCCAGTTTTTCGCTTACCAGCGATGATATCCGTGCCACGTTGATCAGAATGACGCTACCTATGTTAGCCGGCATGCTGACGTTAATGACGTTTAATCTGGTGGATACCTTTTTTATCAGTATGCTCGGTACCGAGCAGTTGGCAGCCATCAGTTTTACCTTTCCGGTATCATTCTCTTTAATAAGTCTGGCCATAGGCTTAAGTATCGGTACCTCAGCTGTTATTGCCAAAGCACTGGGGGCGGGCGAGCTTACTGCTGCCCGTACAGATGGCCAAATCGCGTTATGGCTGTCGGCACTTTTGGTGGGCCTGCTGGCGATAGCGGGCTTTATATTGTCAGACCCGCTGTTTAAAGCATTAGGTGCCGCTGGCGAAGTGCTAAATTATATTCACCTTTATATGGATATCTGGTTTGCCGGCGCGGTGCTGCTGGTATTGCCGATGATTGGCAATGCTATTTTGCGGGCCGCGGGGGACACCCGCACGCCGAGTATTATTATGGCCGGCTCTGGTTTGGTAAATGCCGTGCTGGACCCCATTTTAATTTTCGGCTTTGGCCCCATTCCGGCGCTTGGCATGCAAGGTGCGGCTATCGCTACAGTGCTGTCCTGGGTTGTCGGTTCTGTATTGCTGATCCGCCTGCTGGTTAAACGCGATTTAATTTCTGTCGCACCGGTTAGCCGCAGCCAGTTTTTTACTATCAGCCGTAAAATTTTGCGCATTGGCGCACCGGCTGCCGGTGCCAATATGCTAACGCCGCTGGCGATGGCCGTGCTAACCGCTATTATGGCCAGCTATGGTCCGCAAGCTGTAGCGGCTTATGGTGTAGGCGCCCGGCTGGAAAGCATTGCCTGTCTGGTGGTGTTAGCGTTATCGATGACTTTGCCGCCGGTTGTCAGCCAAAACTTTGGTGCCGGCTTATTAAACCGGGTGCAACTGGCTTACCATTTATCAGCACGTTTTGTTATGTTATGGCAGTTTGCGGTGTACCTGCTGCTGGCCGTGTTTGCTATACCGCTGGCGGGAATGTTCAGCGATGAGCCGGAAGTGATACGGATTATCTGTCTGTTTATCTGGATAGTGCCGCTAAGTTATGGCTTGCAGGGCATCATTATTTTGACGAATTCGTCGTTTAACGCCTTACATCGTCCGGCTAATGCGTTATGGCTGAGTATAGTGCGCTTATTTGTGTTCTATGTGCCGCTGGCCTGGGCCGGAGGTAAGTTGTACGGCGTTGGCGGATTGTTTGCCGGCTGCGTACTGGCTAATATTTTTACTACCCTTATCGCCTGGCGCTGGTTTAACCGGGCGGTACAAAACAGCGGGCAGGAGGGCGCGTGAGCAGAGACTTTGCACTGGTATCGGCGTATCAACCGGCGGGTGATCAGCCGCAGGCGATTGATAAACTGGTAGACGGCCTGGAATCCGGCCTGGCGCACCAAACCTTACTTGGCGTTACCGGTTCAGGTAAAACCTTTACCATGGCTAATGTTATTGCCCGGGTGAACCGGCCCACGCTGATCATGGCGCACAATAAAACCCTGGCTGCCCAGTTGTACGGCGAGATGAAAGAGTTTTTTCCGCATAATTCGGTAGAGTACTTTGTCTCATATTATGATTACTACCAGCCTGAAGCCTATGTACCCTCTACGGATACTTTTATCGAGAAAGACGCCTCTATTAATGAGCACATTGAACAGATGCGTTTGTCGGCCACCAAGGCGCTGATGGAGCGGCGCGATGTGGTTATTATCGCATCGGTATCGGCAATTTACGGTCTGGGCGATCCGCAGTCGTATATGAAGATGCTGCTGCATCTGAAAGTGGGCGATATTATTGATCAGCGCGCCATTTTACGGCGGCTGGCCGAACTGCAATACAGCCGCAACGACATCGATTTTTCCCGTGCGACCTACAGGGTACGCGGTGATGTCATCGATATCTTTCCGGCCGAGTCAGATGATATTGCGCTGCGGGTTGAATTATTCGATGAAGAAATCGAACGCTTAAGCCTGTTTGATCCGCTGACCGGCGTGGTAGAAAAAGTGCTGACCCGTTACACTATCTACCCGAAAACGCACTACGTTACACCACGCGAGAAAATTCTTGCTGCCACCGAGCATATTAAGCAGGAACTTAAACAACGCCGTGAAGACTTGCTCAGTGCCAATAAACTGGTAGAAGAGCAGCGCTTAAGCCAACGCACCTTGTTTGATATTGAAATGATGGTAGAGCTTGGCTACTGCTCGGGCATTGAAAACTACTCGCGTTATTTATCCGGCCGGGCCAATGGCGAGCCGCCGCCAACTTTGCTGGATTATTTTCCTTCTGATGGCCTGATGTTTATTGATGAATCCCATGTCACGATTTCGCAAATTGGTGCCATGTATAAGGGCGACCGGTCGCGCAAAGAGAACCTGGTGAACTATGGCTTTCGTTTACCCTCGGCGCTGGATAACCGGCCGCTGAAGTTTGACGAGTTTGAAGCTATAGCACCGCAGCGCATTTATGTGTCGGCTACCCCGGCTGCCTATGAACTGGAGCATTCTGCCGGCGAAGTGGTGGAGCAGGTAGTGCGTCCGACAGGGTTGGTTGATCCGGTAATTGAGATCCGGCCGGTAGTCAGCCAGGTTGATGATCTGATGTCGGAGGCCATGCAAAAAGCGCGGCTGGGAGAGCGGGTGCTGGTGACCACGCTCACCAAGAAAATGGCAGAAGATTTAAGTGAATACCTGAACGAACATGGCGTAAAGGTGCGTTATCTGCACTCCGACATCGACACCGTTGAGCGGATGGAAATTATCCGCGACCTGCGTTTGGGCGTATTTGATGTGCTGGTGGGCATTAACCTGCTGCGAGAAGGCCTGGATATTCCGGAAGTGTCGCTGGTGGCGATACTGGATGCCGACAAAGAGGGCTTTTTACGCTCAGAGCGCTCGTTGATCCAAACCATAGGCCGTGCTGCCCGTAACCTGAATGGCAAAGCCATCTTATATGCCGACCAGATCACTGGCTCGATGCGCAAGGCAATTGACGAAACAGAGCGCCGGCGCACTAAGCAGCAAGCCTTTAATACCTTGCATGGCATCTCACCGCAGGCGATTAAGAAAAAAATTGCTGATGTGATGGATCTGGGGCAGGACGCCAGCCCGGCCTTACCGATGGTGGCTGAGCGGGTACGGTTAATAAAAGGCAAAACCAGCTATCAGGTTGAAGCGGAAATACAGCAACTGGAGCAAAAAATGCTGCAACATGCCCGTGATTTGGAGTTTGAGCAGGCCGCTAAATTGCGCGATCAGGTGCATGCTTTAAAACAGGCACTATTGGAAATTTAATAAAAATCCACCGCTTGCGGTGGATTTTTGTCAGATGTCAGCAAAACTGACTGTCAGTAAGTTGGTTTTTAAGGTTAAATAGTTGCACTGGTCAGATGTGGCGCTACAGCCAAAATGCGCCTGTCTTTTACTGTTTCAGGATGATAGCTATGTCAGGTTTCCCTTCACGTTTTTTTATCTTCGCCACGGTATTGTGGCTTGCTGCGTGCTCTAAAGCCGAGCCGGAGCAACAGGTTCAGCCCGAGCGGCCGGTTAAGCTGCATCTTGTCAACGATAACAGTAGCGGAGCTGTAAGGCAGTTTCCGGCCGTCGTTGAACCAACAGAGCGCGCCAGCTTAACCTTTCGTGTCAGCGGCAAGCTGGTAAAATTGCAGGCCCGCCCCGGCCAGATGGTCGAAAAAGGTGATTTGCTGGCGGCGCTGGATGACACCGATTTTCGCCTGAAGCTGGATCAGGCCGCTGCCCGTTATGAACTGGCCCAAACCCAGTTTGTCCGTGCCGAGCAACTTATCGCGCAAAAGCTGGTATCGCAAGCCGCTTTTGATGAAGCTAAAGCGCAGTTGCAAGTGGCGCAGGCTGATCTCTCTACCGCCGAAACCGCGCTTAGTTATACCCAATTGCGGGCACCTTTTGCCGGCAATATTTCCCGTCTGCTGGTCGAAAACCACGAAAATATTGCCGCTCAGCAAGCCATTATGGAGCTGCAGGTACGTGATCAGGTGGATGTGGTGATCCAGGTGCCGGAGGATGTCATTTCCAATGTGCGCAAAGATTTTGATTACCAGCCTGAAGTGGTGTTTGACTCGCACCCGCAGTATCGTTACCGCGCCCGTATCCGCGAGTGGGATACCCGCGCCGATCCGGCCACCAACAGCTTTAAAGTGGTATTTAGCATGGCCACGCCGCAAGAGTTTAATGTACTGGCCGGTATGACCGCTAACGTCATAGCGGAAGTGAGTAAAATCAGTATGGTGTATGCAGAGGCGCTGTATATTCCGGCTTCTGCACTGTTTATGCCTGGCGAACAACCACTGGCCAGCCAGCAAAGTTATGTCTGGGTATATAGCCCCGATAGCGGTACTGTCAGCAAAAGAGCAATCCGTGTCAGCAGTTTAACCAGTGCCGGTGCCGCGGTAACGGACGGCCTGCAACCTGGCGAGCAAATTGTCAGCGCCGGTGTTCAGCAACTGACAGAAGGGCAGAAGGTCAGGCCCTGGGTGCGTGAGCGGGGGCTGTAAGCATGGATTTTGCCCGCTACTTTATTCAGTACCGCACCTCATCCTGGCTGTTTGCTGCCATCTTACTACTTGGTGGCGTGGTGTCATACCTGGGCCTGGGCCGGCTGGAAGATCCTCAGTTTACCCTGAAGCAGGCTTTGGTAATTACCCAATATCCGGGCGCATCGCCAACCCAGGTCGAAGAAGAAGTGACCTATCCGCTGGAAAATGTGATCCAGCAACTGCCTTATGTTAAGCATGTTACCTCGGTGTCTACCGCCGGCTTGTCGCAGCTGATGGTTGAGATGCACGATACCTATAGGGCGAAAGAGTTAAAGCAAATCTGGGATGAACTGCGGCATAAAATAACCGATTTACAGCCGCAATTACCGCCCGGTGTAAAAACGCCCCAGGTAAAAGACGATTTTGGTGATGTGTATGGCATCTTGTATGCGGTAACCGGTGACGGCTTCAGCGATGATGAGTTGCGCGATTATGTCGACTTTTTGCGCCGTGAACTGGTATTGGTGCCCAGTGTCGGCAAGGTTGCCGTCGGCGGGGTGCAGCAAGAGCAGGTCATAGTTGAAATTTCACGGCCGCGCTTAACCGCGCTGGGTATAGCCCCGCAAACACTGGCAGCCTTGTTGCAAAGCCAGAATATGGTCGCCAATGCCGGCTCAATTAAAGTCGGGCCGGATCGGCTGCGAATTTACCCCACCGGCGAGTTTCAGTCGGTGTCTGAACTGGAAAGCCTGATCATATCCAGCCCGGACTCTAAAGAATTGATTTACCTCGGTGATGTGGCGCGGGTTTATCGCGAAAATGCCGAGACACCGGCGCAGTTATTGCGTTTTGGCGGCGAAAACGCACTGACTCTGGGCGTGTCTTTTAGCCGTGGCGTTAACGTGGTTGAAGCCGGCGAACAAATTCGCCAGCGCCTGACAGAGTTGGAATACAACCGGCCACTGGGTATTGAATTGCATACGATTTACAACCAGCCGGATGAAGTGGCACAGTCGGTAAGCGGTTTTATTATTAATCTGGCCGAGGCGGTGCTGATTGTTATCGTGGTGCTGCTGATTTTTATGGGCTTGCGCAGTGGCGTTTTAATTGGCCTGATCCTGCTACTGACCGTGCTGGGCACCTTTATTTTTATGCACGCGATGCAAATAGAGCTGCAACGCGTTTCGCTTGGTGCATTAATTATTGCCCTGGGTATGCTGGTTGATAATGCCATTGTTATTACCGAGGGCATTTTAATTGGCATGCAGCGCCGGTTAAAACTGACCGATGCCGCCAGTTTAATTGTCAAACAAACGCAATGGCCGCTGCTTGGTGCAACGGTGATCGCCATTGCCGCCTTTGCGCCTATCGGCCTGTCCAGTGATGCCACCGGCGAGTTTGCCGGCAGTTTGTTCTGGGTATTGCTGGTATCTTTGCTGTTGAGTTGGGTAACCGCCATTACGTTAACGCCGTTTTTTGCCAGCATGTTGTTTAAAGACAGCAAACAAGATAACTCAGCGTCAGAACAAAACGACACGGCTTTATACCAGGGCGTAATTTTTACGCTATACCGCAAGTTGCTAACGGCAGCACTGCGTTATCGTGCGCTAACCTATGGCCTGACAGTCGTGCTGCTTGTTAGCGCGGTACTGGGGTTTAGCAAAGTAAAACAGGTGTTTTTCCCGCCATCTAATACGCCAATCTTTCTGGTCGATTTATGGCAGCCAGAAGGTACGGATATTCGCCAGTCGGCAGAAGATGCGGTACAGCTGATGAATTATCTGCTGGCACAGCCAGGTGTCAGCCATGTTACCAGCACCAGTGGCCGCGGCGCCGAGCGTTTTATGCTGACCTATCAGCCAGAGAAGAACTTTAGTGCCTACAGCCAGTTGATTGTGCGTGCCGACAGCCTGGCGCAACTGCCCGGTATTATGCAACAAACGCGCGACTATATTAGCGGCCAATTGCCCCGGTTACAGTACAAGCTGTTGCGGCTGGAAGTCGGGCCATCGACGCCGGCTAAAATTGAAGCCCGTTTTAGTGGCGCTGATCCGGATGTGCTGCGCAATCTGGCGGCGCAGGCCAAAGCCATATTACAGGCTGATGGCAGGGCAGTAAGCATTCGTGATAACTGGCGCGAGCGTACCAAGGTGATCCGGCCACACTTTAATGAAGCTATGGCACGGCGGGCGGGCATTAGTAAACAGGACATCGATGATGTGCTGTTAACGGCAATGGCTGGGCGCACCGTCGGTATTTACCGCGATGGTACCCATTTGCTGCCGATCGTGGCCCGCTCACCGCTGGCTGAGCGAGACAACCTGGATGCACTGTACGACTTACAGGTGTACAGCAATAAACTGCAGCGCTATGTGCCGATAACCCAGGTGGTCACCGGCTTTGATTTAGTATGGGAAGATGCGCAAATTCAGCGTCGCGACCGCAAACGTACCGTTACGGTAATGGCCGATCATGACAATTTAACTGATGACACCGCCGCAGCCTTATTAGCGCGGGTAAAGGTTGATATTGAAGCGATAAGCTTGCCTACCGGCTATTTTTTAAACTGGGGCGGCGAGTTTGAAGCGCAGCAAAAAGCCCAGAGCGCTTTGTTCAGCTCGTTGCCACTGGGTTATTTGTTCATGTTTATTATTACCGTCTTACTGTTTAACTCGCTGCGCAGTGCCTTAGTGATCTGGGCCTGTGTGCCACTGGCAATTATAGGCGTAAGCTTTGGTTTAGTGTTACTTGGCGCACCCTTTGGCTTTATTGCTTTGCTGGGCTTTTTAAGTTTGTCCGGCATGCTGGTGAAAAACTGCATAGTGCTGGTAGAGCAAATTAATCTTGAGCTGTCAGAAGGCAAGGCGGCCTTTAATGCCGTGTTTGACAGCGCCGTAAGCCGGGTAAGGCCGGTGTCGATGGCCGCTATTACCACTATATTGGGCATGATACCGCTGTTGGGGGATGTGTTTTTTGCCAGCCTGGCCGTGGTGATTATGTTTGGTTTGGGTTTTGCTACGGTACTGACTCTGGTGTTTATGCCGGTGCTGTATTGCAGTGTGTTTAATATTAAAACCATAACAACAAAGGACTAAACATGAAATCCTTGCGCAACGCCATGCTGCTTGGTAGCAGCTTGTGGCCTTTATTACTGGCTGCGAATGATCATCTGCCAGCTGTGCCGACTTGGCAGGGCAGCAGCGAAGCGCTGATGAAAAGCAAAGGCCAGCCCTGGGTTACACCAGCAGAGCTGACGGGGCTTAACGACAGCCCGGATTATGCCGCTACATTACACTATGTCAATCAGCTGGTTGATAGCTCGGAGCTGTTACAGCTTGAGCAGTTTGGTGTCAGCGCCCAGGGCCGGCCATTAATGGTGGTTAAGGCCAGCAAGGCGTTACACAAGATAGCGCAAAATCCGGCGCGGCCACTATTACTGGTGCAGGCCGGTATTCATAGTGGCGAAATAGACGGCAAAGATGCCGGTTTGATGTTGCTGCGGGATATTGCGCATGGCGATAAAGCCGCACTGCTGGCCAATGCCGACTTGCTGTTTATTCCGGTATTGTCGCCGGATGGCCATGAGCGACGCTCGCAGTTTAACCGCATGAACCAGCGCGGGCCGCTGCATCAGGGCTGGCGGGCCACGGCACAAAATCTGAATTTAAACCGCGATTACATTAAGGCTGATGCGCCGGAAATGCGTGCGTTATTAGCGCTGATTAACCGCTATCAGCCCGATTTATATATTGATGTCCACGTTACTGACGGTGAAGATTACCAGTACGATATTACCTATGGTTTTAATCAGCCGTTTGCTGCGGTCAGCGTTAACTCTGCCAGTTGGCTGAATAAACTGTATCGCCCGACCATAGATACAGCGTTAGAGCAGGCCGGTCATATTCCCGGGCCCTTGATATTTGGTGTCGACCGTCAGGATTTTAGCAAAGGCATCAGCGGCTGGACGGCCAGCCCGCGTTTTTCTAATGGCTATGGTGATGTACGGCATTTACCGACAATACTGGTCGAGAATCACAGCTTAAAACCTTACCGGCAACGCGTACTGGGCACCTATGTATTATTGCAGCACAGCCTTAAGTTACTGAACGAGCAGGGCAAGGCGTTGATCATGGCACGACAGGCCGACATGAACGCCAGGCCACAGCGCATGGTGCTGAGTTATAAAGCCAGCAGCAAGCCTGACTTTATTGATTTTAAAGGCATGGATTATCAGTTGCGCCAGTCAGATATAAGTGGCGAAACTTACCTGCACTGGACCGGCGAGGCCAAACTGTATCAGCAGTTGCCGCTGTATTGGGATAAGGTAGCCGATAAAGAGGTGGCGATCCCTCAGGCTTACTGGCTGGGGCCGGAGCAACAGGCGGCCATCGACCGGTTAACTGTGCACGGTATTGAATTTAGCGTACTGGATAAACCGCGAAAACTGAGCCTGCAGCAACTTAGCGTTACCAGCTATCAGTTTGCTACTAAACCCTTTGAAGGGCGTTTTATGCTGCAATCGGCCAGCTTTAACCGCAGTAATATCAGCCTGACGCTGCCTGCCGGCTCGGTTAGAGTCAGTACCGATCAGAGTTTGGGCCGTTTAGCCGTGGCCATGCTGGAGCCGACGGCACCAGACTCGTTATTTAGCTGGGGCTTTTTCCCGGGCATGTTTGAACGTACTGAGTATTTCGAACCCTATGCGATAGAGCCGTTAATTGCCACTATGCTGGCCGAGCAGCCAGAGCTGAAGCAACAATTTGAGCAGGCGCTGGCACAGGATGAAAAGCTGCGCGCTAACCCGCGTGAGCGTTACAATTGGTTTTACCGCCAAATGCCGTACTACGACCAACAATACCTGAAATATCCGGTACTGCTTGAACCTTAAGCTGCAACAGTAAAACCGTGTAGCAAGATATAAAAAAGCCCCGCTGGTTTGCACCGGCGGGGCTTTTTTTAAAGCGTTACTGCTTAGTTTTTAGCAGCAGCGGCTTTCTTTTCTTTCTCTTTTGCAATTACTGCATCAGCTACGTTAGTCGGGCACGGAGAGTAGTGTGAGAACTCCATAGAGAACTGACCACGGCCTGATGTCATAGTACGCAGAGTTGAAATGTAACCGAACATTTCTGACAGTGGTACGTCAGCTTTGATACGTACGCCAGTCACGCCCGCTTCCTGGCCAGAGATCATGCCACGACGACGGTTTAAGTCACCGATAACATCACCTACGTGATCTTCTGGTGTGAACACGTCAACTTTCATGATTGGCTCAAGCAGTTGTGCACCAGCTTTAGGAATTGACTGACGGAAAGCGCCTTTAGCAGCGATTTCGAACGCGATAGCTGATGAGTCAACTGCGTGGAAACCACCGTCGAATACTTCAACTTCTACGTCTAATACCGGGAAGCCAGCCAGAGTACCGGTTGACATCATAGACTCGAAACCTTTTTCGATAGCCGGCATAAACTCTTTTGGTACGCTACCACCAACAACGGTAGAAACGAACTTGAAGCCAGAGTTTTGCTCGCCCGGACGAATGCGGTAGTCGATCTTACCGTACTGACCCGAACCACCAGATTGTTTCTTGTGCGTGTAGCTATCTTCAACTTCACGGGTAATCGTTTCGCGGTAAGCAACCTGTGGCTGGCCTACAACTAACTCAACGCCGTAAGTACGCTTTAAGATGTCTACTTTGATATCCAGGTGTAATTCACCCATACCTTTAAGGATGGTTTCGCCTGAGTCTACGTCAGTTTCAACACGGAAGGTTGGATCTTCAGCAACCATCTTACCGATAGCGATACCCATCTTCTCAACAGAACCTTTATCTTTTGGTGTTACAGAGATAGAGATTACCGGCTCTGGGAATACCATTGGTTCCAGAGTACAAGGGTTTTTCGGATCACACAGGGTGTGACCAGTCTGGGTGTTGTTTTTCATACCTACCAGCGCGATGATGTCACCGGCCTGAGCAGTGGTCAGGTCAGTACGGTCATTCGCCTGCATTTCAACCATACGGCCGATACGCTCGGTTTTGCCAGTGAACGAGTTCAGGATGGTGTCACCCTTGTTCAGTACACCAGAGTATATACGTACGAAAGTCAGGGCGCCGAAACGGTCATCCATGATTTTGAACGCTAAAGCGCGGAATGGCTCATCTGGAGATACGATAGCTGATTGACCCGTTTCGTTACCTTCTTCGTCAGTCAGTGGCTGTGGCACAACTTCAGTAGGGCTTGGCAGGTAGTCAACAACAGCGTCTAACAATAACTGCATACCTTTGTTTTTAAAGGCAGAACCACAGTAAGTTGGGAAGAACGCCAGGTCGCGACAGCCTTTACGGATACAACGCTTGATGTCGTCGATTGAAGGCTCTTCACCTTCCATGTACGCCATTAACAGGTCGTCGTCCTGCTCAACAGCTGTTTCGATCAGTTGCTGACGGTACATTTCAACGTCATCAGCCATATCAGCTGGAATGTCAGTGACAGTGTAGTTTTCTGGCTGGCCGGTTTCATCCCACACGTAGGCTTTTTGCGTTAACAGATCAACCACACCAGAGAAGGTGTCTTCGCGGCCGATTGGTAAAGTCATGATCAGTGGGTTTGCGCCCAGAACTTTCTTCACCTGCTCAGTTACGCGGATAAAGTCTGCACCGATACGGTCCAGTTTGTTCACGAAGATCAGACGTGATACTTCAGCGTCGTTCGCATAGCGCCAGTTAGTTTCTGATTGCGGCTCAACACCACCAGAACCACAGAATACACCGATACCGCCATCTAATACTTTCAGTGAACGGTAAACTTCAACCGTGAAGTCAACGTGGCCCGGGGTATCGATAACGTTAAAACGGTAGCCTTTCCAGAAACAGCTAACAGCTGCTGACTGGATAGTAATACCGCGCTCTGCTTCCTGTTCCATGAAGTCAGTTGTTGATTCACCTTCGTGAACTTCACCTAACTTATGGATTTTACCGGTCAGTTTCAGGATACGTTCGGTTGTAGTGGTTTTACCGGCATCAACGTGCGCGAAGATACCAATGTTTCTGTATAAGGATAAATCTGCTGACATAGTAGTCTCTATAAGCTAGGGTTTGAAAATAGTGCCGTAATATACAGGATTTCAAAACGTTTTGCAGGAAAAAAATTTTGTCACCGGCTAATTTTTTATCCTTGCTGTCAAAGCAGAGTTACAACCAGCAGCAACAACTTGTCTGGCGCTGCTTTGCGTGGATATTAAGACGGCCATGAATGTGCCCCGTGGCATCGCATCAGCCGGTTATGTTCGCCATTACACAAGCTTAGTGCAGGTCTTATACCTTTATATAACTATATGTAGGATTACCCAGACGACCCAAATAATTTGTTTATGTGCAAAACGCTTTAGTAAGTCACAGCATGCGGCTAAATAGCGCAGCATAATTGGTGAAGATGCCAATTTTGATGCATACTTGTGCTTTACCTGATGTTCGAGGTTGATATGCGCACCACAGTCACGATTGACGATGAGTTATATCAGCAAGCGTTGGCGCTCTCAGAACCGGATATGGATAAAGCTGAGTTGTTTCGTGAAGCAATTAAAACCTATATCCGCGTCCAGGCTGCGCGCAGGCTGGCAGCACTTGGCGGCACCTTACCCGATATGCAACAACCTAAACGGCGGCGTGCAGAGCCTGCCGGGGCATGAGCGTATTGGTCGACACTTCTGTCTGGGTTAGTCATTTTCGACAGCACAATTTGGTGTTGGCAGAGTTGCTACAGGCTGATCTGGTTTTAACACACCCGCTGATTACATTGGAGCTCGCCTGTGGCACACCGCTGGCTCCTCGCCAGCGCACATTAGCAGCCTTGCGGTTGTTACGTCAGGCTCAGCAGCCGTCCTTGCAGGAAGTTGCTGATTTTATTGAACGTGAGAAACTCTTCAATCAGGGTTGCGGTTCGGTTGATATGATATTGCTTTGTGCCGCCTTATTGACTCCGGGTACAACACTTTGGACACAAGACAAAAGCCTGCAGCAATTAGCCAAGCGCTTTGGCATGGAGTTTAAACAACATGACTGACAATACCGTCCCGGTGCAACGCCAACTTGATGCCTATAACGCTAAAGATCTCGCCGCATTTATCGCTTGCTACCATGCGGATATTGCTATTTAACGTATGCTGGCAATAGCAGCTAACCCCGCAGCTTCTAGCTGTGCTAGCTGCCTCGTAGGCGTTACTTATTGCACCAACTATGTTCGCTTTGCTGTTGCAACGTTGTAGCTTGGTGATTACTCAACCACATTTCAGTTTTTGAATTAACCGGAAATTGTGACCCGGTACCGGGCCAATATAGTTGGCCGAATTCATCCAGGCATAAAGCGACAATCACCGGAGCCTGATCGATCAACGCTTCATCGTCTTTATCTGTAAGAACAACGTAGCTAATTTTAGCTGTATGTTTACCGCGGTATGTCGTCAGTACGTCGGCTATATATACATGCCTTGCGTACTCCTCCTGGGTTTTTGGATCTACAGCCAATTCTATTTCAACATTAACATGCTGAATTTTTGCCAGATAAGGTGTATGGACTGCCGCTTCGGCTAGGCCCATTACGGCATAGTCGGAGCTGGCATCAACCACGGGCTGTGCCTGACACGCTGCCATGCAAGTTGTCATTACCATGCCTAACAAAAGTCTCATCATGCCTCACTGCCTGCGTTATCAGCGCTACCGGTGTAAATTGGTAAGCTTGTGTTGTCGGTATTGTAACCTGCGGGTACAACGAAGTGATCCCA
The DNA here is from genome assembly GCF_036984005.1 of Rheinheimera muenzenbergensis. Classification (NCBI taxonomy): domain Bacteria; kingdom Pseudomonadati; phylum Pseudomonadota; class Gammaproteobacteria; order Chromatiales; family Chromatiaceae; genus Rheinheimera; species Rheinheimera muenzenbergensis. The sequence goes on from NZ_JALAAR010000011.1 coordinate 23,376, forward strand.
AACGTCTTTTTTATAACGTGAAATCTGCACACTGTTACCTTGGTTACCTCCAAGCATATATAAATGGTTGCCGTCAGCACTTTGGCCTACCACAAAGGCAACATGGCCACCGCCACTGCGTGATTTAATACCGATAGCGCCGCTAATCGGTGCGGTTAGCGCTTTACCAAAATTCACCCACTCTTTTGCTCTGAAAGCATTTTTAACCGGCTCAATACCATGCTGCTGCATTACCCAGGCAACAAAGCAACCGCACCACGCATTTTTACCACCACTGTCGTCAGTGCCCCAAAATTTAGTAGCGCTGAAATATTCAAGTATCCTTGGGTTTGCTGCGGCACCAGCAACTTCTTTTTGACCAATTTCTGCAGCCGCGGTTTTTAACCAGTATGCGGTAGTGGTTGGCAACACGATAGTTTTTGTTGCACTGGCAGCGTTGTTGGCCAGCAAGGTATTAATGCTACGTTGAGTGTTGCCATTGACATCAATCTTGCCATCGGGGTTAACCATGCCCAGCTGTTTTTTTTGAAATAATTTAATTGAACTTACAGTTTTTGATGTCTCAGGCTTACTGCCAAGGCGACCATCGACAGTGAGTTTTGGCATGGGTATAAGGAAATTATTTAGGGCATTTAAGGCCATCTGCACTGCTTTAACATCATTAACATTGTTCTGCGCTGCAATACCTACAGAACCCGTTATGCGTAAGCTCGTCATAGTTTGTCCTTTTTAAAACCAGTGGTGTAATGCATCCAAATGCGTGTATATCGCTATTAATGGTTAAATAAATGATATTGTCAAGTTAGCGATTGGCTGATGTATGATGGCTTACCGATAGGATTAACCAAGTGGTCTTTTATTGTCTTCAATCCCTTTTTCTGTGGTCAAAGCCCAGTTGTTTCGTGAGGCGATGAAAACCTATATTCGGGTGCAAGCCGAGCGCAGTCTGGCGGTACTTGGCGGCACAACACCAGAAATGCCACAACCCAAACGACGTTTTAACAGAGAGTTTAAACAACATGACTGATAATACCGCCCCGGTGCAACGCCAACTGGATGCCTATAACGCTAAAGATCTCGCTGCCTTTATAAGCTGTTATCACAGCGACATTGCCATTTACCGCATGCCAGCCACGGCGCCATCACTACAAGGCCGCGACGCCCTGGAAGCGTTTTATAAAACCGAGCGCTTTACCATAGCCGCGCTGCACGCCGACGTGCTACAGCGTATGGTGGTGGGTAATAAGGTTATCGACCATGAAAAGGTATACGGCATGGCCGAACAGCCCTATGAAGTGGTAGTAGTGTATGAAGTGCAAAACGGCTTAATTACCAACGCCTGGTTTTACCCGGTGGGATGAACCGCAACTATGTGTCAAAACGGAGATGGTAAACCGCATACAAGGGCTTGTTAGACGGACTAATCCGTGTTTATAGCCACCGCAAACACATGCTGTTCCTTTAACGTATTGTAAGTTTTAAAGAAGCGATGTAGTGTTCTGTACATTAAATTTACAAAGGCGGAAAAGTCCGTGTTTAAATACGGGTTTTTTCGCTGAATAAACTTTATGGCTAAACGAGAATTATGGAAACTATTACTTGCTATAGGCCTACGGGTCAAAAAGAGTTGGACTTGGTTGTGGAGTCAAACTATACAAAATGGCCGCCGAGATTGCCCGAGCAACCTATATTTTATCCAGTTACAAATGAGCAATACGCAATAGAACTGACTCAGTGGAACATAACCGATTTTGGAAAGGGTTACGTCACAAAATTCGAAGTTCGAAAAGAATTTATGGAACGATACCCAATTAAAAAGGTTGGTGGTGTCGGCCATACGGAGTGGTGGATACCAGCAGAGGATCTTGAAGAATTAAATGGCAATATCGTGGGTAAAATTGAAGTTATTGGTGAGTTCGGTGATCGGTGTTAACAAACACTTCATGCGCGAACTCCATTCCGCCGCCATATGCAGGCGCTAGCTATTTAAGGGAATTTACCATGAGATTTTGGATTATATTACTTGTTGGGTTACTGGCGAGTTGTACTACAACTCAGCAAGAATCACAGGCTAACAAAGAAACGAACCAAGAATTACCTGATTCAAAAAAAGTATATTTTTTTCAACATAGGCTTTTACCGGAGTGGACATTTACTTCAAATGGTAATTTTTTTAACGACCTTGTTCAGGGCGATCTAACTAAATTAAAAGCCGCTGCAACGGACATAATCTCTAAAGACTACGCGAACATGATAAAAACAGAGGTTGTTAATAATCAACATGCTGTTTTAATTGCATTTCCGCAGCCCAGAGGCATGGCAGATTGTTTTTACATTCTAATCGTGAAAAAGAATGATGATTTTGCGTTTTATACGTACGAAAAGACAATGAGCTTTGAACAAAACGACCCTGTTAGAGGTGTAGTTGGAATGTGGTCAAAAGAGGGGAGTCATGGAAATCTAGGCCCCAGGACATATACATCGGCTTCAGATTTTATCCAAGATGTTCTTAGCAACAATGGCTAACACAATGCGGTTGTCACCACTATCGTGGCAGGGGCGGCTTACGCCGCACTCTAATCTCGGCTAAACCTGACATTGCCCAGGTAGGGATACAGAGCATGAGTTACGATCTATTTATGAAGCCCCGAAATGGGGGTTTTTCGAAAAGGCAGTTTGATTCATATTTTCTGGGACGAAAAAATTACACCCTGGATGGCTCACAAGCTTGGTACCAAAACGAAGTGACTGGAGTCTATTTTGTTTTTGAATACCACGAGCAAGCAGATGATGATAACGAAGAATATTTCCCAATTGCGTTCAATATGAACTATTTCAGGCCAACTTTCTTCGTCAAAGAAGCGGAGCCTGAGGTGAGAGAGTTTATATTAGAGTTTGATTTGAAAGTAGATGATCCTCAAACCCACGGAATGGGGTCTGGAGATTTTAACTCAGAAAAATTTACCAGTGGCTGGCTTTACGGTAACGAGTTTGGCTATCAATCAATTCTGAAAGACCATCCAGAGGTTATCAGTTTGCCTACTGAACAGCTGGAAGCTGTTTGGTCGTGGAATATTCAGAAGGAAAGGCTTCAGGAAGAAGTTGAAGAAGATGTTTTTGTACCATCTATTATGTTGCTGAATTATAAAGGTAGAGCTGTCACGGCTTGTGTCTGGCCTGATGCTATTCCGGCAATAATACCTCCCGTTGATATACTTTTGATCGGCAGAAATGAATTGGCGCCTAGACGGCTTTTCAAAAAAGTTGAGGATGTGGCGATAAGCCCCTGGAGTGATATTCAACCACTTTTAGAACGACATAAAAGCAAGATGCAGGGGCAGGCTTACTATCTTTTTTACCAGTCGGTGCCAACAGAAATACGAAAGTGTGTTCAAAGCCTTAAGCCAGTCGATCGACAAACCTTAGCAAGGTTATCAATAGATCAGGTGTTAAATAGAGAGCTGGTTAAAAAGTATGTGGCTTAATATGTTGATTCAGTTCGTTTCGGGCCTGTGGCTCGTTCACTGGACGTACTAAAGTGCGCCGCTGATCAAAGCGTTTATTGCCTAAAGGGAAATTGAGTGACATTCGAAATTCGTACAAAAAATCAGGTCATCGGAATCACGGAGTTGGAAGGTGGAGATCCTCCTATGGGCTTCGCTTTTGGCAAAGTAGAACCAACGGATTTGTACGGAAAATGTTCTGCGTCTGTTGTGTATCGAATATACGACAGTAAAACTGGCGAAGAAGTCGCAAGTGAATTAGTTACAGTTGAAGATCATTCAACAATAGTGGGTCATCAGTGTATCGAAGTTACGATATTGATTAAGTCGTCAAAAGTTTATCGGAAGTTTTTCAAGCATCACGTAGAAGCATATGAAAAACAATTTAAGTAGCCTGAAGTTAATATGCAAAGGCAGCCGATGCATAAGGCGCAGCTGCTTTAAGCATTGAGCAGAGTTAGTTATGGAGTTATTTCTTCGATTATTCGCAACGTGTAATGATGACCCTACGTCGGAAAAGTTATTGGAACGTTTGTCTCATGAGATTTCAGTATTTTCGGAATCAATTCCATTAAACCAAGGCCGTTATTGGAAAATTCCTGAGTTGTATGAGTTTACTTTCCATTTAGTGCCAGCAAGAATTGACCTTTTCAATGAAATTATTGATGTTTCTTCAGATGGATGGGTTCATAGGGGAAATGGAAGTGAACGCTCATCTGTTTGGAATGTCGCTGATGGCGAGATCTTGTTTGTGCCGGAAGTTCAGTGGGCCGAGTTGCAGCTATATAAAAAATCTCGCTAGCAATCGCTGGCTCAATCGCGTCAGTTGGGAGAACCTCTCGCAACAAGTTGCTTGCGAGTGGAACGGGCGTTTATCAATAGACACCTTCTATCTATAGCTAGGTATAGTACCTGACACTGAGGTGCAAAATCGCCAGAAATTGAAATCTATCCGCATTGTCAGGTTGGGCCTTTGTATCTGGCATTGTTGTTTGTTGTGTGGTCACCAGGCCATCCTAACAGGGCAGTTGTGCAGTGTTGGAAGATAAATAACAGGCCGCAAGGGGCTGAAGCTTAGTATTGCCGGATTGCTGGCAAATCGTGAATATTAATGAACAATCGTATGGTGGCAGACAACAAAATGACATCAATGCTGACAATCACAGCTTTAAAGACCTGTAAATTAATTGTTCCCTAAAAAAACAAATTCCATTAGCATCAGTCATACCAAAAATTAAGCTAATCGGGCCTTTTAACAGGCGTTTAGCCGTCACTGAACCGCGTGCCGGATAAAACGCAAAACGTTAGCAACATTCTTAAATATTAAATTTAGTGGATAAGGAAAATCTAAAAATGGCACAAAATGAATCGTCTCAAGCTTTTCGTAAGTACTTTGTTTATGGTGCGGTGTTTGGTATCGCCGTTACTTTAATTGTTTGGTATTCAATCAAATTTTTTCAGTAATTAAGTTATTCTCTGTGCTAACAAATGCTAGCTCAACCCCTGTTCGGCTCCGACTCGCACCAAATTGCCAGCGTGTGTGGCGGGTGTTGAGGCTGTAGAAAAACCTCTTTTCAGCCGATCGAGTTTGTGATCAAATAGTGTTGTCTGATTAAAAAATGGACAGCGCCCAATGCCCAAATACATCCCTTACGATTACAACCAAAGCGCCATGGTGGTGATTAATTATCTCGACCAGCTGCAGCCAGGTACTTTTGAACACGCTATTCATTACCTGATTGATAACAAGCTGGACTTGTCGATATTTCACTGCAAATACCAAAATGAGGATAATGGCCGACCGGCCTATGACCCGGCTGTGCTGCTTAAAGTCATTTTGTTTGCCTACTCCAAAGGCATCACCTCCAGCCGTGAAATCCAGTGGTGCTGTGAAACCAATATCATCTTTAAAGCACTGTCGTGCGATACCGTGCCGCACTTTACGACGATAGCCGCTTTTGTTAGTGGCTCGTCGGTGCAAATTGCTCAGCTGTTTGAGCAGGTGTTGTTGGTGTGCCACCAGCAAGGGTTGTTGGGCAATGAACTGTTCGCGATAGACGGCTGCAAAATGTCCTCGAATGCTGCCAAAGAGTGGTCTGGCACCTTTAAAGAGTTGGCGGCGAAGCGGGATAAACTGAAGCGACAAATCCGCTACCACCTGGAGCAACATAAAAAGCTGGATGAGCAGGCCAATGCCGATGAGGCGCGTAAAGCCCGGCACCAGCAAAGTATCGACACGCTGAATAAAGCGCATGACAAAATCACTGACTTTTTAAAGATCGCCAGTCCACGGATGGGCCAAGGCAAACGCAGCAAGGAAGTGAAAAGTAACATCACCGATAATGAGTCGGCCAAGATGACCACCAGCAAAGGTACGATCCAGGGCTACAACGGTGTGGCAGCGGTGGATAAGAAGCATCAGATAATAGTGGACGCGCAAGCTTTCGGCGAAGGGCAAGAGCACCACACCTTAGTGCCGGTGCTGGAAAAGATAAAACAGCGTTATAAACGTATGGGGATTAGCGACAATATCTTCGCCAATAACACCATTGTCACGGCCGATACCGGCTTTGCTAATGAAGCCAACAATAGCTATTTGTATCAGCACAACATAAACGGCTACGTACCGGATAACCAGTTTAGAAAACGTGACCCGAAATTCAGTGAGCAAAAACAAAAGTACGGCAAGCGCCATCAGGACAAGGCAAAGGGACAAAAGCCCATCTTCCCGTCTACCTCCTTTGCATTTGACCCTATAGCCATGACCTGTATTTGCCCGGCGGGTAAATCGTTACCCTGTCGGGGCACCAGGCCAGAGCCGGATGGCCAACAACGCGCCTTGTTTGGCGGCAGACTGTTGCAATGCAGGCACTGTGATTTAAAAGAGCAATGCATGCTCACGCCCGAGTCAGCCAATCACCGAAATGGTAACGGCCGGCAGGTATCGTTTTTACTCAAAGCCAACGCACCGCCGAATTACACCGATTGGATGAAACAGCGGGTAGACAGCGACGCCGGTAAACAAATATACAGCCACCGAATGTCAGTAGTAGAGCCGGTGTTTGGCAATATCGGCACGAACAAAGGTCTTAACCGCTTTAGTTTACGTGGCAAGACCAAGGTACAGGGCCAATGGCAGTTGTTTTGTATGGTGCATAATCTGGAGAAGGTAAGCCGGTACGGTAAGTTAGGGTAAACAGTCTGTCGATTGCGCCCAATAACGCCTGTTATAGCAGTCGTTTAAGTGAAGTCTTAACAAGTAATTCTTGTCTTGAAATTCCTACCAAAAGCATGCAAAGTCGCTAACAAATAATAAACAGAATGGCCTAAGGAGAAATACTGTGCACTCTGCAGGTTTTTCTACAGGCTCGTTAGGCCCTACTTATGACTATCAGGAAAGCCACCCGCGCAGACATTGACGCCATGCACCGCGTTCGCCTTGCGGTTCGAGAAAATGTACTGTCCTCTGCGACGCGCATTTCAGCTATTGACTACGTCGAAGCAATCGAAGTTACTGGCAACGGCTGGGTTGCTGAGTGCGATGGGTTTGTTGTTGCTTTCGCCGTGGGTAATGCCGTCGATGGCAACATCTGGGCGCTGTTTGTTGAACCGTCATACGAAGGCCGGGGATTTGGCAGGACACTTCACGACGAGATGGTGGCATGGCTCCGGCTGCAAGGGTTGCAGCAGCTCTGGCTGACAACCGATCCGGGTAGTCGGGCTGCAGATTTTTACACCGCAGCCGGTTGGCGAGAGGTTGGCAAGACTGCTTGTGGCGAGCTCCGATTCGAGCTCGATGTGGTCTAATCAATTGCTCCAGCGGACGTATGGGCCGCTTAATTCCGGCGTTGTGTGATGATGTCGCAGTCATGTCGCACCCGTGTCGGTGCCTTGTCGTAACGGGGTAGTGCAGTACGGTAGCATAATAGCGGCCATCAGAGACTTTGTGGAGAAACGATAGTTATGTACGTGAATAGCACACGCCTTAAAGAGTTGCGGTTAGCCCGGCAATGGTCGCAGGAACAGTTGGCTGCCCTGAGTGGTTTGAACCTGCGTACCATTCAGCGTCTCGAATCTGGCGCGAAAATTTCGACTGAATCTTTACGCGCACTCGCCTCTGTGCTTGAAGTGCCGGCAGAGAGCTTGTTGGTCGGCGAGCCGACGCCCAGCCAGGCAGCCCTAACGGCTATGCGCCAGGGTGTGATGTCTGGCCTGGAATTTACCGGCACCACCTCGCGAGCGGATTTTTGGTGGTTTGTGCTCGGTATGGTATTGCTGTTAGCCTTTGCAAAGTTGCTCGGTGAAGTGCTCGGTTCACTGCCACTGCTGCTGGCTTCATTGCTTGTATTGCTACCGTGGATTGCGGCCTGCACCCGGCGCCTGCGCGACGCCGGACTCAGTCCTTGGTGGCAACTTATCAGCTTGGTGCCAGTGGCGGGGTTGCTTGTACTGCTATATCTACTTGCACAGCCAACTAAAGCCGCGACTACTGTTGATGTGACACCACATTAAAGCCGCTGCTGCAAAAAAGGGCGTAGCTAATAATTGCTTTAATTAGGCAACTCTTTGAAAATAAATATTTTTCATGTCATAAGTAATAGTGCTTTGCTACGCAAGGCTGGCTAATAAACATGCTCCGGTATCAGACAGCTGACTTAGCCCCTACATCACCTTATTCAGACTGCGGCACCAGAACGCTCAACCCATGCTCTATGCTAAGAAATGCCTCTATTCCTTGCGCAAGTTGCTCCAGAATCGCGTAATGTTGCTCGATCACTGTTGGAGGTACACAGGAACTGGTTAAATGAAAACTGTCAGTTGGTGTCAGAGCTACCAGTGCAACAACTTGATCTTTTGCAGATACCCGCAATGTATCGCTACTGATATTATCGCCAAATCGGGTTTTACGGTTAGTAAAAACAGATTGGTAGCTGTAACGGTTATGGTCCGGATGGGAAATTACCAGCACTTCAGTATCTGGCATATTATCTATTTCAATTAGCGTGGTAAGCTCATCAGGCACGGTTTGCGAAAATAGCACTGAGCTAAATCCGGTGTTTAAGTCATCATTTGCCGGTATTTTTCGGTATTCATTGTCAGACAGTTGCTCAAAGCCTGCAGGGATATGCCAGTTACAGCCAATAAAATTATGGCTGGTAGCATCACTACTACACGCCGTGAGCAACAGTATAACGCTGACTAATCTTTTCATAGTTTAATAACCTTTTGCAGCTTTTTGTCAGAGAAATGGATGCTTTCAATACGGCAATCAGTTTTACAATCCCACCAGATTGTTGCACCAATGGGGTTAAAACCTGCCACGGCTGTAGGCCCCAAAATCTTTGCCACCATGCCAACTGCACCGGAAACATTGCCGGAGATAATTATCGGCGTTTCAGCTTGGATCAGGTCATCGCGTAATAACTTAAGTGCGATACTTTTTATTGCTGATATTTCAGATCGCAAATACACGGCCATCCAGTCATTTGAAAATTTAGTTGTATTAAATCCCTGAAGTCTCAGCATTTGTCTAAACTCTGCAACGCTCATTCGTTCGAGTATTTGAGCTTCAGATATTAATGCATCACGCATCTTGGCGGCCAGAATACGATCGATAGTAACTCTTTTATCTTGAACGGATTTTTCCGCAATTTCCTTCTTTTTCTTCATTTGATTGCTAACGCTGGGAGCTAGTGCTGTACCACCGATTAAAAGTTGAATAATTGCCATGCCCAATCCCTTGCTAAAAAACAAAACGTAAACTTTACACTAATATAACCATTGATCAATGTTGCTTGTTCGTAAAGCTTGGCATTCCCCACTAACAAAACAAACTAGCCCGTGTAGTTGAACGTTTTCCCGTAGCCGGTTATTTGCATGTGCACTTGGCGTTCTAACAGCACTGCCTGAAAGCACTTTGTATTGTTGTGCTACTGTTATTACAGCCAATATCTGTTAACGAGAGCAGACTGATGGACGATAAAAGTGCTGTAGTTGCCGAAATAGAACGTGAAATAAAAGCCCGCTATCGCTATTCCAAGTTCGATTTTATTCTTAATCATTTGCTGTTATTTCTGGTGGTTATTGCCAGCAGTTACCCGGCTTTTGCGCAGATATTTGGTGATGGCCAGACCAAGCTCTCGGCTGGTATTGCTGCTATTCCGGCCTTTGTTTTATTGTTTCAGCGTACATTTAAGTGGGAACAGCGTGGTGAATGGCATTGGGACTACCGGCGCAGGTTGACGGCAATACTGCGTGAAGTGCGGGATCAGGGCTTAACTGACGAAGATGCCAGTAAAAAGCTAAACAAGCTTGAGGAGGAGCTGGCGGGTAGTTTTCCTGGTATCAATTATCCCGCCAGCAAAGAAAAGTAATAGATTAACTTCTTTGCCTGTTTCTCCGCCATAGCCATCGGTTTAGCTGCAGCCTATGGCTATTACTGACTCTACTGCATTTTTGATAACAGCCTGGTATTGATCACAAGGTTTCTTACGCCGTGCGCATGATTTTCATTGAAAACATTATCTTTGCACCATGCCCCGACAGTTTCGATGTTCACTTTGGCGACTTTAGGGCGAACACTCCAGGTTACCTGAAAAGGCGAGCCGGTTTCATTGTAAGCCGGCCCTGTTGTGGAGCCGGCATACTGAATGGCTTTGCCGGTATTAGCGGGAATATTCAGCGCTTGATGCCAGCCGTTTTTTATACCTGGTTTGGTTAATTCGATGAAGTTCAGCGCGTTGTTGTCGTTAACTAGCACATACACCTGGGCTTCAACGCGCAATTGCGGGTTTTTAATTGAATCATGCAGGCAAGCCGCTAAAGTGGGACCTGGGCTAACCTGGGCGCTGGAATGCACATAATGCAGCTCTATAGTGTCGCCAGGCTGAAGCTGACCATGTTCGCCTGGGCATATTGCACTGGCGACAGGTGTTAGCTCTGCTTCGGTTAGTTTGCCGGAGTAAATGTAGCCACTTTGCCCGCCATGGCCATCACCATTGCCGGCGTACTTTGTAAACTCACCACCTTTGTGTTCAGCGTTTTTATGAAAATGAATATTGCACAAATTCATTTTTTCAAATGCAGGGGCCGGGCTGAAAATAACCGGGTTGTCTCCGGCCTTGGATGTTATATCACGTGGCGATTGCGGGCCAAACCCCTGGTTTTCAGTATTCTTTGCCAACATGCCACGTTGCTGCGTGAGCACTTGATCGGCAACCTGCGATTGCTGGGTTGAGTGATTATCTTTGGCACTGGCGTAAAAGGCGGCCAGTAATAGGGGGATGACTACCGCAAGTTGCTTTATTTTCATAGGGTGCTCTGGCGATGTAGTTGCTGGAGTGGAAATATTAGGACAAGTTTTTATATTGCGCGAACGCCAACCGCAGGCCGTGGATGACGTTTGTGTGCTCAGGCTTGGTGTTATTTCAGTGTCCGGATACACAAACGGCAATAAAAATTGGCAAAATATGCTAATTTTGCGCTCTGCAAAAAGTAACGGGCACGCTATGGCGAATTCTGCAGCAATAGGTATTTTTGACTCTGGTATAGGTGGGCTGTCGGTTGCCCGGGCGGTGCGTGAGCTGCTGCCAAACGAGCGGCTGATTTACGTTGCCGATACTGGCCATGCGCCCTATGGCGAAAAAACGGATGCGTATATTTACCAGCGCATGCAACTGATTAGCCATCATCTGCAGCAACAGGGCGTTAAGGCTTTAGTCGTGGCCTGCAATACCGCTACTACGGCGGCTATTGCGACATTAAGAGCACAGTGTTCGCTGCCGGTTATCGGGGTGGAGCCGGGCGTGAAGCCGGCGGTGCTGGCCAGTAAAAGCCGGGTAGTGGGGGTGTTAGCTACGCCGCGTACTTTGCAGACTCCGGCCTTCGCTAATTTGGCGCAGCGCTTTGCCGGCCAGGCCCGCATTGAACTGCAGCCTTGCCCGCAATTGGTACAGCTGATAGAAAGCCTGGATTTTAGCGGCACCGCTATGCTGGCGTTGCTGAAAAGTTATATTAACCCCTTGCTGGAAAAAGGCGCCGATACGCTGGTGCTGGGCTGCACTCACTACAATTTTGTGGCTGACGCTATAGCTGCCATCGCAGGGCCGGCAGTGACTATTATCCGCACTGAAACTGCCGTGGCCAAACAGTTGCAGCAGCGCTTACTGCAGGCGCAGTTATTGGCCGATGCCGGTAACAACGCCAGCGACATATTTTATAGCAGCGGCAGCCTTGAACGGTTTAGCCGGCAGTTGCAGCTGATATGGCCAGGCGCCGATAACCCGTTGCCGTTGTAAACCAACAACAGGCAGCGCGGCATCTTATGGTATTAAAGCACTTTGTCAGTCGCCCGATATTAGGGTAACGTGGAGCTTTCTCTGATGTTGGCTGCCTTGCTGCTTAACCTCAGCACCATGTTGCTCGGATATTTGCTGGCCAAGTGGCTGCAGCACGAGGATCAGGCGCGCACTATTTGTCTGGAAGTAGGCCTGCAAAACGGTACTTTGGCGCTACTTATTACCACAGGCATTTTACAAAATTCGGCCATGTCGATAGCGCCCAGCGTGTACAGTTTATTGATGTTCGCCAGCGCCTCGTTATTTGCGCTCTGGGCCAGGCGCAGTCGCCCGGGCTAAAGTGCAGTGTTTAGCATAAAATTGCAGATAGAAGCGGTTATCGTCGATGCTTCCATGTAGAATGCGCGTTTAAAAGCTGGTTCAGCTTTGGCACCTCTGTAGGAATTTTGATGAAAAAGACAATAGCACTAACGCACCCGAAGCTGGTACCTGCCCGGTTGGTCGACTCCATTAAGTATGATATTAAAAAATACTTAAACCGCGAGCGGCGTAAAACCTTACCGCAAGACCAAGATTATTGGACATTTGATTGCCGCTTTGGCGCAACTGAAGAGGTAGCAGCAACAATTTTTACCTCGGAAATCAATAAGCATATTGATGCCGCTGTAGCGCAGGAGCTGCCGTCGTTCTACATTGAAATTCTGGCCCGTGCCTGCAAGCATAAGCCGCGTCCGGCAGCAGCCGAAGCTGATGCCGCTGACGACGACGGTGAGTAACGCTGCGTTTTTTGTCGCAAGGGCAGCGTTGCCCTTGCTATGTTGCGCCAGAGCAATAACGGATTAAATGCCGTTAAAAACAAACAAAGCTCTGCTACAGCGCTAAAATACTGTATATTCTGCCCTCATTTTTTTACTGTAGCTAATCTACAGAGGAACTCTTATGCAATTTTCATCTTTAGATTTGGCACCCGACTTACAACGCGGCCTGGTTGCCTGTGGCTACAGTAACATGACACCCGTACAACAGCAGGCCATAGTGCCGGCACGGCGCGGTAAAGACTTACAGGTAACGGCACAAACCGGTACCGGTAAAACCGCCGCTTTTGCGATACCACTATTACAACGCATGCTGGACAAGCCAAAAGCCAGCGTTGAGCGCCGGCCACGCGCGCTGATCCTTACCCCCACCCGGGAACTGGCAGAACAAATAGCCGCGGCTATCAGTGGCTATGCGCAGTTTGTGCCAATTAGTGTTACCGCTTTATACGGTGGCGTTAAAATGGGCGGTCAGGCCAGTAAACTGATCGCCGGTGTCGACATGGTGATCAGCACGCCGGGGCGGTTGTTAGAGCATATCGCGCTGGGCAATGTGATATTAAGCGATGTGGAATTTGTGGTGCTGGACGAGGCCGATCGTATGTTAGATATGGGCTTTAGCACTGACGTACTAAACCTGTTGCAACTGACTTCTGCTGCGCGGCAAACGCTGTTGTTTTCTGCCACCACTTCGGCGGCTGTGAACGAACTGTCGCATAAAATTTTGCGTAATCACCAGCAAATCCGGGTAACCAAAGCCAACAGCACTGCTGATACAGTAAACCATGTGGTGTATCCGGTAGAAGAGAACCGCAAAATTGAATTATTTGCACAACTTTTAGCTGAGCAAAACTGGTTTCAGGTGCTGGTATTTACCAGTACCAAAGAGCAGGCTGACCGGCTGTTAGCTGGCTTACAACAGCTTAAAATCGACGCCGCGGTATGTCATGGTGATAAAAGCCAGGGCGCGCGGCGCCGGGCGATAGCGGATTTTAAATCGGCAAAGTTACAGGTACTTATTGCAACTGAAGTAGCCGCCCGTGGCCTGGATATTCAGGGTCTGGATTATGTCGTTAATTTTAACCTGCCGTATTTACCGGAAGACTATGTACATCGTATTGGTCGCACCGGGCGGGCAGGGGCTGCGGGCAGTGCTATCTCGTTTGTCAGCCGTGAAGAAGAGCAAACGTTAGAGCGCATTCAAAAGCTGATTGGTAGCGATATCAAACGTATTATTAAGCCGGGTTTTGAAGTGAGTAACCGTGATTCACTGCTGAAAAGTATTTCGCGCAAGGTGTTGTCAGGCCGCTCGAATAAAGCCAGTGCAACAGTAATAGCGCCGCAAAGCGCAAACAAAGCCAAGCCAAAAGCTAAACTGCGCAGTACTAAAAAAGCTTAGAACAAACTCAACACAGTGCCGCCATTGGCGGCACTGTGCACGAGTAGCTGATTAAAGTTCGATATATTGAGGCCAGCCCAGCAAGGGGTTATCCAGGCCTTGCTTGCCTTCAAAAGCATCCAATTTTTCTGGTGTGGCGTCCTTAAGCTGCAGCGTCTGGTAGTCTTTAACAAAAAACAATGTACGCAACAGAGAAGGCACAAAGTGTTGGCCTAAGTCAGCACGAATGGCGTCAGCATTGGCAGGAGGTAATTCTGCCAGCGTGGCTTCGGTTTGCATGGCAAAAAAGCTGTCGTTAAACCAGTGCGGTTGCAAGCTGATGTTGCGCAGGCGATGTTTTAAATCCTGCCGTACTTTGTCACCACCGGTAAGGGCGCGGTAAAATACGACCTCGGCTAATACTTCTTCTAAGCTGAAATGCTCAAATTCATCAAAGTGTGTGCGGGCGTAAAACTGTTGTTGCAGCAAGTGCATCGACTGACTGCGGCGGTGTTCGGTTAGCGCCAGTTGGTATTGCTGGTAGCCGTCCCAGTCTTCTGCGTCTGGTGGGGTAGAGATACTTTGCAGCAACTGCTCGGCAACGTCACCGTACAGAGAAGCCTTACCGGTTTTTTTGCTGACAGCCGCCAGCATAGTCCAGCCTTTTTGAAACGGCTTTACCAGACCTTCCGGTGCCAGTAACAGATTGAGTGCCTGTTGCTGGTCGTCCTGTGCCAGTTCCTGCAAGCCCAAACTGACAATGCCAATCACGTCGTAGGCGGCCTGCTCCAGCAAGTGCATTTTGTACTTGTTGTAAAACTTGTCGGCAAATTTCAGGCTCATCAGCACAGCTTTGCTTTTAATTTGCTGTAATTCTGCTGCCGTCAGGCTGTCATCGGCGACAGCCTTGCTGATCACCCGGCTTAAAAACGGCCCTGTGCTGCCATCGCGTAGCATTAACTGCATGGTGCTATCCTTTTCCGTCACTGCTTAATCGAGGAAACTGAACATCTCGTCAACTTCGCTGTACTCGTCATTGCTCTGGCTGTTTTTCTCTTTCGCCTGTAATACCAGCTCTGAGGCAAACTTGCTAATAATGCCTTCCCAGGCTGAGTTTTCGTTTCGGATCAAAGCTTTAATTGAGTTCTCAACCTCGGGCGTTAACTGGCGGATCAGAGCCAGTAAGCTGCGTGGATCATCAAAACCGAGGTTGTGGGCATCTTCAGTCTGGCTGCGCTCGGTGTAGGCTTCGGCTTCTTCTAAATGCTCTTCATCTTCGTAAAGCTTATCTTCCCAGTAGTTTTCGTACTCAAGAATTTCGCCACGGTACAGCTCGATAAACGGAATAGACAAATAAAATAAGCCAGCCGGATCTTCAGCAATACACTCTAATACTTCGGCCTGCTTGTCTTCACTATCCTGAGTGCGAATTAAATAGGTTAAAAAGTCAAAGGTATGCTGTTGTAGTTCCTCAGCATTATTTTTAATTTTCTCTTCCCAGTACAAGGGTTGCTGGCAAACGATATCGCGGATGCGCTCCGGGCTCATCAACTCAGACATAATGGACGGAAAGGAGATATCGTGCTCGCTGTTGATTTGTGTCAGCGTAACGATGTCAATTTGCTCAATGACTTCAACCAACTGTTCGTCGCTCATGGTGTTGGCTATCAGCTCAAACTTTTTACTGGCTTGTTTGGGTTCAACTACGGCCAGCTGTTTAATTTCGGCAACAGCAATTTCAATTAAACTGGTACTCATTAAACTTATTCTCCTTTAAAGCGGATCTCATCGTATTGATCGTCATAGCCTTCTTCGTCGCTATCGTCATCGCTGTCAGCATAGTCGCTGTCGTAGTCGCTGTGATAACTGTCGCTGTCATCGTCATGCTCAGCTGCGATGTCACCCTCTTCCTGATAGGTTTCACTGCCATTACGCCGTTTAGCACTAATGTTGCCACTGCCATCGAGTAAAAACAGCACGGCACAGGCTTCAATTAGCTGTGATTCTGAGTAGGCCCGTATGGCTTTTACCAATTCCAGGTCGGCATTGTTAAACGCCACTGAGGTTTTAAACTGATCCCAGCTGGGAGCTGTGGCCTTATCTAACCATTGTTGCCATTGCGCTTTTGCTGCCGGCGGAAATTTTACCCGGCCATATAATGCCATCGGCAGATACTCGGGCACAGAATCCAGCATATCCGGGCTGGCCAGCAAAATGGCTTTCATTTTGGCGGTGAATTGCTCCAGCGCTTTGGGTGTATCAGGATCCATATAGGATTCAATGTTTTCCAGTGCGTCAGTTTGCAGCGCGCGAATACGCGCCAAATTTAGTTTCTGTGCCATAACCTGCTCTTAAAAGCTTGTATCTATAGTGTGATATTACGAATAGTGTACTAGTTATCAATAGTACTGGTCCCACAGCTCCTGCATGGCAGTGGCGGGGTCGGTAACTATGACGTTGTTGAAGTCTTTAATATAGGCCGCGCGCTGCTTTGGATCAGACAGTAGCTCGTAGGCGGCTTTTACCCGTTGCAATTGAGCTGCGGCAGCGTCTTTTTCATCGTCGCTCAGGCCGTGTAGTTTGTCTGGGTGAAACTTATTTGCCAGGCGTTTATAGGCTTTTTTAATGTCGTCTTCGCTGGCATTGGTTTTCACACCCAGTACGCGAAAATGGTTAATCATAGGGTTTCCTGCGTAAACAAAGCGGTATCAGCCGGTGCTGTGCCAGGGCTCTGGCAAACAGCCGGTAATGATAGCAGAACGACAGCACTTCACCTAGCGCAGCTTAGTGACTGCCTTCAATAAACCAGCGCGGGTTTACCGGCAGGCTAAACAACAGTGGCGCAAACTTGTTAAAATGCGCGGCATTGGCCGGGCACCGGATGTTATCCGGGTAGTGTTTTTTCCAGGCATCATTTACCAGATAGACGCTATCACCATGCACTGCCACACCTTCAATTGCCGTTTGCACCATGGCTTCGTACGCCGGGCAGTTGTTGTCGGCTGGTGTTGGCGCATAAAAGGTTATATTTTGCACAAAGGGCGGTTGTTGCCGGCTTAAATCGATGATCCACAGCTGATCATCATTGCGTGCGGCGGCCACTAAATAGCCAGGATGGCCGTGTTTTTTCGCCGGCAGATAATCCAGGCCGTTAATCGGGTGATCTTTTTCGTCCGGCACGGGTAATACCAGGCCGCTGTCCTGTAGCTTGACATAACCGTCCTGCTGCCAGAAATCTGCTGAGTAAGGCGTGACAAAAATCATCGGCGCATTGGCAGCATTTTGCTCCAGTGCTAAATATAAATTGCCCGATTTATCAAAAGTTAAGCCTTCAATGCCGTCATTGGGAAAGTTACCCACTTTTGCACTTTGGGGAAACTGTACCGGCCTTACCGCGGTAATTTCGGCCCGGCTTAGTTTGGTGTCGGTTTCAATCTTTACCAGTAAGGTAGGGAAGTCGGTAGAGTAACTGTCAGCATAACGCTGCTGACATTCAGGGCTCAGGCTAACGAAAGATGAATCTTCGGTGACAGAGATAAGCACGCTGTCGTCAACTTTGTCCCAGGTCAGGGATTCAAAATCCGGATAGCTGGCAAAGAGCGCGCCAAAACAGCCGTTTAACACCTTTGCTGATACACTGATGTTAAGCGGTGCAGCGTTAAGTTGTGCCGTATGCGGGTTTATCCGCATCAGTTTATTGCGCATATGCTCGGCGGCGCTATTGTCACCAATATGAATAAGTTCGCCATGGCGGTAAGTTAAGCCCGAGCTTTGCGGATCGGTTAAGCTTTGCCCTTGCAAATCGGTGATCCAGTTGCCGGCTAGCGGCAGGGAGGCGAAGCTGGCGCTGCTGAACAACAGCAGCGCCAGGGCATTAAAGTGCTTTATCATAGGATCTTCAACTGACAGAAATGAAGTGGCTTTATTCTGCCAGTCTGGCGTGACAAATTAAAGCCGTATCTGCTGAAGTGTCATGCAGGCCCGATGTAAGTGTGGTTAACACTCAATAATATTCACCGCCAACCCCCCGCGTGAGGTTTCTTTGTATTTGGTTTGCATATCTTTACCGGTATCCCACATGGTTTTTATCACTTTATCCAGCGACACCTTTTGATCGCCGCTGCCACGTAGCGCCAGGCGTGAAGCATTAATGGCTTTAATTGAGCCCATGGCGTTACGCTCTATGCAGGGCACCTGTACCAAACCGCCTACCGGATCACAGGTTAGGCCGAGGTTATGTTCCATGCCAATTTCTGCGGCGTTTTCGACATGTAAAGGCGTGCCGCCCTGTATTTCAGTGAGTGCGGCCGCCGCCATAGAGCACGCCACGCCGACTTCTCCCTGACAGCCAACTTCAGCACCGGAAATAGAGGCGTTTTTCTTATATAAAATGCCGATAGCCGCTGCGGTGAGCAGGTATTGCACGGCAATATCCGGCGTAACCGGCTGAATAAATTTGTCGTAGTACATTAATACCGCCGGAATTATGCCGGCAGCGCCGTTTGTCGGGGCGGTAACCACGCGGCCACCGGCAGCGTTTTCTTCGTTAACGGCCAGCGCAAACAGGTTTACCCAGTCCATGACCTGCAGTGGGTCGCTGCTTTTTTCGGCCATTAATTTTTTATACAACGCCGGCGCGCGACGTTTTACTTTTAAACCGCCTGGCAGTATGCCTTCGGTTTTAATACCGCGCTCAATACAAGCACGCATGGTTAACCAGATATTGTTCAGCTCGTCAGTAATTTGAGCCGGGCTGCGTAGTACTTTTTCGTTTTCCAGCATCAGGCCGGCAATCGATAAGCCATGCTCTTTACACAGTGCCAGCAGCTCAGCGCCAGATTCAAACGGAAACGGCGGCGGGTTGTCGGCAGCAAACTGGCTGGCCGCTTCTTTTTCTTTGGCAAAATCTTCGGCTTTAACAATAAAACCGCCACCGATAGAGAAGTACACATCGCGTAGCACGATGTTTTTCTCTTTGTCGTAGGCAATTAACTCCATACCATTGGAGTGCTCTTTTAAGGTTTTACGCCGGTGAAATACGATGGCACCTTCGCGCGGAAAATTAACCGGCTGCAGCTTGGCGAGGCGGATTTGCTGTTCGTCATTCACTTGCTTTAACAAGCCGGGTACCGCATCCGGATCTACCGTCTCAGGTAAATAGCCGGCTAAACCTAAAATGACCGCTTTACCGGTGCCGTGGCCAATACCGGTTTGGCCCAAAGAACCAAACAGTTCTACCTTGACGGCAGTGACGCTATCAAGCAGGTTGTTGTTGGTTAAATCGTCGGTAAATTTTTTCGCTGCCCGCATCGGGCCTACAGTATGCGAGCTGGACGGCCCTATGCCGATGCTAAACATGTCAAAAGCGCTGATAATCATAATTAATTCTGTTTGGTCGTTATCAAAGTTGCACCATTGTAGCCCAAGCCGCGCTGTTCTGTAAGTCAGTTGGTAACTGGTCGGTGCATATTACAGATGAGAAAAACTAATAGATAACAAAAGCCCGCTACTGTATGCGCGGGCTTTTTCACAACACGCTTTGCCATGTTAATGGTTTAGTTAATCACCCTAATAGTCTTGTTACCTTTGTTGTCTTCAAGCGTCAGGGTAACCCGCAGCAAATTTTGCGGGTTGTCAGCCAATGACAGCAAAATACTGAAGAAGCACAGCAGCGTTTTGTCTATGCCGCCAACCAGCCAATCCATCAGCCAGCCACTGACTTTAGCCCACTGTGCAAGCGCATCGCCAAGGCGTCCATTTATAGCTATCAGCTCGCTGCTGATGCGCTGCTCAAGTGCCGCAGGGGCCAGGCCTTGCGATTTCAAATCATTGATAAGCTTTAAGCTTGATTGCAGGATAATAATAATGTCTTTTATCGCATAAGCTTTCTCGTAAGTGCGTTCTACATCCTCTAAGTAGAGCTTGAATCCCTTTCCTCCCGCTCTTTTAATTTCATCGCCAGACCGTTTATTGCGCTTCAAAACCTTAAGGATCCTATCAGGGTTCATCCTTATATCTTTGCCTAACATCTGCAAACTCTGACCAAGGCTCATATCCGGGTCTATCACCTCGCGATAGGCTTGTGCAATATCAACTACTTTGCGTCGATGCTCGGTGGTGGCTAATTCGAGTAAGCGATCGGTGGCCAGTTCAAAGGCAAAATCGGCATCAGCATTTAGTAAGGTACGCACCAATTTGTTGCTGTCACCAATGAAGATATCAACGGTGCTGGTGACTATTTTTTCAGTTAACAGCTGTGACTGATACCAGCTGAGGTGCGACGCAATGGCGTCCGGGGCAATAATGTCCGGCATGGCGGTTTTATTGATAGCAACTTCACCGTCCGGCAAATTCATCGATTGCAAAATGTCGTGCATTTCCTTACTTGTATGTTTTTTAATATCTTTATTCGTATAGTGAATGGCAAAAGCAGCGAATTGGTTTTCATCAATAAGTGCATTGGCTAAATCGTAAGACAGCGCCATAGAGGCTTGGCGGGTTTCAGCAAACTGTTTTGATATGGTCGTTGCACTAGCAGAGCCACTAATGGCAAGGTTACCGAGGTTATCAACCAGGATGCTAAGGTCGGTATTAATGTTTTTGCTGTAGGATATTGTGCTGTCAGACAAATCGAGGTTGAAAGACAAGGATTTTTCAGTGCGGTAATGTGCACTGATAGACTCTTGCGGCACATTAACCAGCCCTGCGCGCTCGGCCTGCGCCAGTAAACGCACAAACTGCTTGTTGTTGCCGAGGATAAGCGCCTGATACAAACTTTGACTAAGTGCGTGTTGGCTGTCAATAAAATCAATAACAAGGGTGTGATTGCGTGCAATGGCTGATGTTTTCTGCAGCGCCAGCGCCAAACCAATTTGAATATTGGCCGATTTCTCTAATGCTGCCAGCACCTTTTCTTTAAAGCCCTGATACTGACCGACGGCATATTTAATTTTGTCGATGACGAAGGCATCGGTCTGGTTCTGCAGTGACTGCACCTTTACACCCAATTGTTCTAACGGTGCCAACGCTTCGGTGATGCGCCCTTGCTGCGCTTGCATAAATTGCGTGATTTCGTCAGTTAACGCCGTTTTCCATTCAGTAAATTTAGTGGCCAGCTGGTTAGATAAATCTGCGGCAATAATAGCCGTTTGCTCGTTGCTGCT
Organism: Rheinheimera muenzenbergensis; assembly: GCF_036984005.1. Classification (NCBI taxonomy): domain Bacteria; kingdom Pseudomonadati; phylum Pseudomonadota; class Gammaproteobacteria; order Chromatiales; family Chromatiaceae; genus Rheinheimera; species Rheinheimera muenzenbergensis. The sequence goes on from NZ_JALAAR010000011.1 coordinate 44,532, forward strand.
ATCAAGGTCAAAGGTTTGCAACAGTTTATCGACCGCCATTTTTGCCAGCGTAGTGGCATCGGCAGCGGGATCCTGAGCATAGCGGTTAACAATAGTCGTTAATTCTGTGGCAATAAGTTGGTTATACACCTCGTTGCTGCCGGCAACGCCAAAAACTAATTGCACTAAGGGGGCATACCATTCATCGGCCGTAGTGGCTGCAATGCCGTCGATCAGTTTGTCGGCCGGGCTGCTCCAGGCTTCTAGTTTGCTGACTAATTCATCGGCATCGTTAAACAGCGGTACTATGTATTTTTTCGCAACTGCATCTAAACCTGTTATTTCTGCGTTGGCATTGATATTAAATGACAAGCCTTCCTGGTTTGCATCGGTGAGTTCAACCTCGGCGCGAAGTTGCGGTACACCTTTGATGCTAACCTTTGGCGCCGACAGCCGGATATGAATGCCGCCTTTGTGCTCGAAGGTTTTGCTTAAGCCAGCTTTTAAATTAAGTGAAGCGCTCAGGTCGGAAAAATTGCCATCGGCTTTTTTGCTCCAGGCGCGGCCAAAACCAAGCGAGGCATTAAACGCAAAGCTGCCTTTGGTGCGCAACGACAGCTCGCGCAGGCCGTGGCAATTGATGCCGTTGACACAAGGCGACAGGCTTTTTACAACCTGGTTTAAACTCCAGATAATCAAGCTGGCTGAGAAACTGTTAAGTGCCACCTGGTAGGCGGGTGTATTTGCCGGATACTGAAAATAGCGGTCGAATTCTATTTCTTTGGCATGGTCAATGCCAATGGACGCCGTAGCGTAACCTGACGATAAGGCTGATGCACCTGAGGCTGAGTAACCACCGGTAACTTCATGATTGACAATAACATCAGCGTCGCTAATGGCAATGTCCTGCTGTGCCGCGCGCGCTTTATTCCAGACCTCGACGCTGGTGTCTGCTCTGGCCGACATTTTTAATTTAATATCCTCGTTGCCGGCTACAACAGTACTGGTGTCCCAATCTACCGACCAGTCTTTCAACTCTGTCATAGCGCTAACAGGATTTGTTAATCTTTGCCAATGCTCATAAATGCGTTGTACATCAGTTAAAGCGCTATTGATGCCAAGATCTTTAAAAATAGCCTGGGCGTCGAGGCCCTGGCCATGAAAGAATTGCTGCAGTGCTGCAAAATCTGTGTTGCTAAGGTCAGCATTTAAAAATACCTGTAGCTTGCTAATCGCATCTCCAATATCAGTATCGGTTTTAGCAGATAGCAGTGCTACAAGCAGGCGAATATAAGCGGGGCTGGCCTGGTTGATATCGTTCAATGTCAACATAATAGTCGTCCTTTTCTATTTGCAGTTACGCAGTGTTGTTAAGCGGGGTTAATCTAAAGTTGCTCTAGTAATAGCAGAAGATAGATATTTATCCATCTTGCTGTACGTCTTAATTGAAATTGAAAGCTGGCGTATTGCCGCTTTCAGTATTGTTGCGAAGCGGTGCAAAGAGGAGGGCTATCAGGCCTGAGGTTGATACAACAACTTAACGGTTAGGCTAATTGCAGGCACAACTTATGTAAAATAGCTGCGGTAGCGCCCCAGATAAACTTATCCTGATACGGCATGGCATGTAGCTGTTGTACCTTACCGCGCAGCGGTAGGCTGAATTGATGGCGGTTTTCCTGCTGCAAAAAATGCGTTAGCGGCACTTCAAAAATACCGGCGACTTCATCGGCCTGCAGTATCCAGCTTTGTTGTGGCGAGAGTAAGCCAACCCAGGGTTGGATAGTAAAACCGGTACTGGTGCTTTGCAGTGGTAAAGTGCCGAGAATGTCTACGGCGGAAGGGGCCAAGCCAATTTCTTCCTGAGCTTCACGCAGTGCCGCAGCATGGCTTTGTTCGCCAGGCTCTATGCGGCCACCGGGAAAACTGATTTGCCCCGGATGATGGCGCAAATGCAGCGCACGTTGGGTAAATAACAGCTGCAGCTTAGTGCCGTAATCAATGACTGGCACTAACACCGCAGCCTGGTGTTTATCGCTGGCCGCTATGGCACCGGCTTTGGCGGCCGTTTGCAATAAAAAACGCTGACGAAACTCTGCGGCAAGCACCCTTAATGCCCCTTAGCTGCCAGCACAGGCAGAATTTTATTCACTTTATCTAAAGTTTCCTGATATTCGCTGTCAACTTCAGAGTCGGCCACTATGCCGCCGCCGGCCTGACAGTAAATTTGCCCTTCGCTGCAAATCAGCGTGCGAATGGCAATGTTGGTATCCATATCGCCATTACTGTTAATGTAGCCAATGGCGCCACAATATACGGAGCGCCGCTGCGGCTCTAACTGCTCAATAATCTGCATTGCCCGCACCTTGGGCGCGCCGGTGATAGAGCCACCGGGAAAGGCACCACGCAGTAAGTCACTGGCGCTGTACTCTGGTGCCAGAGTACCGGTTACCGTACTAACCAGATGATGCACCGCCGGAAAGCTTTCAATGGCAAACAGCTGCGGTACCGCGACAGAGCCCGGCAGACAGACTTTGCCCAAGTCGTTACGCAGCAAATCCACTATCATCACGTTTTCGGCGCGATCTTTTAGCGAATTACGTAAAGTGTCGGCTTCAACGGCATCCGCCATTGGGCAAATACCGCGCGGCCGGGTGCCTTTAATCGGTTTGGTTTCTACTTTATTGCCGTGCAATTGCAAAAAGCGCTCGGGGGAGATACTCAGCACTGCGCCCTGCGGCAAGCGGATAAAGGCCGAAAAGGGCGCAGCATTTTTATCACGTAATTGCAAATATGCCTGCCATTCATCGCCCTGATAAGGTGCCGAAAAACGCTGGGTCAGGTTTATCTGGTAGCAATCGCCACTAAGCAAATAGTCCTGCACCTGATTAAAACGCGCGACGTACCCGGCCTTGTCCATATTAGCTCGCCAGCTGCCGCTTAGGCTAAATGCGGCAGATTGTGGTAATGCATGTTGCAACCTGGCATGCAGTTTTAGCCAGCCTGCTTCTGCTGCGCCATGGTAATCGACATACCATAACTGCTGGTGCAGTTTATCCAGAATCAGTGCCCAGTGATAAATGCCCACTGCCATATCGGGTAGCTGAATATCGGCCGTGGCTGTTGCCGGTAGTGTTTCGACATAACGGCCTAAATCGTAAGCAAAATAGCCCAGGGCGCCGCCAACAAAAGGCAGGTCGCTGCTCACCTGCTGCGGGTAATAACGTTTAAGTGCGCATTTTAATACGGTAAAAGGGTCTTCATTGTAGCTATGGGCACCGTTCTCGTCGGTTAACACGCTGCAACCGGATTTGGCTTCTAAAGTCGCCAGTGGCTCGGCCACCATAATGTCAAAACGACTGTTTACGTGATGTGGTGCGGCAGAGTCGAGTAATATTGCCCAGGGCTGCTGCGCAAAGTGGGCAAAGTATGCCAGTAAATGATCCGGCGTGTCGCCATAAATTTCCGGTGGAATAAGGTACTGCTGCATGAATGGGGCTAGCCGCTGTTTCTGATGCGCGCTATCATACCAGCACCCGCTAAAATAGTTAAACATGGCGCTGCCAGAGGCGTCAGAGGACAAGTAACATGACGGTTATTCGCCAGCAAGACTTTATCGACAGCATCGAAGATGCATTGCAATACATCTCTTACTATCACCCGCTGGATTTTATCAAAGCATTGGAAGTTGCGTACCACAAAGAGCAAAACCAGGCTGCGAAAGATGCCATAGCGCAAATTTTAATTAACTCGCGTATGTCGGCCGAAGGCCACAGACCCATTTGTCAGGACACCGGCATCGTTACCTGCTTTGTTAAAATTGGTATGGATGTAAAGTGGGATAAAACCGATATGACGGTGCAGCAGATGGTGGACGAAGGTACCCGTCGTGCTTATTTAAACCCGGATAACCCATTGCGCGCTTCTATCGTGGCTGACCCTGCCGGCGGTCGCAAAAACACTAAAGACAATACGCCTTCAGTCGTGCATATCGATTTAGTTGCCGGCCACCATGTGGAAGTGATGATTGCTGCCAAAGGCGGTGGTTCAGAAAACAAAACCAAGATGGCAATGCTCAATCCTTCTGATTCAATAGTTGATTGGGTACTGGAAACCCTACCAAAAATGGGTGCCGGCTGGTGTCCGCCGGGTATGCTGGGTATAGGCATCGGTGGTACAGCCGAAAAAGCGGCAGTGCTGGCTAAAGAAGCGCTGATGGAGCCGGTCGATATTCAGGAGTTAATTGCCAAAGGCGCTGAAACTGCAGACGAAAAACTGCGTTTAGAGCTGTACGAAAAAGTTAACAAACTGGGTATAGGTGCCCAGGGCTTAGGCGGTTTAACGACAGTAGTAGATGTAAAAATTAACAGCGTACCAACGCATGCAGCCAGTTTACCGGTAGTGATGATCCCTAACTGTGCAGCCACGCGCCATGTGCATTTTCATTTAGATGGCACAGGGCCTGCTGATATTACCCCGCCAAAACTGGAAGACTGGCCACAGGTAACCTGGGAGCTGGGCGCCAATGTACGCCGGGTAAACCTGGATACCGTAACGCCAGCAGACGTACAAAGCTGGCAAGCCGGTGAAACGGTGCTGCTAAGTGGCAAAATGCTGACCGGCCGCGATGCCGCGCATAAACGCATTGCCGATATGTTAAACCGTGGCGAAGCGCTGCCCGATGGCGTTGATTTTAAAAACCGCTTTATTTATTACGTTGGCCCGGTCGATGCGGTAGGCGATGAAGTGGTCGGCCCGGCCGGCCCGACAACGGCAACCCGGATGGATAAATTTACCGATATGATGCTGTCGCAAACCGGACTGCTCGGCATGATTGGTAAATCTGAACGCGGTGATAAAACCGTCGCCAGCATCAAGCAGCACAAAGCGGTGTATTTAATGGCCGTGGGCGGTGCAGCTTATCTGGTATCCAAAGCGATTAAAAAATCCCGCGTGGTGGCTTTTGCCGATTTGGGTATGGAAGCCATTTACGAATTCGACGTACAGGATATGCCGGTAACAGTAGCGGTAGATTCCAATGGTAATAATGTGCACCAGCAGGGGCCAGCCATCTGGAAAGTGAATATTGAAAAGATGGACACGACGGCTAAGGCCTGATCCAGCACAAGGCTGCAGTAATACTGTGGCCTTTGTTTTTTCAGCTTATAACAACAAAAATCAAGGGATACGCATGAAAAAGACCTTACTTACGCTGGCGCTGTTGGCAACAGGCAGTGCTCTGGCCAAAGCTCCGCTTACGGTTGAGCATTTAAACCGCTTTAATAAACTGCATGATGTGGTGTTATCACCAGATGGTCGTTATGTCGCCTATGGCCAGACTAACACTGGCTTTAGCCCGGCAGATCACAGCAGCGATCTGTATCTGATGGATTTATCCAACTTAAATAAAGTCAGCCGTTTAACCCAGAGTATGGGCCGTGAAAGCCAGCTACAGTGGGCGAATGACGGCCAGAGTATCTATTTTATTGCCAACCGCAGCGGCACGAGCCAGGTATGGCAGTTACCGTTGTACGGTGGTGAAGCGCTACAAGTTACCGATCTGCCGTTAGCGGTAGAGGGCTTTAAAGTTTCCTCAGACGGTAAGCAACTTGCACTGGCGTTATCAGTTAAACCCGGTTGCCAAAGCCTACAATGTACACTGGAGGCTAAAGCTGCCGATGCGGCGAAAAAAGACAGCGCTATGGCTTATGATCAGCTTATGGTGCGGCACTGGGATCATTGGTTAACGCCGTATCGCAACCACTTGCATGTAGCCGCATTGGGGCAGGGCGTGGTGAAAGATGCCACTAACCTGATGAGTGACTGGAATACCAACATCGCTGGCATGAACGAAGTGGCATTTACACCGGATAGTCAGCGTTTGGTGTTTAGCGCAAAAATTCCGGCAGCCGATCAGGCCTGGCACACCAATTACGACATCTTTATGGTGCCGGTAGCTGGCGGTGAAAAACAAAATTTAACCGCCGCTAACCCAGCCTGGGACGCACAGCCGTCGTTTTCTAATGATGGCCGCTTTATGGCATACAAAGCCATGAGCAAGCCACAGGCTGAAGCCGATAAGTTTAGCCTGGTGCTGCTGGATATGGTGACCGGGCAGCGTAAAGAGCTGGCGGCTGAGTTTGACCGTTCAGTAAGTGACTATAAATTTGGTGCAGATAACCGCACCATCTATGTAACTGCCCAGGATCTGGGCCAGTATGCTATTTATGCAATTAACACCGGCTTTGGTGACGTACGCAAAGTGTATGCAGATGGCTATGCCGGCGCGCTGAATGTAGCGGCAGATAAAATTGTATTTACTAACCACAAACTGGATACGCCGCCAGAGGTGTTTCAGCTTAACACTGACGGTAGTAACCTGACACAATTGACCGATATTAACGCCGACTGGCACAAAGAAGTGCAGTTTGGCGATTACGAGCAATTTAGCTTTAAGGGTGCCAACGACGATACCGTGTACGGCTATTTGGTAAAGCCGTGGGACTTTGATGCGGCGAAAAAATATCCGCTGGCGTTTTTAGTACACGGTGGTCCGCAAGGCAGCTTCGGCAATATGTTTAACGAGCGCTGGAACGCGCAAATGTATGCCGCTAAAGGCTATGCGGTAGTGATGGTCGATTTTCATGGCTCTACCGGTTATGGCCAGGCTTTTACCGATTCTATCAGCCGTGACTGGGGCGGCAAGCCGTTGGAAGATTTAAAGAAAGGTTTTGAATATATCGTTAAAGCCCAACCCTGGATTGACGGCGACCGCGCCTGTGCGCTGGGTGCATCGTACGGCGGTTACATGATGAACTGGATAGCCGGTAACTGGCCAACCGGTTTTAAATGTCTGGTAAACCACGCTGGTTTATATGACATGCCGTCATTTTATGGCAGCACCGAAGAGTTGTGGTTTCCGGAATTTGACTTAGGTGGACCAGCCTGGAAGCCGGAGTCTGATTACCAGAAATTTAACCCGGCAGCGCTGGCGGATAAATGGCAAACGCCAATGCTGGTTATTCACGGTTTAAAAGATTACCGCGTACCTTATGCCCAGGGGTTAGGTGCTTTTACTAACCTGCAGCGCAAGGGTATCGATTCGCGTTTAGTGATATTCCCGGACGAAAACCACTGGATCTTGAATAAAGATAACCGCGTACGCTGGTACAACGAAGTGTTCCAGTGGCTGGATAAATACACCAAGCCGTAATGTAGCCCCGCTCATTCCATTAAAATGCAACCCCGCTTTAACGCGGGGTTTTTATTTTATAAAAAAATATGTCGCAATGTTTCTGTTTAAGGTTAAAGGTTGCAGCTATATTGATATTCGGATCATCAGATAGCTTTTTGCATCACAGTGGTGCAATGGCAGCCGGGAGACCGCTATGGGGTTTATCAGTAAAGTTAGATTAATCAGCTTATTAATCGTGTTATTACCGCTGGTTATTGCCACTGTGGTAATAACTTACATGGCCCGGCACGAATTAGAGCAACATGCCCAGGCGCAGTTGTTGGCCGTAAGAGAAATTAAGCAGCGTCAGGTTACGCAAATGCTGCAAGACTTTAATGGTGGCTTAAGTGCCGTGGCCGCCGTCGTAGCTGGTGCCACTGACGTACAGCAGTTGGACACCCTATATCCGGTATTACAGCAGTTAAACCAGCAGCTGGGTTTTTACGACATCTTCGTTATTGATAGTAATGGTACTGTGGTGTTTACCGTCGCGCGCGAGGCCGATTATGCCACTAATTTGCAGCATGGCCCCTATCGCGACTCTGGCCTTGGCCGTTTGTATCAGCGCTTAAAAAGCAGTACAGTCGATACTCTGATGGAAGATTTTTCGCCTTATGCGCCGTCTAATAACGATGCGGCGGCCTTTTTGGCCAAACCTGTGCAACTGGCGCGACAACAAGTGTATGTCGCGGTGCAGCTGTCTATCGAAAAAATTAATCAGGTGATGCAAATTCGCGAAGGCATGGGGCAGACAGGTGAAACCTATCTGGTTGGCGCCGATAATCGTATGCGCTCCGATTCTTATCTGGATGCAACAAACCGCACTGTGCAGGCGTCTTTTGCCGGTACCGTTGCACGTAACGGTGTTGACACTGCCGCCAGCAAGGCCGCTTTGGCTGGCCAGAGCGGCATCAGCAGTATTATCGACTACAACGGCAACCCAGTGTTGTCGGCTTTTGCGCCGCTGAGTGTGTTTGGAGTGCAATGGGCCTTACTGGCGGAAATAGATATCGCAGAAGTGATGGCGCCAGCCTACCGGATGGGCAATATTGGTATTGGCATCGCCTTGATTGCCATACTACTGGCGTTGTTGGCGGCTAAGCTGGTCAGTAATTTTGTGTTGCGGCCCTTAGGCGGTGAACCCGATATCATGTGCCAGCTAACCAGCCGGATTGCCAGTGGCGATCTGACTTTGGATATGCAGGTAGATAACAACGCCGGCCACTTAATGAGTTGGTTGGCCCGGATGCAAAACCGCTTGCGCCAGCTTATTTCGCAGCTCATTGGCGTAGGTCAACAGCTGGAACAAGCCGCCGAACAAAACTCTGCCGCCATCACCCAGGCAGATGGCAGTATTCAGCTGCAGGCGCGTGAGACCGATCAACTGGCCACCGCCATCGAGCAAATGAGTTACGCCGCGGCAGAAATTGGCCAAAATACTATTGCTGCCGCTACTGAAGTTAATGCCAGCCAAAAGCTAGGCCAGCAGTTAACTGAAAGACTGGATGTTAGCAGCCAATCATTAGAGCGCAGTATGGTGAGCTTTAATGCCATTGAGCAACAGGTGCAGGGGCTGGCGCAGGATAGCAAACGTATTGGTAGCGTACTGGCGGTCATTAACAGCATTGCCGAGCAAACCAATTTGTTAGCGTTAAACGCCGCCATAGAAGCGGCCCGGGCCGGAGAGCATGGTCGCGGTTTTGCCGTAGTGGCCGATGAAGTGCGTCAGTTGGCTACCAAGGTGCAGGAAGCGATACAGGATATTTCAGCCGTGTTAAGCGGAATAGGCCGCCAGTCAGACGCCCTGGTGCACCATAGTTCGGTATGCTCTACCGAGGCGGCGCAATCAGTGGCAGATGCTGGCGCTATGCAGCAGGCCGTGCAAGACATACAACAGCGTTTAAGCAAACTTAGTGCTCTGATGTCGCAAACCGCCAGTGCCGCTGAAGAGCAAACTCAGGTCAGCGCTACGTTGGCGCAAGGCATTGCCAGCCTGAGTGCTGCGGCAGAGGAAAACAGTACGGCAATATCTCAGGTAGCACAAAGTACCCATCATTTGTTAGGCTTGGCGAATCAGTTGAGCACCTCTGCGGCTCAGTTTAGGGTGTAACGGAGATTAAACTGCTATGGACTTTCAACAATGCCGGGACCATTGCCTGATGCAACTGCAAAGCATCGAGGACTTCCCGTTTGGTCCGGATATCTACGTGTACAAAGTAGGCAAAATCTTCGCTATTTTAAGTGAGCAGGATGGTCTTGCCAGAGTTAATTTAAAATGCGACCCGGCTGAAGCCATGATGCTGCGTGATATTTTTCCGGCCATTACGCCTGGTTACCATATGAACAAACAGCATTGGAACACCGTGTTGCTGGATGGCAGTGTGCCGGCCAACGAAATAAAGCGCCAGATTGAAAACTCGTATCAGTTAGTGGTTAAAAGCCTGCCGAAAGCGAAAAGGCCAGCGCTAAACTCAAACTAAGTCACTTGTATAGTCGGTCTTGCTCTACCTTGACAAGATTGCAGTGCACTACCAAAATACATACATAATTGTGTGTACAAAGAGGTGGCTATGTCTGCGGTAAGTCGTGTGTTTATGAATGGTAACAGTCAGGCTGTGCGGATCCCTCAGGAATTTCGCTTGGATACTAACACCGTTGAGATAAGCCGTAATGAGCAGGGTGATTTAGTGATCCATCCTTTACCAGAAAAACGTGGTGAGGCTTTAATGGCAGCATTGGATGGATTCGATGCTGATTTTATTGCAGAACTCGAAGCAGAATATCGTGCTCAGCCATTGATGCAAGACAGGGAGGAATTGTGATCTATTTGCTGGATACAAATATTCTTATTTATCTGTTAAAAAATAATCCTCCTTCAGTTGCTGCACATATCGACACTTTGCCAGCCGATACACCATTACGAATGTCATTTTTTACCTATGCCGAGCTACTTAAAGGGGCACAGAACAGTAACAAAACTGCTGAAGTTATGCGAAAGCTGGCAATGTTGACCAGGCAAATTCCGGTTCTATATCAATCTTCTCCTTCACTTTGTCTTCATTACGCAGAGCAATTTAATCGCTTAAAATCAGCAGGCACACCTATAGGGGCAAATGATTTATGGATAGCCAGCCATGCACTGGCGGAAGACGCGATACTGGTGACCAACAATGCGCGGGAGTTTAATCGCGTGACGGGGTTGAGGGTGGAAAATTGGGTATGACCGGAATGAACTTAACGGACATTGTAATTTTAGCCGGTGCCCGCACGGCCATTGGTAGTTTTGGCGGTAGTTTAGCAGGCTTAAGTCCGGCGCAGCTGGGTACAGCAGTGGCTAAGGCAGTCATTAGCCGCTCTGGTGTAGCAGCAACCGATGTCGACCATGCGGTATTTGGCCATATTATTACCACAGGTGCAGAAGATGCCTATTTAGCCAGGCATATCGCATTGAACGCCGGTATGGCCGCCAGCTCTGCCGCCTTTAATGTCAACCGCTTATGCGGCTCGGCACTACAGTCGGTAATATCGGCGGCGCAGCTTATTCAGCTGGGGCACAGCACTATTGCCCTGGCCGGCGGCGCCGAGAGTATGAGTAACGGCGCTTATTTACTGCCAAAGGTGCGGCGTGGTTTAAAAATGGGCCACGGTGCAGTAACAGATTTAACCCTGGGCATTTTGACCGACCCTTTTGGCAGCGGTCATATGGGCATTACCGCGGAAACTATCGCCGGCCAATATGGCTTTAGCCGCACCGACTTAGATGCCTTTGCGCTAATAAGCCAGCAGCGTGCTGCCACAGCGCAGCGGCTGGGCTATTTTGACGCTCAGATCGTACCGCTAACCGTTCAGGTTGGCCGCAATGAAGTGCAATTTGACCGCGATGAGCATATCCGCGCCGATACCACAGCAGAGAGTTTGGCTAAGCTTAAACCGGCGTTTAAAGCTGATGGCCTCGTTACTGCCGGAAATGCCTCGGGCTTAAATGATGGTGCTGCCGCCATGCTGCTAACCAGCCGGTTTGAGGCGGAAAAACGCGGCCTTAGGCCACAGGCGCGTCTGCTTGGTTATGCTTTTGCCGGCGTCGAACCAGGTGTGATGGGATTAGGGCCAATACCGGCGGTACAGCAGGTGCTGGCACAAGCCGGTTTAACGGTGGCTGATATCGATGTGATTGAATCAAATGAGGCTTTTGCTGCTCAGGCTATGGCGGTAAGCCAAACGCTGGGCTTTGACAGCGCAAAAGTAAACCCTAACGGCGGCGCTATCGCGCTGGGGCATCCGGTCGGTGCTACGGGTTCTATCTTAATCATTAAATTATTGGCCGAGCTTAAGCGTAGAGGCGGTCGGTATGGCTTGGTAACCATGTGCATTGGCGGTGGCCAGGGCATTGCCTTATTGCTGGAATCTTTAGCATAAACGAAGGAACTTTATCGCTGCAGGTGCGCCTTATGCCTGAGTTTAATGGCGTTGCAAGGAGCAATTTATGCCGCCTTTCCTGTTATCCCGCTTAGTAAGCCCTGCATTGGCATTAGTGTTGTGTTTATTACCTCAGTACAGTTTGGCAGAGACGTTCAGCGATAAATTGGTGACTGCGGCGCTGGAGCGCACTCAGCAGCAGGTGCGTTACGATGGTCGTTATTTGCGTATTGCCTACCCAAATGGCGATGTACCGGCAGATATTGGCGTCTGTACTGATGTGGTGATCCGCAGTTATCGTGCTTTAGGTATCGATTTACAGCAGTTAGTGCATGAGGATATGCGTGCTGATTTCGAGCTTTACCCGTCAAAGCGGATTTGGGGCTTAACCAGGCCGGATAGCAATATTGATCATCGCCGCGTCCCCAATCTGCAAACCTTTTTCAGCCGTCATGGTACACGTTTGGCGATAAGCCGGCAGGGTAGTGCCTACCAGCCGGGCGATCTGGTAACCTGGATGCTGCCGGGCAATTTGCCGCATATCGGCATAGTCGTAAATAAACGTTCAGACGACGGCCAGCGGCCATTGATAGTACACAATATCGGTGCCGGACCGGTGTTGGCCGATATGCTGTTTGATTACAACATTACCGGCCATTATCGCTTTCATCCCGGCGCTAACGCTCAGTAGTTGTTTATGCCATTTCGTTGGCAATTTGCTGCAGGCTGGCAGCCAGTTGGGCGGGTTCCTGTGCGCCGGAGATCAGGTAGCGGTTATTGATTATAAAGGCCGGTACCGATGAAATGCCGGCTTGCTGATATTTTGCGATATCTTCTTTAACGATACTGCTGAAATCATCGCTGGCTAAAATACGCTGAGCTTCGGTTTTATCAAGGCCGGCTTGCTCGGCGCAGTTTGCCAAAATGGCAGCATCAGATACATCTTTGGCTTCACCAAAATAGGCCGCAAATAACGCCAGCTTCATTGCAGTGGCTTTGTCGTGCGTGGCGGCCCATTTTACCAGGCGGTGAGCGTCAAAGGTATTGCAGGTAAAGCGCTGCTGCATTTTGCTAAAGTTAAGCTCCAAATCGGCAGCTATTTGCATCATATTGGCCTGAGCTGCGCGCATGTCGTCTTCGCTGCGACCATATTTACGGCTCAGTGCCGGCAAAATTGGCTCTTGCGGCGCGTTTTTATCCGGGTTTAGCTCAAACGCATGCCATTCCAATTCTGTTTGCAACTCAGGCAGGCTGCTAAGCGCTTGCTGCAATCTTGCATAGCCAATAGCACACCAGGGGCAGGCAATATCGGAAACCAAATCGATTTTCAGCGTCTTCATTTTGCCGCCACCTGTTGATCTAAGCTGAGCAAATAATTAACCAGCTCATTAAACTGCTGCTGTGATGATACAGCACGGATGTTAACCAAATATTTGTTGTTTACTACAAAGCTTGGCACAGAACGGATATCGGCAGCACTAACGGCAGCATCGTACTCAGCAATCATGCTGTTGACGATCATACTGTCAAAATGGCCGTCAAATTGCTGTGCTTCTGTGCCGATACTGGTAAACAACTGTTTAATATCTGCGCGGTTTTGCGGTGGCTTACGTTGCTGATGGATCTGGTTGAACAAAGCCGCGGCAAAAGCGTTTTCCACTTTTAATAAAGTGGCTGTAGCGTGAGCGCGTTGCACAGTCGCAGCCATATTTCCGCCTAAAAAAGATACCGGTACTTTGTGCAAGGGGGTGTTAGCCGGCAGTGCCTGTTTTAACTCGGCAACTATGGGCTCAAAATTGTAGCAAAACGGGCAGTAGTACGAAAAATACTCCACCACCTGTGCAGTTTCACTTTTAGCCGTGTTAAGCAGCTGGTAATGCTGGTCTTGTTTAAAGCTGTCGTTGGCAAAACTAAGACTGCTGGCCAGCAGAAGTATGGTTGATATGAAAAACTTCATCGTTTATCCGCTAAAGAGTTATGTTAACTAAAACGCTATCACAGTGCTGCTGCTGAGCCAAGTTTCGCCGCCAGATAATCGACCAGCACCCGCACTTTTGCCGACAAATGCCGGTTTTGCGGATAAAGCGCCCAGATACCGTCATCTGGCTGGCGCAGCTCGTTAAGTACTGCCACCAAGTCGCCGCTTTGTAATTTAGTCCCGACATAATAATCCGGCAGCTGCACCAGACCTAAACCTTTTAATGCGGCGTCCATTAATGCTACGCCGCTATTACAAAGAATACGGCCCTGAGGCTTAAAGTGCACTACTTTGCCGTGCTGCGTAAAACGCCACTGCGCTACGGTGCCGGTTAAGCATTGGTGCCGTGCAAGCTCAGTCAGGTTTTGCGGTGTACCGTTTTGTGCCAGATAAGCCGGTGACGCCACCACATATTGGGTGCGGCTTGCCAGCTTGCGTGCGATCAGGCTGGAGCTTTCCAGTGTGCCCAGGCGGATAGCTAAATCGAAGCCGCCCTGAACTAAATCCAGTTTGTTGTTGGTTAGCTGTAAATCCAGCTCAGTGTCGGGGTATAGCTGCATAAAATTATGCAGCAAAGGGGCAATGCGGGTTTCACCGTAAAATACCGGCGCGGTAAGTTTGATTTGGCCGCGTGGCGTGGCTTTTAAGTTGGCTAAGGTGCGATTGGCTTCTTCTAAACTGGCGACTAAATGCCGGCAATGCTGTAAATACAGCAGGCCTTCTTCGGTTAGGCTAACACTGCGCGTGCTGCGATACAGCAGTTTTATCGCTAAACTGGCTTCAAGTTCGGCAATATTACGGCTTACCTGCGCCACTGAGATGTTTAGTTGCTTTGCGGCTTTGGTAAAGCTTTGCAGCTCCGCCACCGCGACAAATTCGCTAATGCCAATCCACTGTTTCATTTAAACCTTCTTGTATTAAATCGGCTTTGCTGAAGCAAGGCTGCAGTCCCGAAACTGCAGTCTAAGGCAGCGGTTAGAACCCCGTTCTGGTTGCCACAGAGTGTCAGCGCGAACGAGTTGCTGTGGCAAGCAAGGGCGGGCGTTGTAACGCAAGCTGCCGTGCTTTTCGCCTGCATAGTTTTGCAAATATGAAAAACTGATTTGCATTTTAGTGGCATTCATACTGATATGGCAAAAATAAAAATCAGGTTACACTTGCTGGTAACAGATTTTTGCGCTGTACAAACGACAAAAAGGACAACCTGATGCAAATGACCAAAACACGCGCCGCTGTGGCCTGGGGCCCCGGCCAGCCATTATCGATTGAAGAAGTGGATTTAATGCCACCGCAAAAAGGCGAAGTGCTGGTTAAAATTATTGCCACCGGCGTGTGCCACACCGATGCTTTTACGTTGTCGGGTGAAGATCCTGAAGGCATTTTTCCGGCCATTTTGGGCCATGAAGGTGGCGGTATTGTTGAAGCTATAGGCGAGGGCGTAACCTCGGTTGCGGTGGGCGACCATGTTATTCCGTTGTACACCCCGGAATGCGGCAAATGTAAGTTTTGTTTATCCGGTAAAACTAACCTGTGTCAGGCCATTCGTGCCACCCAGGGTAAGGGTTTAATGCCCGACGGCACTACGCGTTTCTCCAAAGACGGCAAGCCGATTTATCACTATATGGGCACCTCGACGTTTTCTGAGTACACCGTGCTGCCGGAAATTTCACTGGCCAAAATTAATAAAGCCGCTCCGCTGGAAAAAGTGTGTTTGCTCGGCTGTGGTGTAACCACCGGTATGGGCGCGGTAATGAACACCGCTAAGGTGAAAGAGGGCGACACCGTAGCTGTTTTTGGCTTAGGCGGTATCGGTTTATCTGCCATTATCGGTGCGGTAATGGCCAAAGCCAGCCGTATTATTGCCATTGATATTAACGAAAGTAAATTTGATATCGCCACCAAACTTGGCGCTACAGACGTTATTAATCCGAAAAAATTCGATAAACCAATTCAGGACGTTATCGTAGAGATGACTGACGGTGGCGTAGACTTCTCGTTTGAGTGTATCGGTAATGTCAACGTTATGCGCTCGGCGCTGGAGTGTTGCCATAAGGGCTGGGGTGAGTCGGTTATTATCGGTGTAGCCGGTGCCGGCCAGGAGATTTCGACCCGGCCATTTCAGCTGGTTACCGGTCGGGTTTGGCGCGGTACCGCCTTTGGTGGCGTAAAAGGCCGCACTGAGTTGCCGGATTATGTTGAGCGTTATTTAAACGGCGAATTTGAGCTGGATACCTTTATTACCCATACCATGCCGTTGGAGCAGATCAACGACGCCTTTGATTTGATGCACGAAGGTAAGTCGATTCGTACGGTAATTCATTTTTGATAGCGTTTGCCGGTAATTAAGCAGAAGAGGTTGGAATCCCGATGGCGCAGCCACAGAGTGTCTGAGCCCTGCCGAAGGTAGTAGGGCGAGTTGCTGTGGCGAGCACAGCGGGAATTGCAACCGTATTCTTGCACAGTGAAAATACTCTGTGGCGACCAGCACGGGGTTCTAATCCTCTCTATTATAAATCTGAAGGAAACCCACTATGTCGGCATCCGGAACAATGAAATTAAACAAAGTGAGTGAACAGCTTTGCTTTGGTGGCAAACAAATCCGCTTTACCCATACATCAACAGCACTTAGCTGTGAAATGCAGTTTTCGGTGTTTTTACCGCCGCAAGCAGAAACACAACCCGTGCCGGCACTGTATTGGCTGTCAGGGTTAACCTGTACGGACGAAAACTTCTCTGCTAAAGCCGGCGCGCAGCGTATTGCCGCAGAGCTTGGTATAGCGCTGATTATGCCCGATACCAGCCCGCGCGGTGAGGGGGTGCCGGATGATGAAAACGGCGCTTACGATTTTGGCCTCGGCGCCGGCTTTTATGTCAATGCCACACGAGAGCCATTTACTAAGCACTACCGCATGTACGACTACATTGTTAACGAACTGCCACAGTTGCTGGAAGCCGAGTTGCCACTGTCGGACAAACGCGCTATCAGTGGCCATTCGATGGGGGGGCATGGCGCTTTAGTCATTGGCTTGCGTAACCCGCAGCGTTATAGCAGCATTTCGGCGTTTTCACCGATTTGTAATCCGGTAAATTGCCCTTGGGGTATTAAAGCTTTTAGCGGCTATTTAGCTGATGATAAAAGCCAATGGCAGCAATATGATGCATCTGTATTGTTAGCTATAGCGCAAGATCCGCTGCCGTTATTAGTTGATCAAGGCAGCGCCGACAGCTTTTATCCTGAGCAATTGCGTACCGACAGTTTAATTGCGGCGGCGAAGCAAAGCGCTGCGCCGGCTGAGATCCGCCTGCAGGCGGGGTATGACCATAGCTATTATTTTATCGCCAGCTTTATTGAGCAGCATCTGCGGTTTCATGCGCGGTATTTGTGCAGTTAAAACGCTTTGCTGCAACACCCGCCCTGGCTCGCCACAGCAACTCGCCCTAATGCCTACGGCAGGGCTCAGACACTCTGTGGCGACCAAAACGGGGTTCCAGCCCGCGTTTGCGTACTAATGCGTTCCGTCAAAAGCTGGTTTAATATCGTCAAGTACTGGCATAATCGGTTAAGTTTGCTGTATTGGCCCGCATTAAGGAGAACTGCATGAGCTACGATAACAACAATATTTTTGCCAAAATTCTGCGCGATGAAATCCCCAGTTTTAAAGTGTACGAAGACGACTACACGTTAGCCTTTATGGACATTATGCCGCAGGCCGACGGCCATACCCTGGTGATCCCGAAATTTCAGGCTGAGACGCTGTTAGATATTCCGGCAGATGAGCTTAGCCATACCATGACCACAGTACAAAAAGTGATGTCGGCGCTCAAATCAACCCTTGGCGTTGAAGGCGTGGTGCTAATGCAGTTAAACGGCGCTGCTGCAGGGCAGACAGTACCGCATTTGCACTTTCACTTAATTCCGGAGCATTTATCTAAATTATCCGGCCATGGTGCTGCAATGGGCGATATGGAAAAAATAAAAGCGCTGGCAGAAAAAATCCGCACGGCACTTTAACCGGCTTTACACAGGTTTTATTTATGCGATTTAGCTCTTCACTACTGTTTTCTGCGCCGTTTTTTTCTGCATTGCTGCTGGCCGGCTGCAGCGCGTTGCCTTCATCATCAACATCAGCAGAGCCAGGCTTAACGCTGAGCCTTATTCATATTAACGACACCCACTCGCAGTTTGATGCCAGCCCAGCCGGTGTAAAGGACGCCGCCGGCAGGCCGATTTACACCTATATTGGCGGCCATCCGCGCTTGTTAACCCAGGCACAGCAATTGCGGCAGCAGGCTGTGCAAGATGGCGTGCCGGCGCTATTTTTACATGGCGGCGATGCCTTTAAAGGCAGTGCCTATTTTGAGCTGTTTGAACAGCGCATTAATATCGATGTGCTAAATCGGATGAATATCGATGCCATGGCGCTGGGCAACCATGAGTTTGATATTGGCCTGACCAAACTGGCAGACTTTGTCGACAAGGTAAACTTTCCTGTGCTGGCCGCTAACGTTGATACCAGCGCTGAGCCGTTGTTGGTAAACAGCCAAAACCTGAAGCCTTACAGCTTATTTGTACTGGATAACAACCAACTGAAAGCTGTGGAGAGTGTTGATGCCGCAGCAGAGCGTGAACTGGTGGCAGTATTTGGCCTGGCGCTGGAAGATATGCGTGCCATAGCGCCCGATACCGGCGCGATAGTATTTAACAATGAAGTGCAAAGTGCACAACAAACCGTAGATATGTTAACTGCAAAGGGTGTTAAGTACATTATTGCGCTAACGCATTTGGGCAATCAGCGTGACCTGACACTGGCCGCTGCGGTTAACGGTATAGATGTTATTGTTGGCGGCCACTCGCACAGCCTGCTGGGTGATTTTCGTCACTGGTATTTAGGCAATCAGCGGCCCTATGCTGAGCTGGTAATAAATTCTGATGGTAAAGGTAAAACCTGTGTGGTGCAGGCAGGGCAGTTTGCTCAGGCCGTGGGTCAGGCAAGGCTTAAGTTTAACACCGGCGGTGAGCTGCTAAGCTGTGCCGGACAAAATACCTTACTGGCTGGTACAGACTATTTCCGCTCGGCACTGCGCAATGAACCCAGCCGTATTGCCGCAGCTGAGCAAGCTGCGACAGAGCGTTATGTTGCCGGTCTGCCGCGCACAGCCATTGTTGCCGAAGATGCGGCGCTGCGCGCTGTGCTGGATAGCACTTATTTGCCGGCGGTACAGCAAGCTTATGGTGCGGTGATCAGCAGCACCGAAACCGAAGTACCCCATGTACGCCTGCCCGGTAGCGGCGGCAGTGATAAGCATGGCTCGGCACTGGCAGGGCATATCGCCGATGCGATGCTTAACTATGTCAACCAAACTGCAGTACAAAACCTGATGAAACGGCCGGTGCAGCTGTCATTAGTTGCAGCCGGTAATATCCGTGCGCCGTTGGCAGCAGGTGAAGTGCGCGAAGGTAATATTCGTCTGGAAGTGCTGCCGTTTGATACGCCGCTTAGTGTGCTGAGCATTAGCGGTGCAGATTTACGCATGTTACTCACCGATATTATCAGCCAGTCGGTAGTTGCCGGGGCCCATACCGGTAAGTTTCCTTATGTTGCCGGTATACGTTATGTGGCAAAACAAACCGGCCCGGCTACCGCAGAGTTAACCACGCTGGATATCAAACAAGACGGCAGCTGGCAAGCCGTTGAGCCGCAACAACGTTATAGTTTGGTCACCACCAGTTATCTGGCCGATGGCAATGACGGCTGGCAGTTGTTACAACAATTGCAAGCAGAGCACAGCGACCGGTTGGATATTATCCTGCGCCAGCAGCACGTAGCGCTGTATCCGGTAACACGGGTTGAAGCTACAAAAGATAGCAGCGGTGGGCGTGCTTTCAGTGCCCGTTATCACAATGTCGCGACTTTGCCTTGTAAAACCGAAAGCGTAGATTGCAAAGTAGCTGCGCAGGCATTTATCGAGTATCTGCAGGCCAAACCAGATCTATG
This sequence comes from Rheinheimera muenzenbergensis, assembly GCF_036984005.1. Classification (NCBI taxonomy): domain Bacteria; kingdom Pseudomonadati; phylum Pseudomonadota; class Gammaproteobacteria; order Chromatiales; family Chromatiaceae; genus Rheinheimera; species Rheinheimera muenzenbergensis. The sequence goes on from NZ_JALAAR010000011.1 coordinate 64,132, forward strand.
GCAACAAAAGCGCGAGCCAACGGTAACTTTGGAAAGGTGACGAAAATGAGGGCAGAGTAGTCTGCCCTTCAAGTTGCATGTTTTAGTTATAGCAGTTCTATATAAAGCACACTAAATACAGCCAATGTCAGCCAAGATCCCATCATCCAGGCCGCTAATATCCGGTCACGTCTTGTCGAGAGCTGTTTTAACAAAAAGGGGTCAATAAACATAGCATGCTCGCCCCAAATCGAGGCCGGCAAAATAAGCTTTATTGCGTAAGTGGCGACACGCCAGCCGGGGCCATCCCATTCACTGATCGTTTCTTTGTTTAGTGCTCTTAGCTTTTTTTCCAGCGGACGCATGCCAAGCTGTGCGAAGACCAGCCAGGATGCCGCAGCATTGAACATTAGAACAATGCCAAAAATAGTGGCAAAATCTAACGAATTATTTAACTCAGCGTCTGGCACTAGCAGCGACTTCTTGCGCATTGTGGAGTGATGTAACAGTTTCTCATTCAATAAACAACGTAAATCCAATCGCCATTGCAATTGCAGTTATCCAAGACAACCAGAACCATATTGCTCGCTGTTTATCAGCCGAGGTTGCAATTTTATGTAACAGATAGGGGTCTAAAAACATGTTGTAGTTACCCCAAATGTGTGGCGGTAATACAAGTTTTATCGCATAGGTTGCTGTACGCCACCCCGGCCCATCCCAGTCACTGATATTATCACTTTTTAACTCGCGTAATTTTCTCTCCAGCGGTCTCATGCTGCATTGTGCAAAAGCAAGCCATGAAATAGCAGCGTTTAGCAGCACAAAAAGACCAACTAATAAGTACAGTAATTCAAAGTCTGAGTGGTTAATGCCTTCTGCCATCGCCATTTAACTCGTAAGTTGGATAGCTTTCATTGTATAAGTTATGAAAATGTCTCAGCGTACCAAATGCATACAATAACGAACAAAAGACCTGACAAGATTAACCAAAATGCAAGTGTCTTGTCTTTAGTCGTAGCTAACTCTTTAAGTACGTAAGGATCAATCAGCATCGTATTTTTACCCCAAAATGATGCTGGCAGCACCAGCTTAATCGCGTAGGTAACCACGCGCCAGCCCGGCCCGTCCCACTGACTGATCGAATCTTTATTCGCCGCTTTTAACTTCTTCTCTAATGGCCGCATACTCAGGTGCGCGAATATCAGCCAAGAGAGAAAAAAATTGATCATAAATGCAAACATTAAGATGGTCGCTAAGAACAAAATATCGTCAGAGGTGAACTCTGAAATCATCTTCTACCCCTGGTCGAATAATTTGCACTTCGATCGTAAATGACACCAGCGCCTGTTTTTGCTGCCGAATTAACGTATTTAGCTGAGTAGTAACCTGCTGCTAATGCAGTTAAGCCTGCTCCGGCTAGAATAACCCATCCAGCAGGCGTCCAGCCCAATGCAATACCTACTTTTGTCATTGCCGCTGCAGTAGATGCGAAAGCAATTTGTGCTGTATATGCGCCCGCAGCAGTACTGGCACCGAAACCGGTAATTTCTTGTACTGCAACTCGATGATAATCTTGTCCTTGCTGTTTTGCATCTGCAACATTGTAAGCTCTGAGTCCTGCATCAATTAGGATTACACTGTTTCCAAGATATTTTGCTCGTCTGGACATGTTGCGTAAAGTTTTAACATCAGTCGATTTGGTCACTTCAAGTTTGGTAACAGTAGATTGGTTTAACCTGCCAGACATAGCGATATTAGTGCCACGTTTCGCACTAGCGATAGCGCTTCGGGCTCTTGGGGATTTGAAGTTAGCGAGGTGTCGCTTAAGTTGATATTCAAAGGTTTGTTGTAGATTGCCGTGATGAGCTTTCGCAATTTGTTCAAGGCGTCGTATTTCAACATTGGTTGCGCCTTGTTTTCTGGCTTCGTATATCTTCAGTAATGCTTTTTCATACTTAGACATGCTTTCCATCAAGCCATTTCTGCTTGAGGCAAGTGTGCCAGCCAGCGCACCACTTAATGTTGAGCCATCTTCTTTTAAGTATGGATAAATATGCTCGTCGTACATCGCAGCCAGTGCTAGCGTATTGTCTGAACCAATGCTTTCGACGGTATGACCGATAACTTCACGCTGTTGCTGCGGAATAGTGCACATTTGGCTGTAAAAATCGTGGGTGTCCGCCTGACTGCCATTTAGCATATATGGCTGATAGGGCTGTAGAATATCGGCCACTATGCTTCTGTTATTACGATAAAACTGCTGTTGCCAGTCTTTATCGGCAAACGCTGAATTGGCAAACAGCGTATTAGTGTGTTGTGGGCGGGTATTTAACAGAATTTCAGCCATAACCATGTCCTTATCGGTAAATTGAGCTGATTTTAAAACCTGGCTATAACTGCAGCAAGATATATTTTACATATTGTTATCTATATGTTGCTTAATTACTCACGTTAACGTTTAAACTTGGTTTCTAAAATTACCGAGGAATTGGTACGCTCTACGCCGTCTAAATTGCCGATGTCATCCAGAATATGGCTGAGTTGCTCGGTACTTTGCGCCTGCACTATGGCGATAAGATCGTACTCGCCGCTGATAGCATACAGCGCCGAGACCTGGGCAATTTGCTTTAGCTCAACGTTAGTTTTGGCGGTGAGTTTTTGCCGCACTTTAATGCTGACATGGGCCGACACCAGTGAGGCCAGATAGTCCTCGCCATAGTCAACCGAGTAGCCTTTAATCACGCCACTTTGCTCGAGCTTGGCGATGCGGGTTTGTACCGTCGAGCGGGATAAGTCGAGCATCCTGGCCAGGTCAGAAATACTGGCGCGGGCATGGTGTTTTAGTACCGCTAATAGCTTTTCATCTTCCTTGCTTATCATTTTGCTAAGCCTTTACGTTAAATTGCTAAGTTAAGCTTTAAAATTGCTGATAATGATACTGCAATATGACGATAGCGGCCAATATAATAGGGTTAATTTTATCAGGACCTGCCACTGGATATTTTTAATAAAGGCAGGCCATGTCTACAGCAACAGTGAGGTAGTTTATGCAGGTTTCAAGAAGTGTTTTTGATGACGTTATGGTACCAAACTATGCACCATCGAAAATTATCCCGGTAAAAGGTGAAGGATCCCGGGTGTGGGATCAAAACGGCACAGAATTTATCGATTTTGCCGGTGGTATAGCGGTTAACTGTTTAGGCCATTGTCATCCGGCGTTAGTTACTGCACTTAAAGAGCAGGCCGATAAACTGTGGCACTTATCTAACGTCATGACCAATGAGCCAGCCCTGCTGTTAGCCAAAGCGCTGGTGGATGCCACCTTTGCTGAGAAAGTCTATTTTGCCAACTCTGGCGCTGAAGCTAACGAAGCGGCATTAAAATTGGCGCGTCGCTTCGCCAAAGATAAATACGGCGAGCAGAAAAACCAGATTATCGCCTTTAAGCAAGGCTTCCACGGCCGTACTTTCTTTACCGTTACCGTCGGTGGCCAGCCGGCCTATTCAGACGGTTTTGGTCCAAAACCTGAAGCCATTGTACACGGCGAGTTTAATAACCTGGACAGCGTAAAAGCGCTGATCAATGCCAATACCTGTGCGGTTATGGTAGAGCCGGTGCAGGGTGAGGGCGGTGTAATGCCGGCCACGGCTGAATTTATAAAAGGCCTGCGTGAGCTGTGTGATCTGCACAATGCACTGCTGATTTTTGATGAAGTACAAACCGGCGTCGGCCGCACAGGCGAGCTGTATGCCTACATGGGTTATGGCGTCACGCCAGACATTTTAACCACAGCCAAGGCGCTCGGTGGTGGCTTCCCTATCGGTGCCATGTTAACCACCACTGACATTGCTAAGCATCTGGTTGTCGGTACGCACGGTTCAACTTATGGCGGCAACCCGCTGGCTTGCGCCGTTGCCTTAGCGGCAGTTAACACGGTAAATACGCCGGCAGTGCTCTCTGGTGTTAACGCTAAAGCAAAGCTGTTTAAAGACGGCTTAAATAAAATTAATGAAAAATACCATGTGTTTAGCGAAGTGCGCGGTGCTGGTTTATTAATTGGTGCGGTGTTAAACAGTGACTATGCCGGTAAAGCGCGTGACGTTATGTTAGCGGCAGCTGATCAGGGCTTAATGGCACTGGTTGCCGGTACCAGCGTAGTGCGCTTTGCACCGTCACTGGTTATCCCTGATGCTGATATTATCGAAGGCTTAGCCCGCTTTGAGCGCGCAGTAGCTCAAATAGTGCAGGCCTAAGCCATGTTAGTGATCCGGCCGATAACGGCAGCGGATTTTGCTGCACTGAAGCAAATTGCTATTGAATCCGGCGCAGGTTTTACCTCGCTGCCGGTAAACGATGCGCGCTTAAAGCAAAAAATTGACCATGCCGAGCACAGCTTTGCCGCTGACGTAGACGGGCCTGGCGATCAGGGCTATTTATTTGTGCTGGAAGATAGCCAAACCGGTGAAATAGTCGGTACTACCGGCATTGAAGCCGCGGTGGGGTTAAGCACGCCACTGTATCACTTTCAGCAGAACACGGTTATTCACCATAGTGCTGAGCTTAACGTGTTTAACCAGTTAAAAACCCTGACACTGTGCAATGACTACACCGGCGCCTCAGAAATTTGCACCTTGTTTTTGCGCGAAAGCTACCGGCGCAACCACGCTGGCCGGTTTTTATCCAAAGTGCGGTTTTTGTTTATGGCCGAATACCCACAGCGTTTTAGCGACCGGGTAATAGCGGAAATGCGTGGTGCGGCAGACAGCGATGGCCAGCCACCATTTTGGCACTGGCTGCAACAGCTGTTTTTAACCATAGATTTTCCCACTGCCGATCACTTGATTGGTGTGGGTAAAAAAGCCTTTATTGCTGAGCTGATGCCCCGTCATCCGATCTATGTCGGTTTGCTGCCCGATACGGCTCAGCAGGTAATTGGCCAGGTGCACCAAAACACCAAGCCAGCCCTGAAAATGCTGGAAAATGAAGGCTTTGCCCATCGTGGCTATATCGACTTGTTCGATGCAGGTCCAACGGTTGAAGCGCGGCTAAGCCAGATCAAATCGGTGGCAGCCAGTAAGAAAGTTAAAGTTAAAATTGCCGATGTGCAAGGTGAGCAAACGCTGGCAGTGGCCAATACCGAACTGCAAGGCTTTCGTGCCAGCTTTGGTAAGAACGCCCGGTTTGATGCAGAGCAGCAGCTGTTGCTGCTCAGCGCGGAATTTGCCGATACACTGCGCCTGCACGATGGCGATATGGCAAGATTTATAGTGTTGGATAAGGCCTGAGGGCCAAACAAGTATTAACCGGTAAATGTTAAGGCGGATTAAAAATGCATACTGATGTAAAAGTGTTGTTTGCCAACCTGTGGCAAGACTATGTAGCGGTGACCCCTTCTGCCAAACAAGTACACCAGTTACTCGGCAGTTCGCAGCAGGATGATGTGATTAACGATCATATCGCACTGCGTACCTTTAACCTGGAAAAGGTCGGTTTGGAAAAACTGGCAGCACACTTTAAAGCACTGGGCTATGAAGAGTGTGGCGAGTACCATTTTGAAGCGAAAAAACTGTACGCCAAGCACTATGAGCACCCGGATCGTACTTTGCCAAAAGTATTTATTTCTGAATTGCTGTTAGATAAGTGCTCGGCGTATTTGCGCGACACCATCACGGCGCTGGTTGAGCAAATTCCAGCTGAAGCGGTAACGGCTGATAATTTCTTGTACAGCGGCACCCACTGGCAGGTAAGCCAGGCAACATACGAGCAGCTACTGGCCGAAAGCGAATACGCCGCCTGGGTAGCGGCCTGGGGTTACCGTGCTAACCACTTCACGGTAAGTGTAAATGACCTGCAAAGCTTTGCGACATTAGAGCAGGTGAACCATGCGCTGAAAGATGCCGGCTTTTTACTTAATACCTCGGGTGGCGAGATTAAAGGCACACCACAGGTGTATTTAGAACAGTCTTCTACGCTGGCAGATTTACATCAGGTTCAGTTTAGCGATACGGTTGCCACTATCCCCAGCTGCTTTTATGAGTTTGCCCGCCGTTACCCAATGAGCAACGGCATGCTGTACACCGGCTTTGTTGCGGCGTCAGCTGACAAAATATTTGAAAGCACTAATGCCCGTTAATCGGGTCCGTTAGTACGCAGGTTCTGCCATCAAGGTCAGCTTAGTGCTGACCTTTTTTATTACAAAAACTCAGCGCTTGCTGCATTGCAGTGGCAGCGCTATAGTCAAGTTAATTGTTAACAGGAGCAAGAGATAATGCAATTATCCGGCAAAGCTTGCCTGTTAATATTGTTGTGCAGTTTTACCGTATCGGCGCAGCAGGTGCCGTGTCAGCTTAGCGTACGATTGGAATCCGATCAGCAAAGCACAGCTGCAGGCTCACACAATGACACCAGCACCTCCCGGCAATCTTATGCTTTGCTTAGTGCATTACTGGCTAAAAGTGGCTGTCAGGTAAAGATGCAGGCACTGCCGGCAGGCAGAGCAATAAAAATGCTGGAAGATGGCTCATTAGGCGTTATGGTTGGCATGTCAGAAACCGCTGAGCGGGCCCGTTTTAGTTACTTTGTCGGGCCACATCATATAGAGCGCATGGTGGTAGTGGGACGGCGCGAATTGCAGCGCAGTGTCGCTGATTTGTATCAACTGCTTAGTTGGCCCGGGTTGATATCAGTAGCCGAAGGCGCCTATTACGGACCGAAATGGCAACAACTGCTGCAACAACAGGAAGGGCTACAACAGCGCTTATTTTACGCCTCTGGTAATCAGCAAAAACTGGCTATGTTGGCGTCTGACCGGGTTGTGGCAACCCTGGAAGATGAAGCTATTATCGATGAGCTATTACAACAAAAAGACCTGGCGCAGCGCTATGTGAAACTGTTTGTACTACATGAAAACCCGGTGTATTTCGCCATTAGCCGCCAGGCCATTTCCAGTGATTTATACCTGCAACTGCAAAAGCACTGGCAACACATGTTGCAAAGTGGCGAAGTAGACAACATCAAGCAAAACTTTTAATCCGGTTAATTAATTACAATTGCTGCTGTTGCATAGTTGAGGATTACTCTTAACTCCTTAGTACCATTAAACATAACAGGTTGCGCCACTATTGAAATAGCGGGGCCATTTTCAGGAAATGATTTTTTGAGTAAATTTTCAACGTCTACACTATCTTCATATGTAATTGCCGCAGCGCAAACTATATCATTGCAGTTGAAGGCATAGACAGAAGCGTTAAAATTGTTCTGCCTGATTGACTCACTGATACTGTCTTCAAACTGATTGTGGATCGTAAATGATTCAGCATCATTTTTTTCCAACGAATTAATTACATCGTAAAAATCCTTTGTCGCCATTAACGCTGAGGCAGCCTGTTGTGATACCCCATCGACACTGCTAATGCTGGCAATAAGTTTGGCAAGGCGTTCATCTTCATCGGCATAATGATGTCCAAGATTTTGGTTTAAATCTTTTTTATTAGGATTAGTGTGTTGCTGGCTTGCGGTTACTTTTTTATCCGAATTTAACTCAATAGCATTAACGACGTTGGCAGACGTCTGTTGAGATGGATCTTTGACAGGCAGTAAAGTTGTGTCCTGTTGCACTACCTGACTAGCAGAAGGACGATCAAAGGTTTTTATTGCACCAACGGTAACAACGGCGATACAAATCAAGGTGAAGGCCAGCTTTTTAACCATATCTCTAACTCTACAGACTGAAGAAACGTTGCTGCTGCAGTGTGCTGTTATGTTTTTGAAATGTCAACAAAGTGTTTCTTTTTGACGCTTTAATTCTCATTTAGCAGCAAAGTGGCGAAGTAGACAACATCAAGCAAAATCTTTAACCTGCAAAGCAATGAACCAAAAGCGTTAATTGTACGTTAGCTTTGCAATGCGCCTTAAACAGGGAAGTATTTTTAGTGAAGTTCGCAGCCCGTTATCTAGTCTTGTTGTTGTGCAGCCTAGCCTGTGCCGATGCAGCTGAGTTGAAAAAAGTCAGTCTGCAACATCCGCCTAATGGCGATATGCTGCTATTGGCTGAGAGCAAGCAACTGTTGGTGTCTGGTTACAGCCAGTTTGCCCGTTGGCTGAGCCTGGTTGATTTAACCGATTACAGCAGCCGGATGCTGCCGGTTCCTGATGATGCGCAGTTTTTTAGTGCTGCAAGGTTGGCAGGGCAATCTGCAGCGCAACTGGTTTTTCTTGGCCTTGGCGGTGTCAGCCGGTTAGCTGAAGATGGCAGCTATGCTGAGCGCATTGTGGCGGCAGAGTCGTTATATCGGGTATTGGACCAAAACCGCTTGCGCAGTGCAGACTTTGTCATAAATCTTGGCTCTGGCTTAAGTGATTTTATCGTTGCCGATTTTCAGCACACTCATTTATATCGGCAGCAAACTGACGGTAGTTTTGTGCATTATGCCCTGCAGATCCCGGCATTTATGCAAAGCTGGCGCAGCAGCCCGGACTATAGCCCGCGTAAACACTACATTGTGGATGCAAATATGGACGATAAGCAGGATTTGCTGTTCGTCTGGCAAGGTAAGTTTCAGGCCTTTTTACAACAAGCCGATGGCAGCTTCAGTACTCAGCCCTTAGTGCTGCCCTGGCCGGTAACGCTATCTACTGAGCAAGAAGCCGATCAGCGTAATGACGCCGGGCGCAGCTACAGTGGGCAGCATATTGATAGCTTGCGTGAAATTACCGATATTGACGGCGACGGTCTGCCGGATTTGGTGGTTAACCGTGAACAATTGGCCGATGCACTGGAGCGTAACAACAGCTTTAGGGTGCATTTTGGCATCAAATCTGACACTGGGCTGAGCTTTTTGGCAGAGCCCGGCACTGTTATTACCACCGATACTTCGCCGATAGATGTGGTAATAGATGATTTTAACGCCGACGGTCGTAAAGACTTTTATATTCCCAGCACCCATTTTGGTGTCGGCACAATAATCCGGGTGTTATTACGCGGCAGTGCCAACCTGGATATCGATTTTTATTTATTAAATGAGCAACGCCGCTATCCGGACCAGGCCGATTTTCGCCAGCAGGCGACGATAGATGTCAGTATCGGCAACCTGCGCTACGATATGCCGTTGTTTCAACTGGTTGATATTAACGGCAATGGACTTAAAGCTTTATATATAGGCGAGGGGCAAGATCAGCTTAAAGTGTATCAACATGACAAGAAACGTTTGTTCAGCCGGCGCAGTGAAAAACTAAAACTGGATTTACCACGCGATGCGCGTAAGGTCAGAGTGCTGGATCTAACCGGCAATGGCAAAGAGGATTTACTGCTGCCATTTGATACACAAGAGGCCGAGCCGCTGCGTAATCAGTTACACCTGTTGTTGCACTAGTCAATGCTGCTAAAAAGCGGGAGCGAAAGGCCGCTCCCGCTTACAGAGTTTACACTGTTAGCGTGGTTCAAACTCAAAAGGCGCGCGTTTACGTTCACGCAAGCCAATTTCATTCATGCTTTGCGCATCGAATAAACGACCGTTTACCATGGTATGGCTAACTTTGTCGCTAACGCGGATGTCTTCAAGCGGGTTACCGTCTATCACTATTAAGTCGGCCAGTTTACCCACTTCAACAGACCCCAGCTGGTGGTCCATGCCAAAGGTTTTTGCCGGGTTTATGGTGGCGGTTTTTAACGCGTCCAGCGGGCTCATACCGCCCTGAGCAAACATCCATATTTCCCAGTGGGCACCTAAGCCTTCGCGCTGGCCATGGGCGCCGATATTGGCGACGACACCAACTTCACTGAGTTCTTTGGCGGTTTTTACGACATTAAAATGGTTGTAGTGACTGTCCGGCGCCTTAGGGCGGCGCATACTGCGTGGTGCCAGCTCGTCCATAGGCACATAGGTGCGCAGTTTCGGGTGTTTCCATACTTCGGTTTTATCGTACCAGTAGTTTTCGCCCCAGATCCCGCCGTAAGCAACGTTAAGTGTAGGTGTATAAGCCGTTTTGCTGGCTTGCCACAGTTGCTTAATGTCGTCATACACTTTGGCTGCTGGCAGTGCATGCTCAATGGTGGTGTGGCCATCGACGATCATGGTCAGATTGTGCTGCATTAGTGAGCCACCTTCCGGTACCACCATCATATTTAGCTCGCGCGCGGCCTGTATTACCTGTTGGCGCTGGTTACGCCTTGGCTGGTTATAGCTTTTTACGCTAAAGGCGCCGGCTTTCTGTAAGCGTTCAAGGTGAAATTTAGCATCATCCAGGCTGTCGATATGCGAGGTGTAACCGGCACCTTCAGCGCCATACAAAATAGTGCCGGTAGAGAAGATACGCGGCCCGGCAATACGACCGGCCAGTTGCATTTCACTGGCGGCAAATACTTCACGGGTGTCGTTAGACGGGTCGTGAATGGCGGTTACACCAAATGCCAGTGAGGCATAATTTTGCCAGTTTTGTTGTGGTATTAACTGGTTGCTGCCCTGGCTGCCATGCGCGTGAGCGTCAAACAGGCCCGGCATTATCGTTTTACCCGTAATATCAAATACTTTGGCATTGGTTGGCACTGCAACGTCGCCACGTTTACCGACGGCTTTAATTTTGTTGTTTTCTACCAGTACCACGCCATCCTGAATAACTTCGTCGCCGTTCATGGTAATAATCTGGCCGCCAACAAAAGCGACGCTACCACGTGGTATATCAGCCGGGGCGCTAAAGCCCAGGTTTATGCCGTTTTTGGCGGCAAAATCAGTGTTATCGCTAAAGTCGAACAAGCCATTAATGCCGGCATGATACAGCTCCGGGCCCAAGCTCCAGTACAGATGACGGCTATCGCCACTCCAGCTAAGGTATTCACCGGCGCGTACAGATAGCTGTTTTACCGGCAATTGCTTGTCGGTGCCGCTGATATCAATGGCACTGCCGCGTTCAGTAAAAGGCGTAACAAAGACTTTAAAGCGGTCGGCAAATGCCAGGTATTTACCGTCGGGTGACAATTTAAACTCGGTGCCAAATTTGGCGGTGTACAGGGTTTGCTGACTATGTTTGGTTAAATCAATACGAATAAGGCTGGGGGCCTTGCCGTAGTCCATGGCGTATACCGCGTCATTAGCGGCGCCAAACATAGGTGCGCGGCCATTACGGCTGATAAGCTCGGGCGTGCCGCCTTTGCTGCTTATTTTGTACAGGCCGGTGTTTAATGACCATTGCCGCGGCAACAGACTACCTGCACCGGCTTTACGGTAAACCACCGTTTTGCCATCCGGGCTGAAAACCGGCTCGACATATTTTCCCGGCTCGCTGGTGAGTTTATTGATGCGGCCGTTACGTAAATTGAGAATATTTACTGCGCCCTGAGCATTGTCATTCCAGCTGACATACACCAACTCTTTGCCATCGCGGGAAAATTGCGGGTAAAACTCAAAGTCAGTGCTTTGCTTGGTTAAGCGCCGCGGTTTAGGGTTAGTGACATCAGTAATATACAAATGGCCCAGCGCAGTAAATACCGCTTGTTTGCCATCAGGCGATACCTGCACGAAGCGCAGCATTTTGGTATCGAACTGGTCTTTATCGATATCCTGTTTTACCCGCACTGCGGTTTGAATTTGCTTGTCAGTTGTTACGCTAAACGGAATGGCTGCGACTTTTTTATCGGCCAGGCTTATTCGCTTAATCTCGCCGCCGGCCCAAAACAGCAGGCCTTTATTATCCGGTGTCCAGGCGAGGGTTGGGTAAACGCCATGAATGGCCCAGGTTTCCTGCATGTCGCGGTCTAAACCATCATACAATTTAATATGTTCGCCACTGGTTAAATCATATAAAAACAGCGTGCTCTGAAAATCTACCCGGCGGATATAAGCCAGGTATTTGCCATCCGGCGACGGTGTAGGGCGGATGGCGCCACCTGCGCCGTCCAGCACCACTTCCCATTTGCCGCTTTCACGTTCAAAGCGTTTAATCTTATAAATACCGCTTTCGGAGTCTTTGCTGTAGTGAAAGGTTTTGCCTGGCGTGTCATCCTGTGAAAAATAGATATATTTACCGTCGGGCGAAAACGCCGGTTCGCCTAAATCTTTTTGATCATTTGGCCGCTCGGTTAACATAATGCCGTTGCCGCCGGTTTTATGATATTGCCAGATTTCACCGGCACCTAAAGAGCGGCTGGCCGTAAAGTGCTTACGGGCGACAATAAATTCACCATCCGGGCTCCAGGCCGGGCTATTTAACAGGCGGAATGTTTCGTTGGTGACGGCGCGTGGCTCAGTGCCATCGGCATTCATTAACCAGATATTATCGCCACCGCCTTCATCGCTGGTATAGGCAATATATTTGCCGTCCGGGCTAAAAGTTGGTTGCATCTGCCAACCTATGTCGCCGGTCAGTTGTGTTGCTTTGCCGCCGGTTATCGGCATGCTGTAAATATCGCCCAGTAAATCAAAGACAATGGTTTTACCGTCCGGGCTCAACGCCAGGTTCATCCAGCTGCCTTGAGATACATTAATCGTTACCGATTCAAACTGGCCTTGGGGGGCATTTACGTCCCATTTAGCAGTTTTATCTGCTTCTGCCTGCAAAAAAAAGCTGCTAACAGCCAATGCCAGCAAGCCAGGGCTAAAGGTTTTCATATTTGGGTTCCTGTCAGTTATGTTGCTATTTTTATTGTCGTTGGTATGTTTTGCCAGCAGAGTGACATAAACTGGCGGCCGAGTTAAGTTTTTCGCTTTATTGTTGCGTCAGAATTCAGGCAAAAGCCGATAAAACAGGAGAAACGAGTGGTTGAATCACCTTGTGTGGCATGTTGCCGGTTAAATGCCGATAAGCTGTGTGTTGGTTGCTATCGTCATATCAGTGAAATAGTTGACTGGAACAGGCGTACAGATGAGCAAAATGCCGCTATATTACAAAAGGTTGCTAAGCGCAAACAACAGGCCGGGTCGACGGACATCAGCATGACTGACACCAGCCCGATAACTCAGGCAGAGTGGCTAGCGGCCAAGCAGGCAGCGCGCACAAGCTGAGGATCTTTTATGCTGGACTGGCAGGTAATTTTCGACATTCGCCCCTTCGCCTGGACCGAGCTTGGCACGGCGTTATTGTGCGGTTTTATTATCGGGTTGGAGCGGCAATTGCGTGGCAAACCGGCTGGCATTCGAACATCGATTCTTATTGTGATGGGCACCTATGTGTTTATTGCCGCGTCTATGTCGGTTAACAGCAATATGACAGATCCATCGCGGATTATTGGCCAGGTCATTACCGGTGTTGGTTTTCTTGGTGCCGGTGTGATGTTAGCTCGCGATGGTATGGTGCTTGGCGTAACGTCAGCTGCTACCATTTGGGTGTTGGCCGCTGTAGGTGTCTGTATCGGCATTGGCCAGGATCTGGTCGCTATAAAATTGTCTGTACTAGTGGTGTCTGTACTGGTGGGGATCGATATTTTGGAGAACTCATCGTCTGCCATGCGCCGTGGCGTGCATCGTACTTATAACGAATGGCTGCACCGCAACAATGGTAGCTTGTTTGGCCGGCGCAAGAATGATCAACAACAGGTAAAACAAGATATTGATGATCCACATTAATAACAGTACGCAAATTACTGAATAAACTCATAACTCAACACTAACAATGGGATTTGTGAATGCTTGAAGCAGTTTGGATTGGCTTTGCTTTTTCGTTGGGGCTAGTAGTTCGCGCCATTGGTTTACCGCCGTTAGTCGGCTATTTGCTGGCAGGCTTTGTGATCTCGGCTTCGGCGGCTGAACTGAATTTACCGCCAGAGGGGCCGTCAATCATTCATCACGTTGCCCACTTAGGTGTGTTGCTGTTGTTATTTACTGTCGGCTTAAAGCTTAACGTGCGCAGTTTAGGCAAGCCTGAAGTGCTGGGCGGCAGTATGCTGCATTTCGCCTTGTCGATTATATTAACCCTGCCGGCAGTATTGCTTATCTTTGACGTTAGTTGGTATCAGGCCTTGATGCTGGCTGTTGCGCTGGCATTTTCCAGTACCGTGCTGGCAGCGAAAGTGCTGGAAGGAAAGCGCGAAATTCGGGCTTTTCATGGCCGGGTAGCCATAGGGATCCTGATTATGCAGGATTTACTGGCGTTGCTGGTAATGAGTCTGGCCAATGGCACTACACCATCGCCCTGGGCGTTGCTGGTGTTTGCGTTGCCGCTGTTGCGGCCATTGCTGTATAAACTGCTTGATGCCAGCGGCCATGAAGACTTACTGATTTTGTTTGGTTTATTGCTGGCTTTGGTGATAGGGGGCAAGGGCTTTGAATTGGTAGGTCTGAGTTCTGAGCTGGGCGCATTGGTGTTTGGGGCGATGTTGGCTAAGCATGCCCGGGCCGGCGAATTATCAAAATCGTTGTGGAGTATCAAAGAGTTTTTTCTGGTTGGGTTTTTCCTGCAAATTGGTATCGATGGCTTACCGGACGCAAATGCCTGGTTATTTGCCGGCGTGATGTCGTTGTTGTTGCCATTGAAGGCCATACTATTCTTCCTGTTATTGATCCTGTTTAAACTGCGGGCGCGCAGTGCTTTTTTAACCAGTATCAGCCTGACCAATTACAGCGAATTTGGTTTAATTGTCGCCAGTGTGGTGTTACCCGAGTGGCTTATTCCGCTGGCGCTGACGGTGGCTATTTCTTTTGTTATTTCAGCGCCGCTAAATCGCATGGCGCACCCGCTATATGAGCGGTTGTGTAATCGTCTATTAAAATTTGAACGCAATATTCATCATCCGGACGAACAACCGGTATCGCTGGGTGACGCTGAGGTGCTAATTATGGGGATGGGGCGCACTGGCAATGCGGCTTATCGCTATTTAAAAAGTAGCCGCAATATTATTGCTATGGATTCAGATCCGGCCAAAGTACTGGTACACCAGAAAAAGGGCATTAATATTTTTTATGCTGACGCCGAAGATCAGGTGTTTTGGCAGGGGCTGGATTTTGGCAAAGTTGAAGCGGTGATACTGAGCATGAATGATGTCGAAGCCAAGATGATTGCCGCGAAAAAGCTACGGGATGCCGGTTTTAACGGCTTTATCGTCTCGCACAGTATGCATGATGATGAAGCACGTAACATTATCGCCGCCGGCGCCGATCAAACCTACTTAACCATGGCAGAAGCCGGTGTTGGTATAGCCGAGCATGTTAAACAACATTGCTTTACTGTAAAAGCCTGAGCTACAAACAAACAAGGCGCCAAAAGGCGCCTTGATAACGAATTTGCAGCTAACTTAGCTGGCGCTACGCTCTTTGATAGCATTGATGATTGGTGATGCAGCAAAACCATTGCTGGTAGCCCACTCGATGTCGCCTGACGCGGCAACCTGGCTGCCTGGTAACTGGCTGATGATAAAACCAGCAGCGTCTGCAGCATTGTGCTTAATAGCGTGGCGAACTAATGGTAAACCGTCACATACGATACCGTCGTATACGTTACGCAGACGTAAGCGGTTGTCAGACAGGGTTTTACGCAGGCTGTTTTTGCTGTCAGCAGCTACATAAGAACAGATAGACTGAGCTAATTGGTCGTCTGCAGCAGCAGGAGCGCTGATAAATGAAGTGGCGGCAATAACAGTAGCTAAAGTGATTAATTTTGCTTTCATATTCGAGCTCCAAAATGTGAGTTAATTTACAATCATTAATGCAATCAAAATTGCAGAACACGAAAGGACATAAGGCATGTCGTTTAACTCTGACAGAGCAGAATAAACATCGCACTTAGCGACGGCAGCCCAGCTATCGTAGATGCCTTACGGCAACCCTTAGACCTGAAGCTTTGCGTGTACACCCTTTCGGATGACTTGCCTTTCGAGCGTGCGCATTCTAGTTAATGCTGGTTTTTTATGCAAGCTTAATTTTTGCTGAATTAAATATATTTTTAAATTAAGTGGTTAGACCAATGCTGGCATCAGCCGTTATTAGGCTGTCAGTCCAGCGAAAGCTTTATGCTTAGCAGGCTGCTTACCAAATGCTGCCAACGCTGATGCAATTTGTCGGCGTCAGCTTTTGCCAGCACAGGGCTAATTTGATAGTCACTGCGCCACACTGTTTGCATAGCACTGACATCCGGATAAATACCCAGGTGCAGCGCAACCAGAAATGCCGCGCCCATGGCGGTGGCGTCGGTGGTTTGACAACGCAGAACCTGTTTTTGCGTTAAGTCGGCCAGAGCCTGCAAAAACCAGCGGTTGGCTGTCATGCCGCCGTCTACCCTCAGTTGCTGTACCGTAAGACCATCTTGTTGTATGGCCTGTAATAAATCGCAGCTTTGATAGGCCACGCTTCGCAGCGCGGCAGCGGCTATTTCTGACTTACCGCTGTCGCGGCCCATGCCAAACAACGCCGCTTTAACTTCGGGTTGCCAGTAGGGTGCACCTAAGCCGGTAAAGGCTGGTATTAGCAGCTCGGTTTGCTGATAACTGACACCTTGTGCCAGGGTTTCGCTGTCGGCTGCTGTACTAATAATACCCAATTGATCCCGCAACCACTGTACGGTAGCACCCGCCATAAAAATGCTGCCCTCAAGGGCATAGGTGGTGCTGCCGTTTAAGCGCCAGGCTACGGTGCTTAGCAGTTTATGCTGGCTGCTTAATACCGTCGGGCCAGTGTTTACCACAGTAAAACAGCCAGTACCGTAGGTGCTTTTGCTCATACCTGTTTCAGTGCAGGCCTGGCCAAGCAATGCAGCTTGCTGATCGCCTATCATGGCCAGAATGGGCACCTCTGCAGCCAGCACATCAACTGCCGTCACGGCGAAACTGGCAGCATTGTCTTGCACGGTTGGCAATATAGCCGCCGGGATATTAAACATTTTAAGCAGTTCATCGTCCCAGCACTGGCGGTGAATATTAAATAACAGGGTGCGGCTGGCGTTACTGGCATCAGTAGCATGCACTTTTCCGCCACTTAGCTGCCACAATAAATAGCAATCGACAGTACCAAAGCACAGCTCACCACGTTCGGCCTGCTGACGTGCGTTGGGCACGTGCTGCAATATCCAGCTAAGTTTGCTGGCAGAAAAATACGGATCGGCCAACAGGCCGGTTTTTTGTTGCAATAATGGCTCTAAACCGGCATCTTTTAGCTGCTGGCACTGAGCTGCAGTGCGTCTGTCTTGCCAGACAATGGCAGGGTACAGAGCCTTACCGGTAGTTTTATGCCAGACTAAGGTGGTTTCGCGCTGGTTGGTAATGCCAATGCCGGCTAGATCGCTGGCACTGATACCCGCTTTGTACAGTACCTTGCGGATACAGCTAACAACACTTTGCCACAGCTCAGTGGCGTCTTGCTCAACCCAGCCTGAATGAGGATAGCTTAGTGTTAATTCCTGTTGGGCACATGCCAGCTGTTGCAGTGTGGCATCGTAAATAATAGCGCGACTGGATGTGGTGCCCTGATCAATAGCCAGAATATATTTTGCCATGGCGTAAGTTTTTAACGTTATGCTTAAGTTATTGTTCAGCCTAGCAGTAAACTGCAACGCTGCCTATAAGCAAAGAAGGAAGCCGGAATGATTGTCACTTTTAAATCCAAAGCCAGCGGCGATTTAATTTATTTTAAAGATATTGCCTTAAAGCTACTGCAATTGATGGGGCGCGATGACAAAGTGCCCTCAGCGCTGTACGCCGAAGATGTGGGCAGCGCATTAGCATTGTTGCAGCAAGGATTAGCCGCCATTGCCGCTACCGAGCGGGCTAAGGCAGAGCAAGCCAATACTGATATTGCGGACCAACCGCATGCTGGTAAAGAACGGGTTAGTTTGCAGGTGCGCGCTGTGCCTTTGCTGGAGATGCTGCAAAAAGCGCAGAAGAAACACTGTCCGGTGCTGTGGCAATAGCGGTTAAGTTACACGTTAGCAGTTAAGGGCAAGCGCAGGCTAACTTCAAGGCCCGGCGGATTATTTCGCAAGCTGATACTGCCGCCATGGGCTTCAATAATGTCGCGGCATAAGGTTAAGCCGATACCTGAGCCGCCGTTTTTACTGGTGTAAAACGGCACCAGTGCATGTTGTAATTGTTCATCACTCATGCCGCCACCTGCATCTTGCAAGGTGATGATTAACTGCTGCGGGCTTTCGCTAAAGGCTAAGCTGATCAGGTCAGGTGCGGAGCCGGATTCATGGGCATTTTTCAGCAAGTTCAGCAACAACTGTTGCAATTGCTGATTGTCGGCTCGCCAGTCTTGTTGTGGCAGCTCTCCGATAAGTTCAAACTCGTATAAATCCTGCAACTGGTTTACCAGCCGTGGCCAGTTTACCGGGCTGAAGCTGGGGCGGGGTAACTTGGCAAACTGAATATAGGCCTGAACAAACTGATTAAGTGCCAGGCTGCGTTCGCTTAGTGTGCTAAACAAGCCGGCCAGTTCGGTTTGTTGTAACTGTCTGGCACGCTGTTCACCCGAGTATGCCAGCGACGACAGCGGCGCCAGAGTGTTATTTAACTCATGCCCAATGACCCGCAACAGCTTTTTCCAGGCGGTAAGTTCTTCGCGCTGTATTTCGCGCGTCATCGGTTTAAGCAAGTACAAATGGTGCAGCTTTTGGTTTAACTGAAACTGACTGAGGGACAGATGCCAGATACTGTTGTCGCTCAGGTGCAGCAAACCTTGCTGCTGACCATTGATAGCGGTGGCCAGTTCGGGCACCCGGGTACTGACAGTGTCGAGTTTGCTGCCATTCAGCGGCCGGCCGGCATTGAGCAACTGCCGCGCGGCCGGATTGCTCATAAGTACGGTTTCTTTATCATCTGTCAGCAGCAGTGCCGTAGGGCTGCTTTGCAAAACGGTATCCAGCAGCAGTTCACGTTGGTATAGCGTTGCCCGTTCGCTGCGCAGCTGTGCGGACATATGAGTTAAACTGTGTGCCAGCGGTTGCAGTTCGTGCACGGTCAACTGATTCGCACTGGTATTAAAGCTGCCGTCCTGCAGATTTTGCGCATGCAGATTAAGCGCCTGAATTTCTATGATCAGCGGTTTAACAGCCCATTGCAGTAGCATCGCAAGCACTATGCCGGTGCAACAAATCGCCAGGCTGATTGCGGTAGCCGGGCCTGTAAGGCTAAGTTGTACGGCAAGGCCGAATAGGGTTAGCAGCAGGCACAGTAGATTTAACCGGCTTTGGCTGCCCGGTTTAGGCAACGAAAAACGGTGCTTAGGGCGCGTCAATGCCATAGTGCTCCATACGCCGGTATAAGGCCTGGCGGCTGATCCCCAGTTGTTTAGCCGCCCGCGATACTACGCCGCCGGCCTGCAGCAGGGCTTGCTGCAGCGCAGTGCGGTCTATATCGTCCAGTGCTCTTTTAGCTGTTGCTACCGGCTCGGTCAGTCCAAGATCAGCCGTGACGATTTCGTCACCGGTGCTTAATAACAGCGCACGCTGACAGGCATTTTGCAATTGACGCACATTACCCGGCCAGCTGTAATTTTGCAGCACTTGCTCCGCCTGCTGACTTAAAACCTTTTTACCGGCCAGAAAATAACGTGCCAGCGGTAAAATATCATCCGGCCGCTCAGCCAAAGCTGGCAACGCCAGCTGCACCACATTAATGCGGTAATACAAATCCTGGCGGAATTCGCCGCGACTGATGGCGGCTGTTAGATCGCTGTTGGTGGCGCTGATAAGCCTTACATCGACTTTGCGCGTCACACTTGACCCTAAACGCTCAAACTCGCCGGTTTGCAGTACCCGGAGCAGTTTAGCCTGGCCGGCCAGCGATAAATTGCCAATTTCATCCAAAAACACCGTGCCGCCGTCAGCGGCTTCAAAACGGCCAATGCGGGTTTTACTGGCGCCACTGTATGCGCCGGCTTCGGCACCAAAAAGCTCAGCCTCCATCAGGTCGGCGGGCAAGGCTCCCATGTTAACTTTAATAAAGGCGCTGTCTTTACGCGGTGAATTGCCATGCAGCACATTGGCTATGCCTTCTTTACCGGCACCGTTGGGGCCGGTGATCAGTACAGCAGCATTGGACGGAGCCAGTTGCAGTGTCATTTGCAGCAATTGTTGCATCTGGCTACTGGCAAACACCAGGCCGCATAAGTCTTTACCGGCAAAGGCTGCCTGGCGCTGTTGCTCAGCGCGTTGTTGCTGTTCGCTCAGTTGTTTTAATTTCAATGCATTAGCAATGGTGAGTAGCAAACGTGCGTCGTCCCACGGCTTGGCAATGTAGTCGGTAGCCCCGGCTTTTATCAGCTCGACCACCATTTCCAGCTGGGTCCAGGCGGTCATTAACACGATAGGTATCTGCGGGTATTGCTGGCGCAGCTGATAAAACAGTGTTTTGCCTTGTTCACCCTGCATCTGGCCGGCGCTGAAGTTCATATCCTGCAGAATAAGATCGACAGTGTCGGCAGCTAATAGCTGCCAGGCCTGTTCAGCCGAAGTGGCACAATGCACCTGGTAACCCTGCAGCGCAAACAGTGTTTGCAGGGCCAGGCAGATTGGCTGATTGTCATCGATAACCAATAATTTCAGCATAGTTTATAAGGCTTTAGTCGCACTGGCTGGTGATATCCGCGTTGCAATGGCGGCAGGATACCATGTTGCCAGAGTGACACAAAGCAGTAGCACCATCATTGTAACTAATGGCAGATACCAGTTTAGCGCTGGTATTGAAATAACCTGAGCCAACGCCTGATTTAGCCAAAGTGCCAGTGCGACACCTAAGATGGCACCTAAAGCCGTACACAGCCAGTTTTCACTGAGTAACTCCAGTAAAATTACGCTTTTGCTGGCACCCAGTGCACGCTTAATGCCAATTTCCTGTTGCCGTTTTAACGCCTGAAAATGGGTGCTGCTGTAGCTTGACACCATAGTCACCAGCAGCATTAACGCACTTAAAATCGTTAACAACATCGCCAGGCCATATTCGTTGCGATATAAACGCTGATGCTGCTCTGCCAGGGTGCGGATATGAAAGATTTCGATATTAGACTCAACTTTTTGCAATACACTGGCCAGCTGTTGTCTTACAGCTTCGGTCTGCGCAGGAGTAGTGCGCAGTAAAATGCTATAGCCCCAGTCAACACCGTAGGGCGGTGCAACCTGTACGCTGTTGTACATAATATGGTCACCACTGCGCTGGCCGTAAAAGTCGCTGATAACCGCTGCCACCCGCCCGCGACTAGTCTGTTGGCCCTCAGCTGGTGTACCGGCAAACAGTTTGTCTGCCAGGCTTTGGGTTAGCACCACATCCGGGCTAACCGGGGCGTCCAGCGATACTGAGTGTTGCGGCAGTTCGCCCTGCAGCACCTGGCTGTTTAGCACGTTAAAGAAGTCCTTCGAGACAAAGTACATCGGCACCGTCGAAACATTGGTACGTTCTTGCTGCTCAGACACATAGATATTGCCGTTGTTACCGCCCTGCAGAATAGCTGACTGGTTTGAATAGGCCGCAGCGATAACACCTGGAATAGCTTGCACCGCACTCAGTTGGCGATTTAACAGATCTGCCAGTGCTGGATACACCCGTAGCGGTGCGGAAGTGGGTTTTAGCTGCACCAGTAATATATTATCCAGATCTAATCCAGTGGGCTGGTTAAGCTGCTGCCGGGTTTGTTGCGCCAGCAACACGCTGTTCAACAGTAGTGCTAATGTCATTGCCAACTGCAGTAACAATAACGTGGTCACCACTTTACGGCTGAACAGCACTTTAAATAGTAAATAAAATGACATGGCAATTATCCCTTTAGCTGCTGATTTAATGTACCAAATGAGGCGCGAAGTGATGGGTAAAGCGTAACCAGATAGCTACAGACAAAGGCGATAGTTAATAGACCGACCAACAGTGGTATATCCCAGCTGGAAAACAGCCGGTTACTTGGTAACAGCTGAATCATCAGTTTGATGCCTGCATAACCCGTTAATAAAGCGCCAAAAATGGTAAATAAGCCCATTAACAATACATCGGCCAGCATCTGCAACTGCAGTTGGGCCCGGCTAGCTCCCAGCGCGCGGCGTAGGCTAAATTCGTACTGATTACTTAAATAGCGGTTTAATGATAAGTGGCTGGCATTGAACAGACACACCAGTAAAAACAGCAGTGTGACTAAAGCAAACGCCTTAATATCGCTGCTTTCGCCGCCAAAGTAACTCACGATGTCACGCATAGCGATTAACTGGTTGTTTGGCTCTGATGGATGGCGGCCGGCGGCTTTTTCGTCTGCTACCAAATTGGTCATAAACTGCTGATAGGCCTGGTGCTGTTCTGCGGTATCCAGTTGCACCCAATACTGTAGCTGGTGCAGTGCTCCGGTACGGCCCTGAGTACTTAATTGGCGATAGTCGGTATCATCAAAGGTTTGTGACTGGCTGTTTGACAAATAATTCATGTCGTAGCCGGTTTCCAGCGGCAGATAAATATCATCCGCTTCACTTAGATGATTGCGATTGTTGGCGTCATACAATCTCGGCAGCATTTGCCAGCTGTCGAGTACGGCGCTGACGGTGACGTTGCGATCATCCAGTAATAGTTTTTCGCCGATAACGCTTGTACGGCCGAACAGCTTTTCAGCGCTGGCTTTCGTTAAAATAACCTCATGGCGCGCACTGTTATCCGGCCAGATACTGCCATGTAACAGTGGCACGTCAAACAGGCTGAAAAAGTCACGCTGGGTAATACGGATACTTACTGGTAACGGCGCTTGCGCAGCAGTTAAGCGCACATAGCCATCCGCGCTGTACATAGCGGCAGCTTTGCTTGGGATACCTGATTGACTGAGTTTTTCGATATTGCTGTAGCTGAGCACGCGAGGCGGTTTGCAGTCGCTGCACTCATAAGGTGCCATTAATGCCATCGGAAAAAACAGCTTGTCGCTTTTATGCGGCAGTGGGTCGCTGTTTAATTGATAGTAAAAAGTAGCATTGGCAAAAAAGACGCCCAGCCCCACGCTTAATATAAAAATGGTTAGCGCATAGGGCAGCGGGGCGCGCTTGATGCCTTTGAGACTGACTTTGAGATAATAAATAAACTGTTCCATTTGTATACCCTTATGCGCTATGCGCCGCCAGCGGTTCATACAAGGTGCTGTCGTGCAGCTGACCGTCGATGATCTGAATATTGCGCCCGGCGCGGCGGGCCTGATCCGGGTCGTGCGTGACCATTAAAATGGTACAGCCTTGTTGGTTTATCTGTTCTAGCAGCTCCATTACCTGACGTGCCATTAACGAGTCGAGGTTGCCGGTAGGTTCATCGGCCAGCAAAATGCGCGGCTGGCCAGCAATGGCGCGGGCAATCGCCACCCGTTGCTGTTGGCCGCCGGATAATTGTCCCGGCAAATAGTCACGCCGGGCATGCAGGCCGACCAGTTCCAGTGCTTGCTCAATACGTTGTTTACGTGCACCAGCCTTTAAACCGCGGTAGCGCAGTGGTAGTTCGATATTGTCATAAATGCTGAAGTCTTTAATTAAATTAAAGCTTTGAAAAATAAAACCAATTTTTTCATTGCGCAGCTTTGACAGCGCAGCGTCGCTCAGGCCTGTTACTGACTGACCATCCAGCAGATAGTCGCCACTGTCAAAACTTTCCAGCGTGCCAAGAATATTCAGCAGGGTAGATTTACCCGAGCCGGAAGGCCCGGTCAGGGCGGCAAACTCACCCTCATTTACCTGCAGGTTAACGTCGCGCAGCGCATGGGTTTCAATAAGTTCGGTGCGAAAAATTTTGCTGAGGTTATTTAACGTAATCATTTGTAATCCTTGTATTTATTATCCGCAGTTATTAGTTCAGGTTAACCCGGTTTTCATTTTTAAAATCGCTGAGGTTAGAAATAACCCATTGTTCGCCTTCAGTGGCACCATTGAGTATTTCGACCCATTGCACTGACAGCGCACCCAGTTCGATATTTTTGCGCAGCGCCTGATTGTCCAGCACCTGATAAGCCTGGCGGCCGCCACCAGAGCTGACAAAGTCGCCGCGGGCTATTTTCAGCACATCGGTTTTATGCTCTAAAATTACCCGTGCTGTTAAACGCTGGCTTTGACGCAGGGTGGTGCTGTCGGCCTGGGCAAAGCGCACCCGTGCAGTAACCTGGTTATTGCGCACCTCAGCCGCTATGGTACTGACTGTGCCGCTGAGTTGCTGATTACCTATGCTCACGTCGACTTGCTGACCGGCAGCCAGATCGCGGGCATAGCTTTCCGGAACTGCAAGTTCTGCTTCGTATTGGCTTAAATCTATGACGGTAAGCAGCGCCTGACCCGGCAACACGTGGCTTTGCTGCTCGGTAAGCCAGTTCCCCAGCTGGCCGGTGACCGGCGCGGTGATATTCAGAGCCGCTACTTTACGCTGTAGCTCGTCTACCACCAGCTGCTGGCGGTGAATATCCTGCTCACGAGAGCTCTGCTCAAAGCTCAGCTTATCTTTTGCCAATTCGACTTTACGCTTGGCGTGATCAAACTCAAGCTCGGCTTTAGTGAGGTTATCTTTGGCGATATCAAAATCCAGCTGGCGGATCACGCCCATCTCGATTGATTGCTTCGCGCGTTCAAGTTCGCGCCTCGCAGCCAGTAAATTTACCTGAGCATTGTTCATTACCTGTTCGATATCCAGCTGCTGCTCCCGTGCCGCCAGCACTGCGCGCTCAGCTTCACTTTGCATACCGGCCAGCACCGCTTGCTGTTGCTGTAAATCGTTTTGCAATGCCGGGCTGGTAATGGTGGCGAGTAAATCGCCCAGCGTAACGGCTTCGCCGGGTTGCTTAAATAACTGCACCTGGCCGGTTTCCTGGCTATACAGGGTAGGGGCACTAGCGGCGACAATCCGGCCCTGAACTGCGATATCGCGCACTAAATCACCGCGTTGCACAGTAGCCAATTGCAGCTGATTACGTGGCAATACTAAGCTGGCGCTTTCACCAAGTGATAGTGATAACGCCCATGCTAGCACTACCACAGTAATGCTGATAACAGTGGCTGGCAGAAAACGGCGCAGTCTGGTTTTTGCCGGCCGTTGCATTATCTTGTCTTGTTGCTCTGTACCCTGAATCATTTGCACTCCTTTAACCTTGGTAACAACTGGCTATAGCAGCTTTAATGCCAAAACTTAAGTTATTGGAATACAATGATAAAATGAAATTTTACTACTTAGTTCTAGTGTCCGCGGACAGTTTAAGTGTCCGCGGCTAAGTTGCGGACAACTAACGTTAAAACATTCGTTTAAATCAACGTCAGAGGATGGAAACTCATAGTTCCGCAAAACCGCGGCGTCGATTGCCGCATGAGAAGGAAGCAAATCGGAATTGGTGCTGGTGTTAACCTATACAGCTTAGCAGTACTGCTATTTACCAACGGCAATGGCTTAATTGGACGCCATTTTGAACAATAAGATGCAACCTAATTGTTACTAATTATCTGTATTTGTTTGGTGGCGCCTGCATAAAAGACATTATATATAAACAATTATTTTGCAATGTTAGCCCGGCAGCGTATACACTCTTGAAGGTGATTTACCCAAACTTGTTACTAGTTGCTAAGATATTGTCAGAGCTGTATGTCGGCAACAGAAGACAAAAGGGAATCCATTGGATTGCATCATCTGACATTTTTATATCGATGCTTATTGTGCTGATTAGCGCAATTTAGGGTCTGCAAAAATGCAGTTGGGCGACAAGTTTGCTTTCACGTAAGAGACTACTACCCTTATCTGAAAAGTAACTACAATCTGTTTAATAACTCCAATTAAAAAAAGGGAATAATATGAAAAATGTATTGGTTATTACTTTAATGTCAGCGGTACTGATGGGTTGTACGTCAACAACTAGTATGTCATTGAAAGAAAAGGATGAAGTCTATTCTAAATATGTGGCAGATGAAAATTTATCTGCAGAAGATAAAGTGAGTGGCTTTAAGCTAAGTGGCTGGAAGTCATTGTCTGATAGCTATCTGATTGTGACAGCTGCGCACAACAAAGATTACCTGATAGAAACCAAAAGTACCTGCTTTGGTTTAAACAATCAGAGTGAAATTAAATTAAATCGTTCTTCTGATTTCGCTATCAGTATAGTAGGTGACTCAATTTCTTCTGTAGACGAAACTACCGGCAAGTGTTTTATTAGTTCAATTTACCCTATTACCAGAGAGCAACGTCAGTATCTTGTGGGTGTAGGTAGAACTGCAAAAAGTGAAAGTTAATAGCTATCAGCCTAAACGCTGTAGATAGCTAAAACTGCATTTCTGGCCGCTTTTGCGGCCAGTGTTAATCTGCAACGTCACCCTCTGTTGTCTGCTGCGTAATTTCCGTCAGTTTAATCCTGTTAAGTGTTAAACCAATTATAAACCGGCCTGTTCAAGCAGTGTTGCCATATACTGCAAAGCCGTCAATCCCTGAATATCTGTCTCTTGTAGCGGTACTTTATAGCGCGGCAGTGCGGCAAAATCCTGGGCAATTTGCTGCAAATGTATTTTTTCCTGGCTGCGTCTGGCGGCAAGAAAATCGCCATCTGCGCTGTCTGGCAAAATCCGGTTTACGATTAAGCCGGCTAACGGCAGGTTTTCCTGTTGCAGGCTTTGTACCGCACGGCTGGTTTCCAGGATCGGCAGTTTTTCCGGCGTTAGCACAAACAGCAGCGCTGTGCGGCTGTTGTCGGTTAGCACCTCGCGGGTACGTTGCAATAAACGCTGGCGCGTTAACAAGGTTTCAGTAATGGCTTTGCTGCGGGCGTCCATGCCGGCGGTAGCGTTGAGGTTTGGCTCGTCAAAAGGGCTGTCAACATCGCGTCCGGCTTTGGGGGTTAGATGGCCCAGTACATCACCGAGCTTCTCAGAGCGTTGATTGGCTTTTAATAAGCCCAGGGTCCAGGCGGCCATAGCTTCTGGCAGGCTGAGTAAGCGCAGCGTATGACCGGTGGGGGCGGTGTCAAAAATAACCAGATCATAGTCGGTTAGTCCCAGCTCCAGCACATTGGCAATCCGCTCCAGCATGGCGGCCTCCTGTGCGCCGGGCGATTGGCGGGTAAGGCGCATCTGGCGTTCAATTTCAGTAAACATTTCCGGCCGGGTAAAGCGTTTTAACTGGGCGGTTACCCGGGCCAGATGCTGCTCAACTTCACGGTCCGGGTCGAGCTCCAGGCCGTCAACATTCGGCGCTAAGCGGGTAATGTTATCGCCAATTTCCCGGTCAAAGGCATCAGCCAGACTGTGCGCCGGATCGGTCGACACTAACAATACTTTTTTACCGCGAAAGCTTGCCAGCAAGGCCAGCGCCGATGAGGTAGTAGTTTTGCCAACACCACCTTTGCCGCCAACCAGCAGCACACGTTTATCGGTTAACAGCATTTAATGTTGTCCAGCGGTGAATGCTCCATGCCCATGCGGATATGCCAGTCATGAAAACGTTCTATCAATAAGGGTTGTAACTCGAGCGTGTAGTAACTGGCCGGATTGGGAACACCCATCATTTCAGAGAAAATCAGCAGCATAAAAACATCATCCTGCTCGCGCTTAGCGCGCGCTATCGCACTGCGATAGGGCGCGTTGTAGGCTTCTTCTGCGTAAAAGCTGGCTTTTTGGTACCAGGCTTTAAACTTGTTTAAACTCATCTTTCTTGTGCAATGCTATTAGTTTTATTGGCTTTAATTTGCTTGGTTAATGCCGAACTGCATTCCAGCGAGACCAATATCGCCGCAACCAGCACGACTAAGTCCATGGTAAACAGGAACCAGTCGCCTTTGTCGTAAAAGCTCTTTAGCTGAATAAGTAAGCCAAGTGTGGTCATGATCAGCAAAAATACCAGCGGCGCTAGCGTATACCACATAGGCCGGCGCAGTTTTACTAACATTACCGTAATAACTAACAGGGTTAAGCCTGCCAGTAACTGATTAGTGGTGCCAAACAGTGGCCAAATCAACATGCCACCAGAGCCGTCACCACCGGCACCAAAGGCCAATAGCAGGCATGAGCCAACTGCTAACAAGGTAGCCGGGGCGGCCTTTTGCATCCAGCCGATGTTATAAATGCTGCCCCATTCCTGAAAGATGTAACGTTGCAGGCGTAAACCGGTATCCATAGTAGTACCGGCAAACAGCACGACCATTACCGTTAACAGAGTTTGCGACAGTACAGTGTCTAAGCCAACACCGGCTTGCAGTATGTTAGCGCCGCCATTAATAAACGCTGATACGCCGCCCTTACCAAAGCTGCTGTAAATTGCCTGCCAGTCGGCCAGTGTTGCAAAGCCGGCGGTGGCGGCAATTATGGCAGCCAGGGCCAGTGAACCTTCGCCGACAGCGCCAAAGTAGCCAACAAAGCGCACGTCAGGCTCTTTATCTAATTGCTTAGAGGTAGTACCGCTGGATACCAAACCGTGGAAGCCGGAAATAGCGCCACAGGCGATGGTAACGAACAACAGGGGGATCAGCGATGGCGTACCTTCAGGCACGTTGGTATTAAACGCCGGTGCGACCACATCGGGGCCGGAAATAAGCACGGCGCCGTACAGCAGAATTAAACCAATAAATAGCTGAATGCCATTAATGTAATCACGCGGTTGCAGCAGCATCCATACCGGCAGTAATGAAGCTATAGCAGCATAAACAAATAACAGAATAATCCAGCTTTGATTATCGCTAAGTGGCCCCACCATTTCCGGCAGAGCCAGTGGCAGCATAGGGCCGGCGTATATCATGGCATACAGAGCTATTACGCCCACGACGGTAACCAACAGCAAGCTCATATTCTTACGGTAAATAAGCTGGCCAATAATAAGAGCTACCACGATAGCGCCCCATACCGGTAAGGTGGCGCTGGGGAAATTAATCAGCTGATTGGAAATAACCACGGCAAATACCGCATTTACCATCAACAATACCAAAAAAATTACGATCATAAAGATACTGCGGGCGCGGTTACCGACAATATCACCGGTTAGTGCACCTATCGATTTAGCTTTATTGCGGCTACTGGCCCAGATGGCGCCTGCATCATGTACACCGGCGAAGAAAATAGTACCAAACACCACCCATAAAAAGGCCGGTACCCAACCCCAGATCACCGCGATGGCCGGGCCGATTATCGGCGCTGCGCCGGCGACAGAGGTAAAATGATGGCCCCATAAAATGTACTTATTAGTGGGCACATAGTCGACACCATCCTGCATTTCATGCGCTGGCGTTCTAAAGTTTGGATCAACTTTAAAGATCTTTTCGCAGATAAACTTAGAGTAGACAAAGTAACCCAGCGCCATGGCGCCAAGCCCCATTAACATCAGAAAAATGGCATTCATGTTTTTGCCTCAGTTGTCATTGATTTTATTATGCTTAGGGTCAGCCAAGCATAGTACAAAACCATGGCCACAGAAGGTATTAGACTAAAGTCGCGCTAGTCTTTGAAATGCGTTTGGTCCCGGCCGGCTGCTTTGGCCTGGTACAGCGCATCGTCGGCCCGTGCCAGGCTAACGTTCAGTGCTTCTTCGGCCCGGTATTGGCTAAAGCCGATACTGCAGGTAACCCGCATTTTCTTGGGCGTGTCGGCAAACTGAATGTCGGCAACAGCCTGGCGTAACCGTTCTGCTATAACAAAGGCCGCCTCTTTATCGGTATCCGGCAATACGATTAAAAATTCCTCGCCACCAGTGCGGCCAAAATGGTCCTGGGCACGCAGCATTGCCGATACTGTCATGCACATTTGTTGCAGTACAGTGTCACCGACATCGTGGCCGTATTTATCGTTAACTTGTTTAAAATGATCCAGATCCAGAATTAAAAAACACAGCGGTTGGGCGGTATCCAGTGCTTTAACCCGCTCTTGTTCGGCCTGCATCATAATACGGCGCCGGTTGGCGATATTGGTTAACTCGTCGGTCATGGCTAACCGGTGCAGCTTGCGGTTGCGCTTTTTCAGCGAGATTGCAAAACTGAATAAAATAACAAACAACAGGGCAATCAGGCTGAGTGCTGCATATTGCCAACGCTGCGCCAATTGCAGGGTGCTGACATGCTGCTCGGCCAGTTTTTTTTCGCCTTCCAGTTGTCTGGTGCGCTCTAACTGCCGGTCCGAGTCGAACTGAAAGCGCAGTATATTACTCTGCTGCTCGCGGGCGCGTTGCTGCTGTGCCTTATTCTGCGTTATAAACTGCGTCAGCAGGCCGTAGGCTTGCTGATAGTTGCCGGCAGCAGCTTCGGCCGGTGCTCTGGCGGCATACAGCATTAACATATAACGGGGATTGTTTTCTGCGCTCAGGTATTGCTGCGCTTCATCAAAACGTTGCAACGCCGCTTGCGGCTGTTGTAGAGCATTGAGTGTCTCGCCGTTGTACATCGCAAGCAAACCTTTGTAACTGGCCAGCGTGGATAAGTCGGGCGCATTCAGCACAGCCAGTTCAGCTTGTGCCTCTTGCGCTAACGCCATAGCTTGTGGGTACTGCTGTAACAGATTGTAGATCCATACCAGATTAACCTTAGTGTAACTCTGCCATAGCGGCTCTTGAATTTGTTGATACACCTGCATTGATTGCATAAACAGGGCTAAGGCCTTGTTGTATTGTCCCAGTTCGGCATGCGAGTACGCTTTTTCGTGCATAATCAAAGCGTGGCGAAATTGCTCGCTGTCGGCGCTAAATTCCTGCTCTGCCTGTTCAATATAACTAAGCGCATCCTGGTACAACCCCATGCGGCGGTAAGTTGCAGCAATTGACAGCACTAAATCGCTGATATAAGGCTTGTAACCCAGGCCACGTTGTAGCTGGTAAGCTGTCGTATAATGCTGCATTGCATCGGCATAGTTACCGGTGTAAGACGCCAGATCGCCAAGTAGAGCCAGGCTTACAGCAATGCTCAGCGGGTTTTCACTGGCTTTGGCGGCTTGGTGGGCAAGCTGCGCGCTTTGCTCCGCCAGATTGCTATCACCAGCCTGGCTGAACAGGTAGAAACGGCACATATAATAGTCGGCAAGTGCGGCCTGATCATTGCGCTGTTTAGCGTGGGCTATTTTAGTGTCGCTATAGGCGAGGCCTGCCGTAGGATCACCGGAATAACCCAGCTGGCAGCGTAAACGGTCAAGCCGGTGCTGGCGCTGTACATCATCTGGTGGTAACGCCGCTTCAAGCTCGGCCAGTGCGGCTTTATAATCAGCAAGACTAAAAAAATAACGCTGGCCGCTTTCAATTTGCTGTACCAGTTGATCGAACTGCGCCGGAGCGGC
The DNA here is from genome assembly GCF_036984005.1 of Rheinheimera muenzenbergensis. Taxonomy (NCBI): domain Bacteria; kingdom Pseudomonadati; phylum Pseudomonadota; class Gammaproteobacteria; order Chromatiales; family Chromatiaceae; genus Rheinheimera; species Rheinheimera muenzenbergensis. The sequence goes on from NZ_JALAAR010000011.1 coordinate 95,230, forward strand.
AGTTAGCGCACAACTGAACAAAAACACGGCGCTGAATATGATTTTATTCAAAGACATATATTAACCACTAAGCAAGACAGTATCAGCATAGCTGATACTGTGCGACCCAGATGGAATTTATTTTGCACGTTCAGCGTTTTTGCACCCAGTTGCCATCAAGCAGAATAAAATGGCCGGAGCTGGTACGCTCTATGGCTTTTTTACCGGCCATGGCTTCGACATCGGCAACGGCAATATTGTTTTGCTGGGCCAGCCTGGCGTATTCAGCACGACGGGCATCATTAATTAGTTTTACAATATCCGCGGCATCGTTACTGTTTTGCACTACACCCAGGTAACCGTTAGCTTGCTCGCCGACTAAGCCCTGTGCTTTAGCATTACCCAAGGCCGCCATAGCTTGTTGTAAATTCATTGCCAGTACCGGCAGGCTTAATGCGAACAGGGCTGGTAACAGTAACATGTTAATCTGTTTTATTAATTTCATCATGGGCTCCTTAGAACAAACCGCTGTCATCGCTGAACAATTCGTCCAGTTGCTTATCGACCTTGATATAAATTTCATGCTGAATTTTTACATTCAGGTTAATGTTGATCGGTTCGGCTGGCAATGCTACCTGCACCTTGGGCGTGCAGGCGGGCAGCAACAGTGCCAGCAATACCGCTGTGCTCAGTTGTTTTATCATGGTTGTGCTCCATTGGCGTGCTTGGCGCCTTGCTGTTGTATGCGTTGTTGAACTCGTTGTTTGATTTTGTCACTGATTTGGCTGCTAAGTTGCAAACTGGTGATAAGCGCCGGTATATCTTCCTCCAGATTAATATTCAGATTAATCGCCCGGCCGGCTTCCAGTGCCGGATTTTTTCCTTGCAGATTAAGCGCTAAAACTAATTTGCCGTTGGTATCATAGTTAACCTGGCTCGACAGCACTGAATAATGAAAATCGTCCAGTGCGTCCAGTACGACCTTCATTCCGGGGTTACTGGCCGCCATACTCTGTGCTGTGGCTGGCCGGTACTGCAGTTTGCCACCCGGGCTGTCAGCTGCAAGGGTTCCGGCTGTTACACTGGCACCCCTGCGGCCCAGTAGCAGCGGTATGGTGCCTGAAATGCGGCCATCACCGGTTAAATCTGTGCTCGGATGTTGCTGCAGGATCTGACTGATATCGATTTGCTGCAACTGAAGTTGCAGTTGCTGCTCGGCCAACGCCAAATCCAGAACTTGGGGTTGCATCATTACCTGGCCACCCATAGCTTGCAGTTGCAACTGTTGTATGTCCAGTTTGCCGGCAGTGACATCGTTTGTGCTGGCATTGTACTGAGCACTTAACATTAAGGGGCCGGCAACAATACCATGCTGAATTTCAGCAATGGTGGCATCAGTTGTTGTCAGTTGCAGCTGCTGCTCCTGATACTGCAATTGTAAGCTGGCCGCCAGCTCATTAAACAAGCTGCGATCATAAATACCGTTGATACCGGATAAGCCCAATTGCGCTGTAGCGCTGACTGCCGGCAGCAGTGTGAGTTCGCCTGATGCGGACAGTCGGCCGCGGTTAAATTCCAACAAAGCCGGCCAGGCGCTAAATGTTGCCGCCACCGGGTTACCGGCCAGCAAAAAGCTGTCGTCTAACTGCCAGTTCAGCTTTGTCAGCTCAGGTCTGTACTGCAGCTGGTGCTTGAGGCTAAGGTTGGCACTGTTGCTAAGCTTGCCGTCAATAAGTAGTGCGGTTGTCTTACCGCTTAACTGCGCTTGCCATTGCCAGGCCAGCGGTTTTAGCTGCGCATGTATCAGCTCGCTGGCATTAATATTAAGCTCCGTTTGCAGCTTAACACTGCTGAAGTTGCTGTCGCCGCTAAAGCGGCCGCTGGCGGCTGTCATGCGGATATCAGCTGCCTGTATAGCGGACGTTTGCAACCGGGCAATGCTGGCATCAGTGCTCAATAGCTGAAGCTGCCACCGATCTGCCAGCCAGTAGGCGTTAAATTTGCTCTGCAGCCTCAATCCAGCCAGGTTTGTGTCTGAGTCGGGGCTTAGCTGTTGTTGCGATAAAGCCAGGCTGGCATTTTGCATAGCGGCACTCAGTGGTGGGGTAAGGTTAAGCACGGCATCAGCGTTGAAGGCCAGAGCTGTATCGCCCTGGCTGCTTAAGCTGACACTGATTGGCAAAGCCGTAAGTTGGCTCTGGCCGTCGCCATCGGCCGTTAAATTGATGTGCAGCTGCTCTGCGGCCAGGCCATATTGCCTGACCTGTTGCGGTAACTGCGGTTGGTGCAGTGTCAATTGTGCATTAAGCTGATATCGGCTTAATTCGCCTTGTTGCAGACCAAGCTCTGCCTGCACTGTACCCTGTAACTGGCCTATCCCCGGTAAGGTTATTGCTGAGGGCAGCTTGGCGTTCAGTTGCCAGTTGCCGCTGGCCTGCGTGGCAAGGCTGGCCAGATCACTGTTTGCCGGCAATTGCAATTGCCAGTTGCTGTGTAGCGATAGTGGCGCTGTAAATTGTGCTAAAGCCGTGGGCGGTATTTCAACTTGCCACAGCTGCAGTTGCTGTATTAACCAGGGCGAGGGCGGCGCAATATCCAGCGACAGCTCGCCGTTGGCTTTAATGTCATTTTGAGCGCTTATTTGCTGTTGCAGTTGTAACTGGACGCTGTTGTCCACTGCAAGCCTGGTATTTAGCAATGGCAGTTGTTGCTCGGTGCGATAATCGCCGTCAAGGGTTAGCCGAATTATTTCCGGGCTGTTGCTGTCGGCCAGCTTTAGCTGATATTGCAATTGTTGTGTGGTAGTAACCAGAGAGACCGATAGCAAATAGCGACAGGAATTACCGTCACAAGGCAGCTGCAGTTTAAGGTTGTTTATGTCGAGTTGCTGCGGCAAGCTGGCGGCTAGTTGCGCATTATCAGGCAATTGCTGCGACCTTACCGGGGCAGGTTCGCTATCGGGCGTAGCCGACGGCCAATCTAACAAGCTGATCGCGCCGCTGCCAACCTTTAGCTGGCTTAGTTTCAAGCTCTGCCATTGCCAGTCCAGACTGAGATCCTTGAGTTGTACGTCGATGGTGGGGTTGTCTAGTGTAAAACTGACGCTGCTAAATGTTATCTGGTGCAGACCAAGGCTGTCGATCTGATATTGCAGGTTTTGCAGCGGTAGCGCGGCCAGTGTTTTTTGCAGGTACCACCAGGCGCCGGCTACTAACAGCAGTAACAGTGCTAAGCCTGTAAACAGTGTTTTATGCCACCTGCGCATTAAGGTAATCCTTTAGGTTGTTAAGTCGACACTAAACTGAAGCTACTGAATAGACAATGAATATACCATGTTGCCGCAGTCTGTGTTGCTGCGGCATAAAAAAGGGCAGCTTACGCCGCCCTGATATTTGCCGTTGCTATTTTACTCAGCACTTAGCACTTAGCATAAGTTACTCTTTACGGGCTGCGGCAGAAGCATCGCGCAGTGCACGGAACTCGTTGCCTTCGTTCCAGTTTGGCCAGCTACGGCTATTGGCTAACTCGTTACCGACCTGATAAAACAGGAATAAGTCTTGCTGTGCGCCGCGTAAGTCCCAATTGTCATTCCATTCGTCACCGACTTTGTGGTAGCAGCATTTATTGTATTCAGCACGCTGTGCTTTGCCCCATTCTTCGCCATGCTCAAAGTGATCATTACCACCTTTGGCGTATAAAATGGGCACGCCTTTTTTCGACAGGTTAAAGTGATCTGAACGATAGGCAATACCGGCTTGTGGGTTGTGCTCGCGCACCGCATAGCGACCTTGCTGTTTGGTGTATTTGATTAAAATATCTTCGGCATTGTTATTACCCAGACCTACAATCACCATATCTTTCATCGGGCCGTAGACATTCATCACGTCCATATTGATACCGACAACTGTTTTCTCCAGCGGGAATACCGGATTAGCCGCATACCAGGCCGAACCTAACAAACCACGCTCTTCTGCGGTTACCGCAACAAAGACTACCGAACGCTCAGGCTGTGTTTGCTGGGTAAAGTACTCAGCCAACGCTAACAGGCCACCGGTGCCGGAGGCATTGTCTTGCGCGCCGTTAAACACTTTGTTATTAGGGTTAGAAAAATCCATGCCCAGATGGTCCCAGTGTGCCATATACAACACATACTCATCCGGATACTTGCTGCCTTCGATGTAGCCTACCACGTTACTTGAGGTCAGCTCGCGCAGGTTGTTTTTCACGCTGACAGACGCTTTAGCATTTAGCGGGATAGGGGCAAAGTCTTTTTGCAGCGCTTTTTTATGCATTGTAGCCAAATCGGTGCCGATATTGGCAAACAGCTTTTCTGCTGATTCAGTCGTCACCCAGCCTTCAACCTTGGCGCGGTCCATGTTTTTGTTTTCATTGATTAAATCAAATTTAATCGGCGAGCCGTGCGCTACCACACCCCAGCCATAGCTGGCGGCGTCGGTTTCGTGAATGATCAGCGCCATCGCCGCACCCTGACGGGCTGCTTCTTCAAATTTATAGGTCCAGCGGCCATAATAGGTCATGGCGTTACCGTTAAAAAGCGCCGGGTCCTGGGTAGCGAAGCCGGGATCATTGACAAACATCACCACGGTTTTGCCTTTAACATCCAGACCTTCGTAGTCGTTCCAGTTGTATTCCGGAGCCACTATGCCATAGCCAACAAACACCATTTCGCTGTCAACAACATCAACTTGCTCAGTTACTTGGGTAGTCCAGGCAGTCATGTCGTCGCGATAGTTAAATTGAGCCGGCAGTTTGTCGCCCGTTAAGGTCATTGCAGACACTTGCACCGGATCAATTTGCACCAGTGATACCGGTTGTTTATAGCTGTCAGCGTCGATTGGTTTTAAACCAATACGGCGGAAATTATCTTCTAAATAGGCTACGGTTAGTTCTTCGCCTTTGGTGGCCGGGGCGCGGCCCTGAAACTCGTCGGAGGCCAGAGTTTTAATATATTCGCCTAAGCGCGGATTAACCTCAGTCAGCGTTAACTCGTTTTGTACGGCAGCGCTTTGCGGTGCTGCGGTCGTTTTGGTTTCGGCGGGTTGTTCAGTGCAGGCCGTTAGCATAGTGCCGGCAGCCAAAGCGCTGGCAAGCAGGGTAAACCTGGAAAGGGTTGTCATAGTCACTCCGTGGTTTTTATCGTTATTGGTGTCGCTGTAGTCTCAGCGTTCAGTGTTACTGGCTAGCTATCTTAACGCAGCTAAAAACCGGCGACCAGTATAGTGGTCGCGGCTTAACGGTGATTAATCCTGATAGCCCCAGGGCGTTGGCGGTAAAGCCACCGGTTTGGTTAAATCAAAATCAACGCGAAATTCGCGGCCGTCGCGCACCAGACGGTAAGTAAAAGTTTGCGGGTAAATGTACATTTGCCAGGTGTTACCGTTAGAGGCGGGTATACCCTGGCTGACAAACAGCTCTTTAGAGTATTGATCGGCCGGGAAGCTTTGTACTGTCGGCCAGCCGGCATCAATTGTATGGCCGCCATACATAGTTGAGTCATCATGGCTGCCGTCTTTATTGCGGTGGTCGTGTTTCAGGCTTAACCCTGAACCGGTTTTAGTGATAATCCAGGTGCGGGAGTGATTGTCACCGACATGGAACGGGATCTGTAATTGGCTGTCAGTACATTTACGTACATGCATGACCAGACGACCTTCAAAGCCGGAGCTTTTAGGGTTGTCTATTACAACTTTACCCTCAAAGGCTTTACCACAGTGTGCGCGCAGGTTATTAAAATAGGCGTCCTGGCTGGCAATGGACACCAGCGGTGCCGGTTGCACTATAGTAGCGGCTGCGCCAGCAGAAAAACTCAACGCGAAAGCGGTGGTAAGCAAAGTTGTGTGCATAAATGTCACCTTATTGTCTTTATAATACCGCCGGACTATAACCTTTGCGCCTGATGGCTGCAAACAGGTGTTAGTCTTAAGCAAACAACAGGAGCTTACAAATGCAAAATGAACTGGATGGTAAATTTTTACTGAGTGTGTTTGGCAAAGTAGAGCAACATGGCATTGCCGTTAATAACGAACTGGGTGCCGGTTTTACACTGGATGGTGTTACGGTGAACTCTGGTTTTGATGGTTATGAAGTGTATTTGACTGATGGTAAGGTGCAGTTAACACTGGGGTTTCATAACAAATGGCATAGTGATGCCGCCAATGAAGCGGATATGGATGCCTTTGTCGCCCAGCTGAAAAAAATTAACCACAACTACTAATTTATTTCACGCCTGCTAAGGATTTGTTCAGCTTAAACCGCTACCATAGGGCGCAAATATAAGCGCTGGCAAACGCGACAGCGGGTGTGAGCGGCAGAACATTTCTGTTTAGACGGCTAAAAGGCTATTGCTTGAATGGCAAAAACAGGTTAAGGTGTCGCCCGTCAATCATATCTGATAGACCAGAAGAGGTGCGTTAGCCAGGTAGTTCAGGACAGATGTCTATACATCGTAGCCTGAATGAGGGGGACTAATGCCGAGGGAGCTGCCGTTATAGAGCAGTAGTTCCCGGTCGTTAAGGCTGAATCCTTACGACTGTCACCTGAATTTCGGTGGAGAGCTTCTGGCCTTTGTTAACTACAGTTTACAGAAATACAGAAGCAATCTGTGCCATTCTCGTTTTGCTGTTAGCAAATGCCATGCTCTGCTTATTATGTTTTATAAGGAGAGGCACCCTTGTCCAAACTTATTGTTGCAAAATTCGGCGGCACCAGTGTCGCAGACTTCGATGCGATGTCGCGCTGCGCTGACATTATTTTATCTGAACCTGCCATTCGTTTAGTAGTTGTCAGCGCCAGTTCCGGCGTAACCAACCTGCTGGTTGATATTACCAAACACACCGATGTTGCCGAGCGCTACAGCTGTTATCAGGGCATTGAGCGTATTACGCTCGCGGTACTTAACCGCCTGCAGCAACCCGATGCGGTTGCTGCTGACATCGAGCAGCTGCTATCAGCGTTAAAAGAGCTGATAGAGCAAAGTGGAGCCGTGTATAGCGCAGCACATAAAGATGAAATTCAATCTTTTGGCGAACGTTTAAGTTCAGTACTGTTTGCTCAGGTATTGCGTGAGCGCGATGTCGCCGGTTTATGTTTTGATGCCCGCCGCGTGCTGCGTACCGACAGCCGCTTTGGCAAAGGTGAGCCGCAAATAAACCAGATCAGCGAGTTAGCAGCGCTGCATTTACAACCCTTACTGGCTGACAATGTGGTGGTTACCCAGGGCTTTATTGGTGCTGATGACGTAGGCCAAACCACCACGCTGGGCCGTGGTGGCTCAGATTACAGTGCTGCCTTACTGGGCGAAGCTCTTAATGCAGCAGTAGTACAAATCTGGACCGATGTAGTCGGCATTTTTACCACTGATCCCCGTTTAACCGAGCAGGCGCGCTGCATTAAAGAAATCAGCTTTGATGAAGCCGCTGAAATGGCGACCTTTGGCGCCAAAGTATTGCACCCGGCTACCTTGATACCGGCAATGCGGCGAAATATTGGTGTGTTTGTCGGCTCCAGCCGCGAGCCTGAAGCAGGCGGTACTTGGATAGCGAAAGAAGTAACCGAACGTCCGCCATATCGTGCTATCGCGCTGAGAAAATCGCAGACCCTAATCACAGTAAAAAGCCCGGCCATGTTGCATGCGGCCGGCTTTTTAACCCGGGTGTTTGATATTCTAAGCCGGCATCAGATTTCGGTTGATTTAGTCACCACCTCTGAAATCAGCGTGGCGTTAACCCTGGACGAAGGCGGCATGACCAGCGCTTTTAGTGCCTCGGTAGAGCCGGCGCTTAGCGAGCTGCGTAGCTTTTGTGAAGTGTCGGTAGAGCAGGGATTAAGTCTGGTCGCCGTTATTGGCAACCATTTGCACAGCAGCAAAGGCATTACCGGCGATTTATTTAACACCTTGGAGCGCATTAACATGCGGCTGATTTGCCACGGTGCCTCTAAACATAACCTGTGCTTTTTAGTGCAGGATGCCGATGCACCCGGCGTGGTAAAACAACTGCACCAGAATTTATTTAGTGCAGCCTGAAAACAAAAAGCTTGATTTATCATAAAGATAATTTAAGTGAGAATCGGTTTGCCCTAAGCCAACCGTTGAAGGCATGGATGCCTGAATCGAGCCCCCAGGGATGGGTTCACGGCGTGTTGGCGTGGGCAAACCGGTTCGTGTGAAACAACCGGTCCGATTGTCTATTAGTGTGCCTATTCGTAGGGTAGTGGGTCGGTGGTGTTATTCAACGTAAAGGCTTCAAGTCGTTCCTGGCATGAACCACACTTACCGCAGGCTTTTTCCCGGCCGTTGTAGCAGGTCCAGGTTTGGCTGTAGTCCAACCCCATGGCCAGGCCATCGGCAAGAATTTCAATTTTAGTTTGTGCTAAGTACGGGCTGACAATATCGACCGGCTCGTAGTTGGCAATTTGGCAGACATCATGCATTTTTTGCACAAATTCGGGCCGGCAGTCGGGGTAAATAAAGTGGTCGCCGCTGTGTGCGCCGTAATACACCTGATTGGCACCAATAGACACCGCATAACCCACTGCTAATGACAGTAAAATCATATTACGGTTTGGTACCACGGTTGACTTCATATTATCGGCGGCGTAATGCCCTTCCGGGATGTCGATATTGTCGGTTAACGAAGAGCCGGCTAAAAGCTGGTTAATAGCAGAGATATCGACAATTTTATGTTTTATGCCCAGCTGCTGACACACTTGTGCCGCGCACTGCAATTCTTTGACATGGCGCTGGCCGTAATTGAACGACAAGGCATAAACATCATGGCCGGCCTGCACCGCTTTGTGTAACACGGTGAAGGAGTCCATCCCACCGGAATAAATCACCACAACTTTGTTCGGCATAGCAGGCTCTCTCTTGTATAATACAACTCAAATTTCGCGATTTGCCCGCCAGTCTTGGCGGGGGCGCGCATTGTACAGTAATTCAGCCACAGGCTAAAGGGCAAAGCACAGAGTGTATAAAGTTAACGAGGTATTTGAAACCATTCAGGGGGAGGGCAGTTTTACCGGCGCGCCAGCCATTTTTATCCGTTTACAGGGTTGTCCGGTAGGTTGCAGCTGGTGTGATACTAAACATACCTGGGAGGTGAAACAGCCTTTGCGTCAGCCGCTGGGTGATATCGTGATAAAAACGGCTGAAACAGAACATTGGGCCGCGGTAGATGCTGCAGATTTATTAGCCTTGTTTCGCCATGAAGGTTATCAGGCTAAACATGTGGTGATCACCGGTGGTGAACCCTGTATGTATGATTTAAACCCACTGTGCAATGCCTTACACGCTGCTGGTTACAGCAGTCAAATTGAAACCAGCGGTACCTTTGACATCAAAGCACCGCTGCAAACCTGGGTTACTGTATCACCGAAAGTAAATATGGCCGGTGGCTACAAGGTTCTGCAAAGTGCGCTGGACAGAGCCAACGAGATAAAGCACCCGGTAGCGATGGAAAAACATATCGACGAGCTGTTGCAGTTATTGCAACATACCGATACCACAGCTAAGCTGATTTACTTACAACCCATAAGTCAGCAACGCCGGGCAACCGAGCTTGCTATAGCGCAGTGCAAAAAACACAATTGGCGCTTGAGTGTGCAGGTGCATAAATATTTGGGGATCAGCTAAATGCAAACAATAGAGCGGTTTTTTCAGAACTATGCCCAGGCTTATATTTCTGCTGAACTGGCGCAATTTGAACATTTGGTGGCAACACCCAGTTTATTGCTTGCCGGCGAACACAAAACCTTGCTGACAGACAGTGACTGCCTGCATCAGCATGTATTGACGACAGTGCAGAAATACCGCTCATTAGGTGTTGTGCACGCCGACTTTGTTTTGCAGCATCAACTGCGTTTATCAGATCAACTGCAATTTGCCAGTTTGTACTGGCGCTTTTATGACACTAACAATGCTGTGTTATTTACCTGCCATACCTCTTATACCCTGCAAAAACGTAATGATGTGTGGCAGGTAGTAGCCATTATTCTGGATGATGAGCAGGCCGCTTATAACAGAGTAAAAAGTGCTCAGGCCTGATGAGATAGCCAGGCCTGTAAACTGTTCAGGCAAGGCGTTGAACTGCTCTCCAGTGCCAGTTGCTGTTTCAGCGCTGGCTGCATTGGCAATATTTCCAGATAGCGCGACGCCAGCCAGTTAGCATCACGGTATTTAGGGTTGGGATACAACTGGCGCAATGCCGGATAGTGTTGCAACAATTTTTCCAGCTGTTGCACCAGGGGTTGATACTCGGCCACTAAGTCTAATGCCGGCCAGCTATCAAGTGCTGTAACCTCGGCGACATGCAACTGATCCGGCTCTTGCCAGCGCCGTACAATTTTTACCTTTTCTATACCGCTTATGGTAATTCCCAATAAGCCGTCTTCTAATTGTTCAAAATCTTCAATTTGCACCCGGGTAGCCAGTGGCAAAATGCGCTCGGGATCTTTTTGTCCAACATAGGGATTAAGTTGCGCCATGGCAAAATTACGTTTGCCGGCGCTGGCCTCGCTAACCAGACGTACATAGCGGGGCTCAAATACCCGCAAACGCATGCGGCCTTCAGGTAAAATAAAGCTGTTTAACGGAAATAGTGCCAGTTGCTGCATAGTACTGCTGATAAAGTTGTATAGTTGCGCTTTATACGCACTTTAAAGCGTACTGGTTTGCTCAGACAGAGGTTTTATGACGACAGAATATTGGTTTTATCTGCTTAGTGGTTTAGTCGTGCTGAATTTGGTGCTGCTGGTGTGGTTGTTGTCAGGCCGGGCTGATGTTGGCAAATTATTAAATCAGTTTAAGCTTGAGCAGGTGCAACAGCAGGGACAGCTACAACAACAATTGCTGGAGCAATTGCACAGCCAGCAGCGGCAGTTGCAGCAACAACAACAGGATCATCTGTTGCAGTTATTGCAAAAAATTACCGATACGCAACAGGCCGCCCGTTTTGAATTAAGTAAAAATTTGCAGCAGCAGGCGATTATGCTGGCCGAACAGGTAAAACAGCTGACACTAAGTATTGATCAGCGTTTAAAAGATATAGCCGGGCAGGTAGAAAAGCGCTTAAGTGACGGCTTTGAAAAAACTAACCAAACTTTTACGGACATCGTAAAACGGCTGGCGTTGATTGATGACGCGCAAAAGAAGATAACAGAGCTATCGGGTAATGTGGTCAGCCTGCAGGAAGTGCTGGCTGATAAACGCTCGCGCGGCGCCTTTGGTGAGGTACAGTTAACGGCGCTAATTCGTAACGTTATGCCGGAGCAACATTTTTCGCTGCAACATACGTTGAGCAACGGCCGTATAGCCGATTGCATGTTATTTTTACCCAAACCCAGTGGCGATATTGCCATTGATGCTAAGTTTCCGCTGGAAAGCTATAAAAAGATGACCGATCCGCAATATGGCCCTGAAGAGCGCAAACAAGCGCAGCGCCAGTTTAAAGTGGATATTAAAAAGCATATTAATGATATTGCCGACAAATATATTATTGCCAATGAAACGGCCGACGGCGCCATAATGTTTTTACCGGCCGAGGCTATTTTTGCTGAGCTGCATGCCTATCATGCCGATATCGTTGAAGAGGCTTACCGTCGCCGGGTTTGGCTAACGTCACCGACTACGTTAATGGCCGTATTAACCACAGCGCGCAGTGTACTAAAAGATGACGCTACCCGGCGCCAGGTGCATTTAATTCAGGAGCATCTGATTAAGCTGGCGGAGGATTTCGATCGCTTTCGCGGCCGGTTTGACAACCTGGCTAAACACATCGATCAGGCTGCCGTAGATGTAAAACAAATTCATACTTCGGCACATAAAATCAGTAGCAGGTTCAGCCAGATAGAAAAAGTGGAATGGCTGGAGCAAAGCGACTAGGCTGATGGTTAGCGGATAGCCAAAATCGCAACACTAGCAGTGTGCAGCAAGGAGCCAGTTATGCGAAGTCATTGCTTGGTATTGTTATTCTGGGCGCAGTGTCTAGTTGCGGCTGGCCCTGAGCCTATCCGCGCTGTAGTTAGTGAAACCAATACGCCTCCCTATGCTATTTTTAATGCCGCTAAAGAGTTACAAGCCGGTTTAAGCAAAGACATTATCGATGAACTGGGGCTTAGCCTGGGTAGAGCTGTGAGTTACCTGAATTTACCCCGCAGCCGGGTCGAGCTGTGGTTACAGGATGGCAAAGCCGACTTAGCTTGCTTTCTCAGCCCGGATTGGGTACCCGATCCCGACAGCTTGCATTGGACCGACCCCTTGTTTAGCACTCAACAGTTATTGGTGCGCCGTAAAGACAACACTATTATTACCGCTGTACAGCATTTAGCCGGTAAACGGGTAGGCACTACCCGGGGCTTCACTTACCCAGAGCTTGAACAAGTATTCCGCCTGGGTGATGTGATCCGGGATGATGCCCACTCGCTGGAAAGTAATCTGCTGCGCCTAAAGCAGGGGCGGTTAGATGTCGTGATGACGGTAGACTTGTCGTACCATTTTTACCTTAAAACCACCGGCGATGACAGTTTTGCCGCCGATCCGTTGTGGTCGGAACCGCCAGCGGTTTATTGTGCTTTAAGCCGGCATAACCCACAGCAAAGCGCTGTACTTAAAGCCGGTTTTGCCCAGCTGGTGCAAAGCGGCTTTATTCAGCAGCGTCTGGCATTTTATATGGGCAGCGGGCAACACACAGTGATGCCGGCAAATTAACGTCTGGGATCATCTTTTAATTTCGGAATTTTTAAGCCCAGTTCGCGTCCCCGGTTTCTGGCGTAATAAGTACAGCCAATAAACATCAGACTGGCCAGCAACAGCTCTGTCAACGCCAGTAACTGTCGTACACCGTCACTGACCCATAAATGTGTCAGGCTATGCAGAAAATAAATCATCACAACAAAATTGGCCCAGGCCAGTGTATAGGCGTGGCCTTTGATGATGCCGTATAACGGAAACCACAGTGGCACCCAGAGCAGAGCCAGCAAAACCAGTGGATTACCCAGTTCTGGTGGAGCCAGATACAGGATCCACAGCGGCTGCAACAGCAACAGGCCGAAAAAACCTAACCGCCCCAGCAATAAAAAACGCGCGGTCTGCGCTGACATTGGCACGACATTACTACTTTGCATGCTATTCCCGTTGTAGTTTAAGTTGTGTACTGAGTTTGGCCAGGCGTTTGCCAAAGGCTATCGCCAGCCGCTGCTCTTCAACGCTAAGTTTGTTATCGGCAAAATGTCCACTGACGTGGCTGGGGCCGTAAGGCGTACCGCCGCTGCTTGTCTGATGCAGTTCCGGCTCGCTGTAAGGAATACCGGTTAGCAACATGCCATGATGTAATAACGGTAAACTCATGCTCAGGAGTGTGGCTTCGTTGCCTCCGTGCAAACTGCCGGATGAGGTAAATACGCCGGCCGGTTTGTCAATCAGATCGCCCCGCAACCACAGGCTGCTGGTACTATCCCAAAATGCTTTTGCCTCGGCGGCCATATTGCCAAACCGCACCGGGCTGCCAAAAGCCAGGCCGTCACAGTCAGTCAGATCCTGCAGGCTTACCTGCGGATGGCGGCCACCTGGTTCGCCTTGCAGTGGCGCAATACACCGTACAATAGCCGTAGCTTGCGCTTGTTGTACACCTATAGCGATTTTATCGGCCAGGGCGGCAACAGCGCCGTGGCGCGAATAATACAAAATAAGCACATTGGCAGCCATTATAAAATGGCCAATACATTGCTGGCTGGCCGGCCTATAGCGGCTTTGTTGCCATTTACCACTATAGGGCGTTCAATTAGTTTCGGTGTGTTAAGCATGGCGGTAATCAACTGCTGCTCGGTCAGGGCTGTGTTATCTAGTCCCAGGGCGGCATACTCCGGCTCTTTGCTGCGCAGCAGCTGGCGCGCGCTAATGCCTAGCAAGCTTAATAATTGGCGCAGATCCTGCTCGGTTGGCGGTGTTTTCAGATATTCGATCACTTCAATTGAGCTACTGTGCTCTGTGAGTAAGGCCAGCGTTTCGCGGCTTTTTGAACAACGTGGGTTATGGTAAATCTTTAACATTAGGGGTCCTGTATATTAGCGAATACCGCATGTTACATACGGCGCAGACGGTCAAATTCTGTTTGTAGCTGGTTCTTCTTCGCTTCCAGCCGCCGGCTTTCTAATTTGTCTTCCGCTGCTAAATGATTTAGCGCTTCGTTCAGATCGTCAATAGCTTTAGGGTAGTTAGCCAGCTGATAACTCAAATCGGCCCGGGCTTCATAAAATCTGGCCAAATCATCTACTGCCTTGTAAGCCTCAGATAGCAGATCATAGGCAAGAATGCTGTCGTTTTTGTAATACAGCAGGCTTTTTAGCAAATGTATTGCTAAGCGGTTAGCGCCGGACTTCAACGCCACATTGGCATAGTTAAGTGTGACCACCAGATTATTTGGCCGCAATAAATATTGTTGCTCTAACATGTCCAATGCCGCCGGATAAGCTTTGCTGCCGAGCAGAATGTCGGTGTAGACATCAATAAAATACAAATTGTGTTCGTCTTTTGCCAGCAGTTGCTCAATCAATGCGCGTGCTTTGTCGTATTGCTCGGTATCCAGTAATGTCACGGCCAGGCCATATTGGTTGGCTTTAGTGTTGCCGCCGGGTTCACTAAGTTTTTTACGGAACAGTTGTTCTGCATCTTTGCTGTTGTAGTGGTAGCGCGCCAATATTCGGGCTTTAGTTAGGGTGAAATCCTGACTGTCTGGGATAAAACGCTGCTGAAATTGCTCAGCCCTCAGTCGGGTATCGCTAACCCGGCTTTGTGATAACGGGTGAGTTTGCAAAAACGCCAGTTGTTGGTTTACAAAGCGGCTTTGCTCGGTAAGTTTGCGGAAAAACTCTGGTACCGCATAGGGATCGAAACCGGCTTCGGCCAATATCTGCATACCTATACGGTCGGCTTCCTGCTCGTTGCCACGGGTAAAGTTGATAGCGCTTTGCTGCGCAGCGCCCTGAGCCGCCATCATCGCCGCCATGCCGGCCTCAGGATTAACTGTTGCCAATACAATGGCGCCAAGCACACCGGCCAGTGTTAGCGGCGCGCGCTGATTTTGTGCTTCAACAAAACGGGCAATATGCCGCTGGGTAACGTGGGCGATTTCATGCGCCATTACGGAAGCAAATTCACTTTCGCTGTCTGCAACGGCCAAAGTACCGGTATGCGAGACTATGTTGCCGCCTAAGGTGGCGAAGGCATTGATGTTTTTGTTGTTTACCCAGTAAAACTTAAACGGAAACTTGACATCATTGGCACGCGCAACCAGACGATTGCCCAACGCATTGATATATTCATCAAGCAGTGGATCATACACCATCGGCAGGCTGCCACGGGTTTGACGCATCATTACGTCGCCCAGCTGTTTTTCTTTTTCCGGTGTAATAGTGTTAAACGCATTACCGCCCAGATCGGGTAGTACAGCAAAAGCCGGGCCTGAGTTAAGCTGGATACCTGTAGCTAACAGGCAAAGTGCCAAAGGTTTTGTTACTGCAGAGAATCTCATGTCAAAAACACCTGACCCTGTTTTAATGTTTGGTGTTACCGTTAATGCAGACTTTGTCTGGTTTTAGGCTGATTAGTTCCATTAGCAAAGCCGTGCTAATTTAGCATATATTTTGCTGCACCAGAGAGTTAAGCCGCAAAATAGCCATTATCTTAGGTATACTTGTAGCTGTTTTCGCCAGTTGGCACTTTTTTATAGGTTGGAGTTTGTACTCATGCTGGATTGGTTAAAAAAATGGTACGCCAATAAGTTTTCTGATCCTCAGGTCGTGACACTGTTTTTATTGCTGTTGATTGGCTTTATGGCCATTTACTGGCTAAGCGGAATTTTGGCACCGGTGTTGGTGGCCATTGCGTTTGCCTATTTACTGGAGTGGCCTGTTGTGCGCCTCGGCAAGCTTGGTTTATCTCGCGGTGTCAGTACCGTTTTGGTGGTGGCGGCTTTTATTGGTGTGGCGACGTTAACGCTGATGTGGCTGATCCCAATAGTCTGGTATCAGGGGCGCAATCTGCTGCGGGACTTGCCGCAAATGATAGAGCAGGGCAAAGCTTATTTACTGGAGCTGCCGGCATCGTTTCCTGGCATGGTCAGTGTGGAGCAAATTAACATACTAATGCATTCCGTTGACGAGCGACTGATGAAGTTTGGCACTAACATGCTGCAGTTATCGCTGGCCTCGATTGTCGATTTAGTCGCCTTGCTGATTTATCTGGTACTGGTGCCGTTGATGGTATTTTTTATGTTAAAAGACAAGGCGCAATTAACCAGTAGTTTTGCGCAGTTGTTGCCAACCGAGCGCAAATTGATAAGCCAGGTATGGCATGAAATGAATGTGCAAATTATGAATTATATCCGCGGTAAAATACTGGAGATCCTGATAGTAGGTGCCTGCAGTTACGCGGTGTTTGCTTTGTTCGGTTTAAATTACCCGCTGCTGCTGGGCGTTTTGGTTGGTTTGTCGGTGTTAATTCCCTATGTAGGCGCGGCTGTAGTCACCTTGCCGGTCGCTTTAGTGGCGTTTTTTCAGTGGGGGCCGACCGCTGAGTTTGGTTATTTAATGCTGGCCTACGGTGTTATTCAGGCGTTGGATGGTAACTTACTGGTGCCCTTGCTGTTTTCTGAAGCGGTAGACCTGAACCCGGTATTTATTATTATTGCCGTGCTGTTTTTTGGCGGGTTGTTTGGTTTCTGGGGCATCTTCTTTGCTATACCGCTGGCATCTCTGGTTAAGGCAACCGTTAATGCCTGGTCTAGCAGGGTGCACCCGCACGCTGAATTAACAGAGCCACAGTAACTGCCGGCTACCAGTAAAAGCCGGCGTTAATGCCGGCGCTAAGCTGCCGCCCCGGCGCCGGTTCAAAAGCGCGGCCGTTACCCTGGTTGACAATGACTGAACCGACATAGGCTTTATCCGCGATATTATCGAGCGCCAGCCAGTAATCCAGCGTAAGCTGTTGCCATTGCTGGCTGTGGCGCGCGCTAAGTGAGAATGTCAGTGCAGACGGAGCCGCATCGCTGTTGGCATCGTCCAGATACACCTTGCTGCGGTACTGGCTGTGTAAGCTAAATTCGGTATCGCGTAGTGCCGCCTTGTCTTGCCAGGGCCGGTAACTAAGTTGCCACTGCAGCTGACTGCGTGCTACGCCGGGTAAGCTGTTACCCTTAAGTTGTGCATCGGCAAATTGTGCCGATAAATAGTGGCCACTAAGCTGATGACGCAGTTGGGCATTTTGCCGCCAATCCAGTTGCAGCTCTGCACCGTAGCGCTCTGTTTTAGCGGCGTTGCGGTAACTGGTGCGGCCGCCAACAGAGTTATCTACCAATAATTCGTTGTCGGTTGTGGTGCTAAAGATGCTGACACTGCCGGTAAAAGTGTTGCCTAACTGTGTTTTAATGCCGGCTTCCCATTGCTGATTGGTGCTGGCATCCAGCGCCAGATTTACACCAGTGCCATCGCTGCGATAGGCAATTTCTGCCAGTGTCGGGCTTTCAAAACCTTGGCCGGCGCTGACAAACAGGCTGATATCACTATTAAGCCGGTAACTTAGGCCCAGTGCCAGTGCCTGATTGTAGAAGCGCTTATTACCGCTATCGTCCGGGTTGGCGGCATTGATAAAGCGGTCAACAATACTAAGCGTCAGCTCACTGTAACGCCAGCCTCCTTCAACGTGCCAACGGTTTGCCGGTTGCCAGTTAAAGCGAATAAAAGCATCTTGATTATCGGCACTGTCAGTTTGTTCACGGCGCAGTTCGCCACGCTGACCAAAGTCATTCACGTAGCCCTGGCGCTCGTCATCACTGTTTACGAAACTGGCGCCAGCAACCAGCTGATAATTGTCCGCCTGTAACAGGCGAAAATGACCGTTTATGCCGCGGAACTGCCGTTGCAATGCGACTTCACCACCGGCAGAGGTGGGCGCTTGTCCGCTAAAAGCTAGCCGCTGCGCGATTTCACGCTGGCCAACCCAGGAACTAAGCTGCCATAAACCGCTTTGCTGATAATCATTCAGGCTGACGCTAAGCTGACGCTGGCGACTGTTTTTTTCGGTATCAAACAGCCTGGCGCCGCTGTGGGTTTGTTGCGGGTCTTGCAGCCAATCGGTAACAGATAGCCCTTGCGGGTCTTGTAATTGCGGATCTCTGGCATAATCAATTCTGGCGGTTAATTTGGCCAAACCAGCTACCGATGTGCGGTACAATATTTGCGCTTGCTGCTTTGTAGCGGCTGAATGTGGCCGGTAGCCGTCGGTGTTAAAACGTTTTAGGCTGGTGCTCAGGCTGCTGTCGCCCTCTACCCAGTCAGCGTATAGCCGGTATTGCCGGTGTTGTTCACTGCCGGCGATAGCAAAACCGGCACCACTTTGCGCCGGTGTGCGGCTGTAGAGTGAAATAACCCCGCCGGCAGCATTGCCGTATAGCGCAGCCAACGGGCCTTTTAATACTTCGACCCGTTCAATATTGTCGAGCAATATTGCCGACAACTGGCCCTGACCATCGGGTGTGGAAATAGGGATGCCGTCCTGCTGCAGATAGATAGAGCGGATGCCAAAAGCACTGCGACTGCCAAAGCCGCGAATACTCAGACGGGTGTCCTGAGCGAAGTTAGCTCTGCTGTCAGCTTGCACGCCACTGATACTGTCCAGCAAGCGCGCACTGTCGATCAGTATGCCGCTGTCGGGAAGTGTGGCCAGCTCTATTGCCGCGGCACTGTTTAACCAGGCTTGTTGCTGTGCTGCACCACTGACTACAATAATTTCAGTTTCTTCTGCCAGCAGGCTGTTGCTGAATACCAGGGTTAACAGCAGCGCCGGCATAACCGGCCGGCTGCTGGATAAATTGCGTATTTTCAAGGGGTTATTTCGTAGGGCTGAGGCGCAGGATCTGGCCGTCAGAGCTGTCAGTTAGCAGGTAAACCGCACCATCAGGCCCTTGCTCAACATCGCGGATGCGCTGGCCAATCATAATGCGTTCTTCATGGCTTACGGTATTGCCGTTTAGCTCCAGGCGCACTAACTGGCCGAATTTTAGCGAGCCTACCAGCATATTGTTTTTCCAGCCGCTGATAAGGTCTGCCGCATAAAACATCATGCCGCTGGGAGCGATAGAGGGCACCCAGTAATGCAGCGGTTGCTCCAGGCCGTCTTGTTTGGTTTTACCAATGACACCACCGCCATATTCTTCACCATAGGTAATAAGCGGCCAGCCATAATTTTTACCGGACTGGGCAATATTGATTTCGTCGCCGCCCTGCGGGCCGTGCTCATGCGTCCACAAGGCACCCGTGGCCGGATGTAAGGCCGCACCCTGAATGTTGCGATGGCCATAGGACCAAATCTCAGCTTTGCTGTCGGGTTTGCCGCTAAAAGGATTGCCTGCGGCGGCTGAGCCGTCGGTGTTTATCCGTACTACGGTACCAATATGGTTAGCCAGGTTTTGGGCTTCCTGGCGCTGGTTGCCGCGATCGCCCATAGTGATAAATAACTGCCCCTGTTGGTCGAATACTAAACGGCTGCCAAAATGGTGACGGCTATCTACTTTCGGCAACTGGCTAAAAATGACACTGACATTCGCCAGTGTATCGCCTTTAATCACAGCACGGGCAACGGCGGTACTGCTGCCGCCTGTACCCGGCTCGCTAAAACTGAAATAGACGGTATTGTCCTGGCTAAAAGTAGGCGATAGGGCGACATCCAGCAGACCACCCTGACCACTGGCGGCAATAGCAGGTAACCCCTGCAGTGAGGTTTTAGTTTTACCGTCGGCGCTAACATGTAGCATGCCGCCATTACGCTCAGTCACCAGCATGCTGCCATCCGGCAAAAAGGCCATTCCCCAGGGGTGTTTTAAACCAGAAACTACAGGATCTAAATTTAACGATACTTTTTCAGTCTGTAAGGTATCGGCTTGCGTTTGTAAAGCCATCGACACCAACGTGGCCAAAACAAGTTTTTTTATCATCTGTAGCTCCGTATTATTATTTATCTGCTGGTGCTAACCATAGCAAGTTTTACCTGCTGATAGTGCATGACCCGACCAACAGCCAGCGCGCTGAGATAATTAGCTGGCGGCATCAAGCCGGGTCGCTTCGCTGGGGGGCTAAGCCAGTTAGCTTGCAAAGCTAGCTAAAATAGTCAGTTTAGATAGTCCAGAACTACCTGATGGTGATCTTTGGTTTTAAACTTATCAAAAACCTGCTCGACGCTGCCATCTTGTGCAATTAAAAAGCTAATGCGATGCAGGCCGTCATACACTTTACCCATAAACTTCTTTTCGCCCCAAACACCATAGGCCTCGGCTACCTGGTGATCTTCATCGGATAACAAGGTGAAATTCAGCTTGTCACGCTCGGCAAACTTTGCCAGCCGTGCAACAGCGTCAGTACTAATACCCAGCACTCTAACGCCTTTGGCGCTAAGTTCAGCGTTAGCGTCACGCAGCGCACAGGCTTGCACTGTACAGCCTGGCGTCATGGCCTTGGGGTAAAAATACACTAAGACGCGTTGTTGTGTTAACAGTGTGGATAACTGCACAGGATTATTGTCCTGGTCGTGCAAAGTGAAATCTGGTGCTGTTGCACCCTGGCTCAGATAGTTCATTAACTTCTCCGTCTCAGGTTTGGGCATGAAAACTGCCGGATAAATTCATTTGTTGCAATAACGCCATCACATCAGCTTCCAATTGCTCGGGTTGCTCACCTTCGGGCAATTCCAGTGTCATAATGGTATGCATCTGCGCTTCAGTTTGCTCGACCGCTAACTTACTGGCCGATTGCAGCGAGCCGATATAAATACTGCGGCTGGCCAGTAAACCGGTAATGGTGCCAAGGGTGCCGACGCGGTCGGGGCCGGTATATTCCAATACATAGTGTGCTGCAACGGCTTTGCGTTGATGGGCACTGGTACGTTTGGTCATAGTCGTCAGATCAAGTTCTAACCCTAGCCCCGGTAATAAATGTTCAATCCGGCTTATTGCGGCAACATCTCCGGAAAGCAGCATGATAAAGGTAAATTCACCACCGAAAATAGCCATCCGGCTGTCAATAATGTTGCAGTTGCAATCGGTAACCAGACGCGCCAGTTTACTGACGATACCGGTACGATCCGTACCAATGGCGGTGACGACAAGTTGTTGAGGCATAATTTGAAAACCCAGTGAACATCGATTTGTAGGCAGCGCAATAATCGCCGGCCAAAAGTGTATCATACCGCCAGATTAAGTCATCCGTTTGTCGAAATGACGCCGATGGCTCAGCCGACTTGTGTTTAGGCGGGCGTCTCTTTAACATAGGCGCCCTTATATCAAAACAGGGCTGCTTAAAAGATGTTCAGAGGAAGTTGGGTTGCGCTTATTACACCGATGACAGAGCAAGGGCAAATTGATTATGCTGGCCTGCATCGACTGGTGGATTTTCATCTGGAAAACGGCACTGCCGGCCTGGTGTTGATGGGCACTACCGGCGAAGCAGCAACCATTTCGTTTGACGAACAACTGGATGTAATCCGTGCGGTTATTGCCCAGGTAAAAGGTCGCATAGCATTGGTTGCCGGCAATGGTGCAAATGACACTGCTGCGGCAGTAGCCAAAACCAAAGCATTAACCGAACTTGCCATTGACGGCTTTTTAACCGTTACCCCGTACTACAATAAACCCACACAGAAAGGCTTGATATTACATTATCAGGCGGTGGCTGCCGCCACCGATAAAGCGGTACTGTTGTACAATGTTCCCGGCCGCACTGGTGTCGACATGTTGCCAGAGACCGTGGCAGCCCTGGCGCAGGTCGACAATATTGTTGGTATTAAAGAAGCAACCGGCAGCATGACCAGGCTGAGTCAGTTACAACAACAATGTCCGCCAGACTTTTTGTTGTTAAGTGGTGATGATGCCAGCGCAGCTGAGTTTATGTTACAAGGTGGCCAGGGCGTGATATCAGTAACCACTAATGTGGCGCCAAAAGCCATGGCAGAGCTATGTGGTTATGCACTTAGTGGTGATGCACAGCAAACCCGGCAGCTGGATGCCACTTTGCAAGCGCTGCACCGCGACTTATTTATAGAATCTAACCCGATCCCAACTAAATGGGCATTGAAAAGAATGGGTCTTATAGACAGTGATATGATGCGTTTACCGCTGACGCAACTGGAACCAATTCATTTTGATGTAATCGAACAGGCATTATCGCAGGCTGGCATAGCGCTGTTATGATAGTCAGGACTGCAAAGAACAAAGCTGTAGCCACAGCTTTGTGCCGCCAAATCAGGAGTAGTAAAGTGCAATATTGGGTTAAGTGTAGTGTGTTAGCCAGCGTGATGCTGTCGGGATGTTCGTTATTTCAATCAGAACCGCAGCAAAGTGCAGAGCAAAGCCGGATGCAGTCTTTGACCGTGCCGGCCGGATTACAACAACCGCGCCAGCCTGGTGAGTTTGATATTCCGCCGACAACGGCAACGGGGCAGGCAGATAACCGCTCGCCGGTATTGGTGTTAGCAACAGCGGCAAGTAGCAGGGTAGAAGAAGGTGAGCGGCAAAGCCGGGTATGGTTTGACCGTACCGAAGCGACTGGCGACTTAGTGCCTTTTTTACAGCAGGTATTGCAGGCA
The DNA here is from genome assembly GCF_036984005.1 of Rheinheimera muenzenbergensis. Lineage (NCBI taxonomy): Bacteria > Pseudomonadati > Pseudomonadota > Gammaproteobacteria > Chromatiales > Chromatiaceae > Rheinheimera > Rheinheimera muenzenbergensis. Next base: position 117,854 of record NZ_JALAAR010000011.1, read on the forward strand.
CAGTTTACCGTTCAGGGTGTCGAATTGACACCACAAGATGAACAAGCGTTGGTGTATCACACCGGCTGGATAAGCCGCACTAACGAAACCGGCTTTTGGTTTTGGAAGGCAAGTGAAACAACCGAACAAGCCCGGTTTGAAATACGCATTGAACCGAAAAGCCATGGCCGTTCAGCCAGCATGTTGGTAAGCATGCTTGAACATCAGTACTTTACGCAAACTGCCAGCCTGGGTAACAATGACGTTAAGCGCCAGGAAGTTGCCTTACTTAACCAGGTAATTGACCGGGTTGGCAAAGAGGAAATTGTTTTTGCCATCGCGAACAAAAACAAGGCACCGGACGTTTCACTTGAGCCGGGTATGGATGCCGACGGTAACCCGGCGTTGCTGACGACACAAACACTGGATGTAACCTGGTCGCAGCTTGAGGCCTTGTTCGGTGAATTGGACTTAACCGTTACCGATCGCAACCGCTCAGCTTATACCTATTATTTAAACTATGAAAAATCCGAGCCGGGTCTATGGTCTAAATTGTGGGGCTCAAATGATAAACCGGTATTACCTGTTGCTGCAGGCGAATACCAGTTAGTGTTAAGCCGCAGCAGTAATTTAACGGCGTTAAGTTTACGTGATAAAGACGGTGCTCAGCTGGATGCCGAAACGGTGCTGGCATTACATCAACCCTTTGTGCAAGCCATACGTCTGGCACAGATTGATCTGTAACCTATTCGTTGTGTCTGCCACCTCAGGTGGCAATGCACAACAGCTGGCCGAAGGATTTATGCCATGAAAAGCCTAACTCAAGTTGTGCTGCTGTCTGTAGCAATGCTGCTATCGGCTGCATTGCCTGCCGGGCAGATTGATAATTTGTATCAGGCTGACGTTGCAGCAACGGCAAAAGTGGCTGACTGGCAACAGGACGCCTTTCGCCAGGTGCTGGCCAAGGTATCTGGCCGGGAAGACATTCATCAGCAGCCGCAGATTGCCGACGAGCTGAGTCGGGCCGCCGGTTACGTAAAACAATTTGAAGCCGTACGCAGCAATGACGGTAACCGGATGCGTGTACTGCTGGATGCCGGCAAAGTTAATCAGTTACTGCAGCAAAACAATATCGCCGTTTGGGGGGCTTTACGCCCTGATATCCTGATCTGGTTAGTTGAGCAACAGGGCGCTGAGCGCCAGTTTGTCCGCAAGAGCGCGCAGCAGTTTAATCAGGCATTGCAGCAGGCTTTTACGCAAACCGCCTTGCCATTGTTGTTGCCACTGTACGATATAGATGACTTACTCAGTCTGACAGAAACGGATGTCTGGGCCGGGTTCTGGCAACCGGTTAATCAGGCCAGTGCGCGTTACAATGCCGACGTGGTGATAGCGGCCACCATTGAACAACTGCCGCAGGACAGTGGCACCAGCTATAGATTGAGTTGGCAGCGTAACGAAAATGGCCGGATCCTGAGGGACGAAGTCAGCGCCACCGATGCAGATACCTTGATGCAGACGTTTGCCCGTAAGTTGGCCCAGCAACTGGCTGCCAGCTACGCCACAACGCTGTCAGAAACACCGGCACAATTTATGTTGCAGGTGTCAGGCTTAACCGATCTAGCTGCGATAGTGCAGGTGCAAAAGCTGCTGCGCCAGGTCGTTGGCGTGTCTGGGGTCACCATCTCGGCTTATCATAATGGTTCAGCCCGCTATACCCTTGAAAGCGGTGTCGATGCGCAGGGGCTGTTAAGTGCGCTGCGATTTAATCCGCAGTTGCGGATGCAGCAACTGCCTGTAGCCGTCGAGCTTGATGCAACCGCAGTACCTGTGCTGGCAACGCTGGAGTATACAAAGCTCTGATGCAGCCATTGCAATATACGCTGGCAGTAACCTTGCCGGAAGATGAAACGCTGGACAGCTTTTATGCGGCAGGCCAGTCTGCGGCCGTGGCCTTTTTAAAGCGCTATTTATTGTTGCCGCAACAACAGCGGCCGGTGTATTTGTTTGGTGCTAGCGGCAGTGGCAAATCGCATTTGTTATATGCCAGCTGCGTGCAGGCGCAGGAGCAGGGGTTAACCAGCCAGTTGCTGACACTGGATGATTGCCGTAGTTTAAGCCCACGCCTGCTGGATGATTTGGAGCAGCTGGATTTAGTTTGCCTGGATAATATTCAGGCGATAGCCGGCGAGCTAAGCTGGCAGACGGCGGTGTTTGATTTATACAACCGTATGCAGGAGCAAGGCAAGGCGCTGGTGATAGTGGGTAATGAGCCACCACCGATGCTGGGTTTACAATTGGCTGATCTGGTTTCGCGGTTACAAGCTTGCACGGCGTTTCAGCTGCGGTTACTCACTGACGACGATAAACAAAAACTACTGCAACAAAAAGCCCGTTTACGCGGTATGGATTTGCCCGATGAAGTGGCGCGTTACCTGTTAAACCACCAGGACCGCGACATCCGCGCACTGGTATCAACTCTGGACAAGCTGGATAAAGCCAGCATAGTGCATCAGCGCAAGCTAACTATTCCCTTCCTGAAAGAAATTTTGCAGTAAAACCGCGGCAAATTGTCGAAAAAATGCCACAGTGGCCTGCGTTTAGCCGTTATTCTGGTGTATCATTAGCGGCTTTGACATCCTGTAAATACCAGCTGGTTTGAGGACACAGATGAACCTGACAGCAATATTGGACAACGCCTTAGCGGCTGTTGCTGAGGCCAATGATATTTCTGCTTTGGAAACGATCCGAGTAGAATTTTTTGGCAAAAAAGGCAGCATTACTGAATTATTGAAATCGCTCGGCGCTATGGATCCGGAACAGCGCAAGCAGGCCGGCGCTGAAATTAACGTTCTGAAACAAAAAGTGCAGGACGTGCTGAATGAGAAGCGCGACGCACTGCAAAACGCGCAACTGGCAGCTAAACTGGCGCAAGAGCAAATTGATGTTACCTTGCCTGGCCGTACCCTGGAAACCGGTGGTTTGCATCCGGTTACCCGCACTATAGAGCGGATAAATGCTTTTTTTGCCGAACTGGGTTTTGAAGTTAAACATGGTCCTGAAATTGAAGATGATTTTCATAACTTCGATGCACTGAACATACCCGAGCATCATCCGGCGCGGGCAGATCATGATACGTTTTACTTTAATCCAAAACTGATGCTGCGTACCCAGACCTCTGGTGTGCAAATTCGCACTATGGAGCAGCAACAGCCGCCGCTGCGCATTATTTCGCCGGGCCGGGTGTATCGTAATGACTATGATCAAACCCATACGCCGATGTTCCATCAGGTTGAGGGCTTAATGGTCGATACCAAGGTTAGCTTTACTGAGCTAAAAGGTATCCTGCACGACTTTTTGCACAACTTTTTTGAAGAAGACTTACAAATCCGGTTCCGGCCGTCGTTTTTTCCGTTCACCGAACCTTCTGCTGAAGTAGATGTAATGGGTAAAAACGGTAAATGGCTGGAAGTCCTAGGCTGTGGCATGGTGCATCCCAATGTTTTACGTTCTGTCGGTATCGATCCTGATGTTTACAGTGGCTTCGCCTTTGGTATGGGCGTTGAGCGCCTGACTATGTTGCGCTACGGTGTCACCGATTTACGTGCCTTCTTTGAAAACGATTTACGTTTTTTAAAACAGTTCAGATAAGTGGAGTTTAGCTAGATGAAATTCAGTGAAGCCTGGTTACGGCAATGGGTTAACCCAGCTATTGATAGCAACACCTTATCTGAACAGCTGTCGATGGCCGGTTTGGAAGTTGATGGCATTGAGCCGGTGGCCGGTGTGTTTAGCGGTGTTGTGGTAGGTGAAGTGGTCGAGTGTGGCCCGCATCCGGATGCCGACAAACTGCAGGTAACTAAAGTAAACATTGGTACTGACGAACTGTTAGACATTGTTTGCGGTGCGAAAAACTGTCGTTTGGGTTTAAAAGTAGCGGTAGCCACTGTCGGTGCTGTGTTACCCGGTGACTTTGTGATTAAAAAAGCCAAGTTGCGTGGCCAGCCGTCACACGGCATGTTGTGCTCGTTATCTGAGCTGGGTATGGCAGATGCTTCTGATGGCATTATCGAGCTGCCACAGGATGCGCCTGTTGGCCAGTGTATTCGCCAGTACCTTGAGCTGGACGACCATATTATTGAAGTTGATTTAACACCAAACCGTGCTGATTGTCTGGGCATAAAAGGTCTGGCGCGTGAAGTAGGGGTGTTAAATAAGCTGGATGTTTGTCAGCCGGTCATCACGCCGGTTGCGGCCAGCCTTAGCGATAGCAAAGCCATTACACTTAGTGCGCCTGATGCTTGCCCGCGTTATTTAGGCCGGGTGGTGCGTAATGTAAATGTTAACGCACCAAGCCCGCTGTGGCTGACCGAAAAGCTGCGTCGCTGCGGTGTACGCAGTATTGATGCGGTGGTGGATATTACCAATTTTGTACTGTTGGAACTTGGTCATCCAATGCACGCTTTTGATTTGGCAAAAATTGACGGCGATATAAACGTACGTCTGGCGGCAGAAGGTGAAAAACTGGTGTTGCTGGATGAAAGCGAAGTTACGCTTAAAGCCAATACACTGTTAATTGCCGATAGCAGCAAAGCCTTGGCCATGGGCGGTATTTTTGGCGGTTTACACAGTGGTGTGACGGCGCAAACAAAAGATATCTTTTTAGAAAGCGCGTTTTTTGCACCGCTGGCGATTGCCGGTAAAGCCCGGCAATACGGCTTGCACACTGACGCATCGCACCGTTATGAACGTGGTGTCGACCCGCAACTGCAGCACACAGCAATGGAGCGGGCGACCGCGTTATTATTGCAGATCTGCGGTGGTGAGGCAGGTCCTGTTATTGAAGCCGTGTCAGAACAACATCTGCCTAAGGTTGCCGTGATCAGCCTGAGCGAAGCTAAATTAGCGCGTATATTAGGTATCACTATTGCTAAGGATGATGTAACGGCTATTTTCAGCCGCTTAGGTCTTAGCGTGGCACAAACTGCGGAAGGTTGGCAGGTAACGGTGCCGGGTTACCGGTTTGATATCAATATCGCCGAAGATTTGATTGAAGAAGTCGCGCGGGTGTACGGTTACAATAACATTCCTAATGTTGCCCCTCAGGCTAGCTTGGCGATGCGTAAATTCCGCGAAGCTGAATTAAATGTACAACGCTTGCGTACTGTGTTGGTTGACCGCGGTTATCAGGAAGCTATTACCTACAGCTTTGTTGATCCTAAAGTACAGCAGCAGTTGTTTCCTAATCAGCAGGCGCTGGTGTTACCAAACCCAATTTCGGCTGATATGTCGGCAATGCGGCTGAACCTGTGGCCAGGATTGCTGCAAACAGTGCAGTATAACCAAAACCGCCAGCAAAGCCGGATCCGTTTGTTTGAATACGGTCTGAAATTTATTCCGGACGCCGATGCCGAAGGCGGCGTACGCCAGGTCGCCGTGATCGGCGGTGTAATTGTTGGCAGTATGCACAATGAACACTGGAATATGGAAAACCGCAACGCCGACTTCTATGATATTAAAGGCGATGTTGAAGCCTTGTTGGCGCAAACTTCGGCTGTGGATCAGTTCCGTTTTGTCAGTGCACAACACAGTGCTTTGCATCCTGGCCAAACCGCAGCGATTTACCGGGCAGAACAACAGGTTGGTTATATAGGCGCACTGCACCCGGAATCTGAGCGCAAGCTTGGCATTAAAGGTAAGGCCTACCTGTTTGAACTGGAGGTTGCTGCGCTTGGTTTGCGCGACATTGTGCAGGCGCGTGAACTATCAAAATATCCGGCAAATCGTCGTGATTTAGCAATTGTAGTAAAAACAGACGTGCGTTTTGCCGATGTTGCTGCTACGATTAGAAAAGTTGGCGGAAATCAACTAGTTGACCTAAAATTGTTTGACGTATACACAGGACCGGGTGTGGCAGAGGGTTTTAAATCGTTGGCCATAGCTCTGACCCTGCAGGATTTAGCGCGTACCCTGGAGGATAAAGATATCCAACAGTTGGTAAATCAAGTAGTTAGCGCGCTTGGAGAAGAGTTCAACGCAACGTTGAGGGATTAAGAATGGCGCTTACCAAAGCCGATTTAGCAGAACGTCTGTTTACAAAATTTGGTGTTAGCAAACGCGACGCCAAATTGATAGTGGAGGCTTTTTTCGAAGAGATCCGCACAGCACTTGAAGCGGGAGATCAGGTTAAATTATCCGGCTTTGGCAATTTTGACCTGCGGGTTAAAAACGAGCGGCCGGGACGTAACCCGAAAACCGGCGAAGATATCCCTATTTCGGCGCGCTGCGTGGTGACATTCCGACCGGGACAGAAGTTAAAGTCGCGGGTAGAACTGGGTACCAGCAAAAAGTAAGCTAAAATGGCTGAATAGTTAAAAACGGCAAGTTGTGTAAACAGCTTGCCGTTTTTTTATGCAATCAGTTCAGCGCGTTATTTATTTTCGATCCAAACTCCGGATACAGCTGTATAGGTAGTATCAAGAACTGGATGTACCTAACGATGACGATAAAAATTGGGATCAGTAGTTGTTTACTCGGTGAAAAAGTACGCTTTGACGGTGGTCATAAAGGCTCTGCTTTTTGTATGCAGCAATTGTCTGAACACGTGCGGTATATACCGGTTTGCCCTGAAATGGCAATAGGCATGCCTGCACCCCGTCCAGCTATCCGATTACAACAGCAACACAATAATCAAATTCATCTGGTGCAGAGTAACGACAATAGCATTGATCATACTCAGGCAATGCTGGCGTTTTGCGACACTAAATTGCCTGCTTTGTCGGCGTTAAGTGGTTATATCGTCTGTGCCAAGTCGCCCAGTTGTGGCATGGAGCGGGTACGGTTGTTCGACGCTAAAGGTCAGCAATTAGGAAAACTGGCCGTCGGGTTATATACGCGTCAGTTAATGCAGAAGTACCCGTGGTTACCGGTAGAAGAAGACGGCCGTCTGTTTGACCACGCCTTAAAAGAGAATTTTATCTGCCGTGTGTTTAGTTGTTACGACTATCAGCAAACGATGCAGCACGGTTTTAGCGTAGGTAAATTGGTGGCATTTCATAGCCGTTACAAGTTTTTAGTGATGGCGCATAGCCCTACGGCTTATCGCGAACTGGGCCGGCTGGTGGCCCATGCAAAATTTTTTGCTGCAGAGGAGTTGCAACAGCGCTATTTATTGCAGCTGATGCAGGCGCTGAAAAACATTGCTACGCGTAAGCAACATACCAATGTGTTGCAGCATCTGCAGGGTTTTCTAAAACATGGCTTAGCTGCGGAGGCAAAGCAGGAGCTGTCTGATTTGATCCACCGTTACCGGCAGGGTTTTGTGCCGTTATTAGCCCCACTTACTTTGTTGCAACATCATTTGAAACAGTTGCCTAATGCCTATGTCAGTAACCAACGTTATTTTGCCCCTTACCCGGAAAACCTTGGGTTGAGGGCCTGATATGCACGCATTAAATGTCGTATGGTTACGCAATGATTTACGTTGCTATGATAACGCAGCATTAAGCAGTGCTGTTGAAGATGCCAGCAAAAGCGGGGCAGCGGTAATGGCACTGTATATTGCCACGCCAAAAACCTGGCAATTGCACGATATGGCTGCGATAAAACAAGATCTTATACGCCGTCGTGTACTGCAGTTACAACAGGAAATGGCGGCGCTTAATATTCCGTTGCTGGCAGTGGAGGGCAGCAGCTACCAGCAGGTGGACGTTGTTTTTACCGCATTGTGCCGCCAGTTTCAGTTAAAGGTGTTTGTGCAGACCGAATACGAGTTGCGTGAGCAACAACGCGATGCCGCGATAGAGCAGTTAGTGTTGGCAAATATGGGGCAATTTATCCGTTTTGATACGCAATGCCTTATGCCTCCGGGCACTGTCCGTACCCAGCAGGGTGACTATTATAAAGTCTTTACGCCGTTTAAACGCAGCTGGCTGGCACAGTTGCAACAGCAAGGTGTGCGATGCTGCGCGCGACCAGCCATGTTACCGGCAAGCAATCTGCAGTGGACGCAACAGGTTATGACTGACTTGCCGGCGATGAAAGAGGCTGATAATAGTTCGCAGCAGTGGCCGGTCGCTGAAACACAAGTGTTGCAGCTGATGCGCAATTTTTGCCGCGACAAAGTGGCTGACTATCAACAATTACGTGACTATCCGGCAATTGACGGTACATCCAAATTGTCAGCGTATCTGGCTATAGGTGTTGTGTCGGCGGCGCAGTGTGTCGCCCGTTTACAGTTAGAGGCAGCCGATAGCTGGTTGCAGGAGAAATCTGGCGCCGCGGTCTGGTTATCCGAACTTATCTGGCGTGAGTTTTACAAGCACATCCTGGTTGCTTATCCCAATCTGATCAAGCATCAACCCTTTCAGGAGGATACGGCCGCTATTCGTTGGCGCAATGATACTACACTGTTTAATGCCTGGTGCCAGGGGCAAACCGGTTTTCCTATCGTGGATGCCGCTATGCGGCAACTGAATCAAACCGGTTGGATGCACAACAGGCTGCGAATGATCAGCGCCAGTTTCCTGGTGAAAGATTTACATATCGACTGGCGTTGGGGCGAGCGGTATTTTATGTCGAAACTGATCGATGGTGACTTTGCTGCCAACAACGGCGGTTGGCAATGGGCGGCCTCCACCGGCACCGACGCGGCACCCTACTTTAGGATTTTTAACCCGGTAAGCCAAAGCGAAAAGTTTGATCCAAAAGGCGATTTTATTCGTTATTACCTGCCAGAACTGGCAGCTTTACAAGGTAAATTGCTGCATTGGCCACATACGACGGGCGGCATTAAAGCTTATTGCAAACCTGTGGTTGATCATGCTGTCGCGCGCAAGCTGACACTGGCGCTTTTTGCAGAGGTAAAACAAAAAAATGAGCACTAACGCGACACCACGCATCAGCGCATTTTTAGCGTTCTATAACCAATTGTCAGGCAATACCCTGCAATCACTGGCTTTGGTCTATCACCCACAAGTGACATTTATTGATCCGGTACATGAACTTCAGGGCTTAACCAGCCTGAACAACTATTTCGCCAATGCGTATGCACGATTGCAGTTCTGTCAGTTTGATGCTCAGCATCAAATGGAGCAGGGCGACGAAGGGTTCGTCAGCTGGCGGATGCAGTTTATCCATCCGGCCATCAGTAAAAGCAAAACCATACAGGTTGATGGTTGCAGCGTACTACGCTGGCAGGACGGCTTAATTATTTATCATCGCGATTACTACGATTTAAATGACATGGTTTACCGCCACCTGCCGGTTTTAGGCTGGCTGACCGGCAAAATTAAACAACGCATGGCTAATACGCACGCTTGAGCGTGTAGCAACACAATTAACTGAAGGATAAATATGCGTATAGCAGTAGTGGGTGGTGGTATATCGGGCATGATGGCCTGGTATTTATTAGATAAACAACATGACGTTACCCTGTTTGAGGCAAACGCTTATCTTGGCGGCCACACAGCTACAGTCGATGTAGAAGTGCAGGGGCAGACTTATGCAATAGATACTGGTTTTATAGTATTTAATAACTGGACTTACCCGGTTTTTAACCGTTTTATTGCCGAGCTGGGTGTGGCGCAACAGCACACCACCATGAGTTTTTCCGTAAAAAACAGTGCCAGTAACCTCGAGTACAATGGTAATACCTTAGCCAGTTTGTTTGCCCAGCGCCGTAATTTATTCCGGCCTTCGTTTTGGTTGATGTTGTTGGATATCATGCGTTTTAACAAATTAGGCAAAAAGTTACTGGCTGAAGACAGTGCCGATCTGGATTTGTCATTGGGCGACTTTTTACACAAACATGGCTTTGGTGAGGCCATTAAAGATAACTATTTATTGCCGATGGGGGCCGCTATCTGGTCTGCCGGTCTGGCCGATATGCCGGCATTTCCGCTGCGGTTTTTTCTGCGTTTTTTTAATAATCATGGCTTACTCAATGTAACAGACCGGCCTCAGTGGTCTGTGATTAAAGGCGGTTCAAAACGTTATGTTGAGGCGCTGCAAGCTAAGCTTGGGGCTGAAAAAGTGAGGTTGCAACAAGCGATAACGGCAATAAAACGTGATGAGCAAGGTGTAATGCTGCATTTTGCTGATGGTAGCTCAGCGCAGTTTGATAAGTTGATCCTGGCTTGCCACAGTGATCAAGCGCTAAAGCTGCTTGGCGACGGTGCTACTGATGCTGAGCGTGCGGTATTAGGTGGTATTGCCTACCAGCAAAATGAAGTGGTGTTGCACACTGATATCCGGCTATTGCCGAAACGCCCGCGGGCCTGGGCGGCCTGGAATTATAATCTGGATGCAAATATTAATGACCGGGCAACGCTAACCTACAATATGAACCTGTTACAGGGTATAGAAGCACCGGTGACCTTTTGTGTCACCTTAAACAACAGCAAGGCTATTGCGGCGGATAAAATTCTTGGTGTTTACCAATACAGCCATCCGGTTTACAACCATTACACGCTGGCCGCTCAGCAACAACGTGACAGAATAAACGGCCAACAGCATACCTATTTTTGTGGTGCCTACTGGTATAACGGTTTTCATGAAGACGGCGCCCGCAGTGCGGTTGATGTCGCTGCGCTATTGGGCGTTGACTACTAATGCGCTTGGGCCATGCGGTATATCAGGGCGAGGTTGGCCATTTACGGCGCTCACCTCGTCAGCATGGCTTTAGTTATTCACTGGCATTGTATTGGCTTGACTGCGATATGCTGGATGAAAGCGCTCTGGCGCTCCATGGTATCTGCTATGAGCGTTTTGGTGCCTTAAGTTACCGTCGCCGTGATTACCTGGCCGGTGCTGACAATATGCTTAGCGCGGTATCTGCCAAGGTTGCACAATTGGGTGGCACGATAGTGCCGGCCCGGGTATTTGTACTTACCCCTTTAGCCAATTGGGGGCTGTACTTTAGTCCGCTGACACTTTATTACTGCTTTGATGACAACGACACTTTTTGCTATTTGTTAGCTGAAGTGTCTAACACGCCATGGAATGAACGGCATTACTATCTGCAAACCATTATCGCCGGCCAACAACGTTACCAGCATGCTAAGGCGTTTCATGTTTCGCCGTTTAACCCTTTGGCAATGCAGTACCACTGGCAAATCAGCACGCCAGATACCAGCTTACGTTGCAGCATTAGCAATACTAAGCATGATAAACAAATCTTTAGTGCCTGGATAAATTTAACCCGGAAGCAACTTACTGCCAGCTGGAAGAAACGCTGGCTGATCCGCCAGCCATGGCAAAACGTACAGGTGGTATTGCGTATTTACTGGCATGCACTGAAATTGTTGCTTAAAGGCGTTCCTGTGCATGCTCACCCTAAGTCAAAGGATACAAATGCATGACAATGAGTCTGACTGAAAGCTCGGTATTCGACAATCTGAGTTGGTTTGAGCGGCTGTGCCGCAAGTTTGCGCTGGATTTTATCAGCCAGCTGCAACATGGCGATATTACTGTAGTAGAAGGTAACCAACGGCTGCGTTTTGGTGACGAACAGGCTCAACTTAAAGCTGTTATTACCGTTGTCGACCCGGCATTTTATCAAAAGATGGTGCTGGCAGGCTCTGTCGGCGGTGGTGAGGCTTATATTTATGGCTGGTGGCGCTGCGACAATCTCACGGCTCTGGTGCGTATTTTTGCGCTGAATTTAACTACGCTGGATAAGCTTGATTCAGCCATTACCCGGCTGGGACGGCCTTTTTTAAAGCTGTTGAACTGGCGTAATCGCAACTCAAAAGCCCAGGCCAGAAAAAACATTGCTGCTCACTATGATCTGGGCAATGACATGTACCGGCTGTTTCTTGATGACAGTATGATGTATTCCAGCGCGGTGTATCCGTCTGCTGATGCTGATTTAGCCAGCGCACAGCAACATAAATTACAGCTTATTTGTCAGCGGCTGCAGCTAAAAGCCAGCGATCATTTGCTAGAAATTGGCACCGGATGGGGCAGCATGGCTATTTATGCCGCCCAGCATTATGGCTGTACTGTAACGACCACGACAATTTCACAGCAGCAGTACGACTACACTAAGGCGCGAATAGAGGCGCTGGGTTTACAAGACAAAATAAACTTGTTGCTAAGTGACTACCGCGATTTAGACGGGCAATACGACAAACTGGTGTCAATTGAAATGATCGAAGCGGTAGGAGAAGACTACCTGGATACCTATTTCGCCAAATGTGCCAGCTTGTTAACGCCGGACGGTTTGATGGTGTTGCAGGCTATTACTATTGTTGATCAGCGTTATAACCAATACGTACGTGAAGTAGACTTTATCAAACGTTATGTCTTTCCCGGTGGTTGTCTGCCATCCATCCATCGTATGACAGACGCAATTAGCCGGAAAACCGATTTGGTGGTGCGCCATCTGCAAGACATTGGTTTTGACTATGCGCAAACGTTAAAAGATTGGTGTGATAATTTTATGCATGCCCGTGATAAGGTACACCAACTGGGGTATGACGATAACTTCGTCCGCTTATGGCAGTTTTATTTGTGCTATTGCGAAGGGGGTTTTCGCGAACGTGCCACCAGCGCTGTGCATCTGGTGCTGTCGAAGCCAGACAATCGTAGCGTTTAGTTGCACGCAATAAAAACGCCGGTTAAATACCGGCGTTTTGCTGTTAGGTTTGCGGCACCAAAATAATACCATGTTCGCTTATAACAATTTTTTTGTCTTTGTATAAGCTGCCTATGGCTTGTTTGTAGGCTTTTTTGCTGACGCCGAAGGTCGCATAAATTTGTTCCGGCGAGCTCTTATCGGTTAAAGCAAGCTTACCGCCGTTTTGCTGTAACTTCTTGATAACCTGTTCGGTAAGCTCCAGTGCTTGCTTATAAGTAGTGGAGTTTAAACGCAAATCGATTTTGCCATCATCCCGTACTTTTACGATATAAGCTGGCATTCTTTCGCCGCGGCGCAGTGGCTTAAAAACTTCGTTCTTGTACAATACGCCCCAATGCTGGTGATTTACTACGGCTTTATAACCAATGTCGGTCTGCTCGCTGATAATAATATCAACTTTATCTCCGGCGTTATAACTGGCTGGCGTTTTATGTAAGTGGCGATCCAGCTTGCTGGACGCGACAATGCGGTTACTGTTATCCACGTAACAGTACACCAGATACTTCTGGCCTTCTTTTAGAGGAATTTGTTGCTCGCTAAAAGGCACCAGCAGATCTTTTTTCAGCCCCCAGTTAACAAAGGCGCCTACTTTAGTGCTGGCAACCACCTGCAACTGCTCCACTTCGCCAACTTTTATTTTCGGTTGCTCTGTAGTAGCAATGAGCTGATCTTCCGAATCCAGATAGAGGAACACATCCAGTTCTCGGCCAATTTCCAGGCCGGCGGGTGCTACATTGTTTGGTAGCAGGATTTCACCCCAGCTTAAGCCATCCAGATAAAATCCAAATTTAACCTGCTTTTTTACCGCTAAACGATTAATTTTTCCAAGAGCCAGCATGCGACTTCCATAAAATTGCCCGACGGGCCGTTACAATGGCGCTATTGTAGCGGTTTTTTTGTTGAACTGCTTTATATTAGCCCCGACATGATAAACTTACCGATGTTATTCTTTGCTGAGGCCAATTATTAAGTGTCATCACAATCTTTATTACACCCGCGTAATATCCATCAGGGCCGGTACAATTTTGCGGCTTTGATTAAAGCCTTGCCTGCGCTGGAAGCGGTTATCTGCACAAATCCGTCTGGTGAAGCTACCATTGACTTTAGCGATAATAACGCCGTAATTCTGCTTAATCAGGCCTTGCTGGCATGCTACTACAAAGTGCAGTTTTGGCTATTGCCACCAGGTTATTTATGCCCACCGGTACCAGGCAGAGCAGACTATGTGCACTATCTGGCGGATCTGCTGGCCCGCAGTTTTGACAACGTACCTAAGGGAAGGCAGATTGCCTTGCTGGATATTGGCACCGGGGCCAACCTGATTTATCCGATCATCGCCAGCCAGAGTTATGGCTGGCAGGTATATGGTAGTGATACGGATCCGCTGGCGGTGAAAACGGCTAAGGTTATTGTCGCCAGTAATCCAGCACTACGCTCACAGGTGCAGGTTATTCAGCAACAGGGCAATGCAATGTTCAGTGGCGTGATCATGCCGCAGCAGCGTGTTCATCTGACGATGTGTAACCCGCCATTTTTTGCCTCACAACAGGAAGCCGAAGCGGCCAGCCGCCGTAAATGGGTTAATCTTGGTAAGGCTGCGCAGGGGCAGCAGCGTAATTTTGCCGGCCAACAGCATGAGCTCTGGTGCCCGGGCGGTGAATTGGCTTTTATCAATCAGATGATTACTGAAAGCCAGTTATTTAAGTCGCAAGTCTGTTGGTTTACTACTTTGGTTTCGCAACAGAAACATCTGGTGCCACTACAAAAGCTACTGCGAAGCGTTGGTGCTGTGCAAACTGAAGTTATTGAAATGCGCCAGGGCCAGAAGGTGAGCCGTATACTGGCCTGGAGTTATCTGAGCGCCGCGCAACAGCAGCAGTGGCAGACCGATGCAGTATTATAGTTGTGCGGCAAAGAAGGGACATTAATATGGACTGGCGGCAATGGTTAGACGTAAAACAATATGAATTTTTACTGCAATGGTTTATGCGCCGGCAACGTGAACTGAAGTTAGCTGAGCTAAATGAGCCCTTAGCCTATGACGGTTTTAGTATGTACGACCAGTTGTGTCAGCAACTGCTAAAAGAAGCTGCAATTGCTTTTATTGAGCAGTTTTCGCAACCTGCACCGCCAATAGCACTGACTAATATGTTACATCTGGCTGAACTGGAACTGGCCGGCAGGCCAGTAAAACAGCCTAAACTAGCGCTTCACTAACCCGCTGCGCTACCGCTTATTCAACCTTGGGTTGTTCTATACGCTTTAAAGCATCGATCAGCATTGGCAAGTCAAGTTTGTCATTCAACGGTAATAAGGTACCGGCAGACCACACCCCGTAACTGCCATCGGCATGTAACAGCACCATCTTGTCCTTCTTAAAACTAATCACCGTATCGCCGCTGATATTAAGCTTGGGTAACGCTTTAGGCTGTAGCAGGTTGTCACCCAACCATTGCCCGTTTGCAGCGCAGCCAGCTTGTGCCAGTAATGTCGGCAGCCAGTCCAGATGTTGAGTAACCTGATGTGGCTGCAACTGGCGCAGCGCTGCCCAGTTTGACCACACGGCCGCTGGTGCTAATGAAAACTTAGTGTGAGCTGAGGTCAGTGACAGCACTACTAACTGGGGATATTGCTTATACTGCTGCCAGTGCTGCTCTGGCTGGTTATCAAAAATAATGGCGAATTGTGCTGCAGCTTGTTCTGTTAGCCAGGGCAGCTGCCCGTTAGTGGTGCCTGCTGCTGCACTGACAGAAACTAAGTCTGTTGACAACTGCGTCAGCCAGGCCGGCGAGCTGCTAAGTACTGCTGCTGACGTCGCATCAGCATAAAATTTACCATATAACAGGTTTAACAAGGCTTCTTCGTTATTGTTAGGGGCAAAATGCTGTGGCAGCGGTTTTAGGTTAGCCGCTGATAACCACTGTTGCTGTTGCTCAGATAAGCGCTCTACTACTATCAGTGCCGTTGCCGGCCCAACAGCTTTGGTGCACTGAGCCAGCTGGCCAGCGATAGCCGTATCATTCAGTAACAATGTGTCCAGTTGCAGCTGTGAGCGATTGGTTAAATCAACTAACTGATGTCTTGCCAGCAAGGTTTTTGCCGTTGCCGGATAAGACAGCGGTAGCACATTGTCCTGTTTGGTTACGTCGTAATTGAAATTGGCATCGGCATAAATATGTAATAGATGGCTAAGCATAAAACTGCCGATAAACAACCACAATAAGGGCTTGGCAATGCCGGATTGTTTTAAGCGTTCAACTTTTTTCCAGCAGTAGTTACTTAATGTAAGTTGCACTGCTAGTAACACAGCGCCGACGCTGACTACGATTAACACAAAATTACGCAGATTTGTCACTATCTGCTGTCGCAATAAGTCTATTGCTTGATCATAGGATGCACTGCCCACGTGATAGCCAAGGCTGGCATAAACATAGGCATCAAAGATCAGCACAATAAAGGCCAGGCTGGCAATAGTGGCAGCCAGCCCGCGCACATGGCGCTGATAGGGAAAAATTAACGACACCGGAAAGATAGTCAGGATAAAAAACATAAAGCATAAAAATGCGGTATGTCCAAGCCAGTTTAATATTAAATACAATACGCCAACCAGCGTTTGCGGCATGGGTTCGGCTAACCAGTACACGGTCGTGACCGTTAACGCCAACAGAATATTAAAAAAGCTGAACCAGTGTCCCCAGTTCAGCAACCGATTGACCTTTTTTACCAGCGACAGGTTATTTTCCAGCACCATAATTGCTTAGTTTGCCTTGCTGTTTATTGCATCAGTCAGCGCCTGATTAAAGTGCTTAACCACGTCGGCGCGTTGTGCTGCAGGTACGCTGCTATTAACAACATGGCTAATGGCGTTGCCCAGGCACATCAGGCTAAGTTCAGTGGTGGCATTGTCGGCATGCAACACATCGAGTAGCTGATTAACCAGCTTTTCAATTTGAGCAGTGGAATACTTTGATACAATAGGCATGAATTTTCCGCAAATAATATGGTTTAAACAGGTAGAATAGTATCAGAATTCATTTTAAACAGGAAAAGTTATGTCAGTAGATGTACAGCAGTTGGCGATAAACTATCTGGAGCTGGACGAGCAGGGACAAAGTAAAGCACATTACCGCTCATCACTGGTTGAGCCTACTGCCGCTGTCGCACATTTAGTTGAGCAATTGCATCTGGCGTATAACGGTAAACCCGCTAAAGGCTATGCAGCCTTTAGTACGGAGAAAGATCCTCAGGTAGCTACAGTGCTGCACGACTGGCAAAAGCAAAATAGTGATTTTGGCGTACTGGCCAATACCGCCACTGCTGTATTGGAGCAACAATTACAAGCACACCAACTACCGGAAAGCGGTTATCTGTTGGTATGTCATTACCGCTACCTGGCAAGTGATTATTTGCTGTTTTGTCTGCTGGGTAGTAAAGATCACTTCTCGTTGTCTGAGCAGCTTGAACTGGCAACATCACGTCATCTGGATATTGCCAGAATGCAGCTGGCTGCACGGATTGACTTGACGGAGTATCAAAGTTTACCCGAGCAGGGCAAGTACATCAGTTTTATCCGTGGTCGTGCCGGGCGTAAAGTAGCTGACTTTTTTCTCGACTTTCTCGGTTGTGCCGAAGGTACCGACGCCAAAGCCAACAGTAAAGTGGTGCTGGCGTCGGTAGAAGAGTATTTTACCGCGGCCGAATTTGACAGCAGTGAAAAAAACGATGCCCGAAAACAAGTTTTCAGCTATTGCGAAGAGCGTGCTAAAGCCGGGCAGGATGTGGTGTTGTCTGAGTTATCTGCTGTGATAGATGAGCAAGAGCAACAAGGATTTCTGCGCTATTGCCAGGAGCAGCAATTGCAGGTAGCTGAACAGTTTCCCGTCGAAGTAAAAGAATTAAAGAATCTGGTGAAGTTTGCCGGTCAGGGAGCAGGACTGTCGATTAGCTTCGAGCAAAAGTTACTCGGTGACAGAGTACAATATGATGCGCACAGTGACACTATTCTGATTAAAGGTACGCCAGCCAATTTACGCGACCAGTTGCAGCGTTTTATTCAGGGATATTCAGCTTTTGATCGCAAGTCGGCTGCTGAGCCGGAGTAACGCTTACAGCTGGCGGCTGTTGAGCGGGAGGCTGAGGTTTCACGTTGGGCATTTTTATACCGGCGGCGTGTTTGAGCAGCATAATATTGCTAATCACCACGCCAAAGGCCAGCACTAATGCCCAGAACAATGGCCAGTTCATTGCGCAGCGTCGCAAATATTATTGACATACTGGCTGACAATACTGTCCAAATGTTGCAACACTAACGATTGCCCGGCAATCGGATGACGCTCAATACAGTGCTTCAGTAGTATTGGCGTCATTTGAGCCTGGTACTGTTGTGCCACGGGCCGGTAACTCAAATGCCAGGGTTCAGCGGCAACGCCGCCCTGATATTCGCGATAGGGTAAAAAAAAGCCAAAATCGGCTGCATTTCTGCAAAGCCACTGATATAGCCGATAAAATGGACCATCGTGCTGGTATTCAGCCGGTTCAAGTTGTGGCTTGTAGTCGGCGGCGACAGCGGCGGCATCGTATACATCCAAATCGGTTCCCCAGTGATGCCGGCTGGCGCCGGGTAAGGCCGAGTAGAGCAGTATAGCGTCAAGTTTAGCTTTACCGGTTAAGCTGCTGATATCCACCAAATGGCCATCCTGATGATATACGGCTCTATTGCCACTAAACTTGGCTTGCCAAATAGCGCTCTGGCGCTGGTAAGATCGAAAAGCCGAAACAATTTTCAGCTCAATACCGGCAGCTTTTGCTGCCTCACAAAGCGCGATAAAAGGCTCGGCGACATCTTTATGCAGCATAAAGCCGTCTGAGCGCTTCAGCAGGTGCTGCTCGCTCAGACCAGTCAGTATGTCACGGCTTACAGCAGTCATAGGCTCAGTTCTAGTTGCTCCAGTACGGCTTCATACATTTTTGCCAGTTGTTCCAGGTCTGTTACTGAGACACATTCGTTTATTTTGTGAATAGTCGCATTGCAAGGGCCAAGTTCGACAACCTGAGCACCTGTCGGTGCAATAAAGCGGCCGTCAGAGGTACCGCCGCTGGTTTCCAGCCGTGTGTCAAAGCCCTGTACCTGACGAATGGCGTTAACTGTTGCTTCTACCAGTGAACCTTTATCAGTCAAAAACGGTAAGCCGTTTAACGTCCAGTGCAGGGTGTAATTCAGGCCGTGGCGGTCAAGTAGTGCGATAACGCGCTGCTGCAACTGCTCGGCAGTACTTTCGGTGCTATAGCGAAAGTTAAACATCACATCCAACTGACCTGGGATCACGTTTGATGCGCCGGTACCGGCATGAATATTAGCAATCTGAAAACTGGTTGCCGGAAAAAAAGCGTTACCCTGATCCCAGTGTTCAGCTGCCAGCTCGGCCAACGCAGCCGCGGCTTTATGTACCGGGTTTTCCGCCAGTTGTGGGTAGGCTACATGACCCTGAATACCTTTGACGCTGAGTTGACCGGTCAAAGAGCCACGCCGACCATTTTTAACCACATCACCGGCTTTTTGGCTGCTGGAGGGCTCGCCAACTACACACCAGTTGATTTTTTCATTGCGGGCTTCAAGTGTTTCGATAACCCGCTTTGTTCCATTAATAAAAGGGCC
This sequence comes from Rheinheimera muenzenbergensis, assembly GCF_036984005.1. NCBI lineage: Bacteria > Pseudomonadati > Pseudomonadota > Gammaproteobacteria > Chromatiales > Chromatiaceae > Rheinheimera > Rheinheimera muenzenbergensis. The sequence goes on from NZ_JALAAR010000011.1 coordinate 137,128, forward strand.
TTCTTCATCACTGGTGATAAGGTAGGCTATATCAAACTTAGGTGTCGGGTAACGTTGTAAAAAGCGTTCAGTTGCAACCACCATGGCGGCCAGGCTGCCTTTCATATCTGCAGCGCCCCGGCCGTAAAGGGTATCGCCCACTATGGTTGGCTCAAACGGTGGCGTATGCCATTGTTCAAGTGGGCCTGTAGGTACAACGTCGGTATGCCCGGCGAAACAAAATAGCGGTTGGCCGTTACCTTTGCGCGCCCACATATTTAAAGTGTCGTCGAAGTGCATCACCTCAATATTAAACCCGACAGCACTCAGGCGAGATGCCATCAACTGCTGACAACCTGCATCTTCGGGCGTTACAGAAGGGCGCGAAATCAACGCTTTGGCTAGATCAATTACGTTGCTGGTCGTCATGCGGCTGATCCAAAAATTTGTTGATATATTTCCGGCTTAAAGCCTAACTGGTGTTCACCCTTGTGTACCAGCAAAGGGCGTTTAATCATTGCTGGCTGTGCCAACATCAAAGCCAGTGCTTTTTGCTCAGTCAAATCGCTTTTATCACTGTCATCGAGCTGGCGAAAGGTAGTACCCCGGGTATTGAGCAGTTGCTGCCAGTGGCAAGCATCGGCAAATTGCTGCAGTAACTCCATACTCAGGCCATCGCTACGGTAGTCGACAAATTGATAACTGATCTGGTGTTGCTCAAGCCACTGCCTGGCCTTTTTAATAGTGTCACAGTTTTTTATGCCATAAAGTGTTGTCATAATCTTTTATTCTTTTAATAGGTTATATATTTTTTTGCAGCACCAGCAAAGCATCAACTCCGGCTGTTACTGCGCGTTGGCTGGTCGATATCTCATTTACAGACTGAGGTGGACTGATCATCACTGTAGCGTAATTTTTCTGGCGCCGGTTTGCCGGCAAGTCGAATGCCAATATCGGTTGTCCGGCAACAACGTTGAATACATTGGTTTGCCACTGAGCAATATTCCTGCTGTGCATTTCGCAACCTAACTCTATAGCCAACGTTAAGCCGCTGCGATGCTTAATAGTGATGCGCCTGTGGTACAGCAAACTTAACTCACAGACTCCGTTAAAAGGCGCAAGCAGTGTACCTTGCGTAAGTTGGATACACAAAGCGGCGGTTAAGACATTTGCGTTATATAACAGATCCGGATGTGATGTTATTGGCAAAACGTAACCAGTTAACGGGCTGCTGATAGCGATACCGTCGCCGGTAGACAGGGTACTGTGCCATGTAATCATTAGGTGCGCTCTGCGTGGCAAACTGAGCCCAATGCTAATCCATTTTTATGCAATGGCTCAAGCCCGATCGGATCAGCATAAGTATGACAATACTATGATGCTTTTATTGTTTAGCGATTAATTTTGCATGAAAGCAGCATTTTTTAGTATTAAATCTATTAACATTCAGGTTTTTATCGATATTTACTGGGTTGCAGTTGTCCACAGATTATGTGGATAACTTTGTGCGCAATAGGGGTTGATGTCTTTATCTATTTGAATTGAAATATTAATTTGTTTGGCATGAAATTTGTTTACTTCAGCTGGCGCTGTGATTTTAACCAAAGCAGAAAAAATATCACTTTTAGGCAAAAATAATCTGCTGCTGGCAGAGTTAATATTAAAAAACACGGATCATCGCTGTTTTTACTCAGTAAAGTGTATTTTACGCTGGCTATCTGTACAGCCCAATCAGAGCTCTGATGGCAGCTATACGTAAAATAGTGTAAGTTGTGCTATGGTTTTCTGGTAACCGCTTATGGAGTTCGTTATGCAGTATCCACTTTACGCCACCGTACGTGCGGGCAGAGAATACAGTAAACAGTGGCCCGAGCAGGCCGAGCTTAATAGTTTGTTTGTTGACAGTAAGGTCATACTGCTGACCTCTTTAACAGCGCGCGTTATGCCTCTGTCTGCTCTGTGTTGTGCGGCGATACAATACTGGTTTTTGGGTGTTGAGTTTGTTCCGCAAATACTGGCGATGTGTTTGTTGTTGGCGTCGTTGCCGTTACAAGGCTGGTATTGGTTGGGAGTGCGCTCTGCCACGCCGTTGCCACCTGCAGTGGCTGCCTGGTATCAACAAGTCAGACAGAAGATGCTGCAGCAGGGCATTGAGCTGGCCGCGATAAAAGCGCCAGGCTGTTATCGTGATCTGGCGCTACTTTTACGTAAAGCTTATCAACAATTAGACAAAGCTTTTGTCAAAGAATGGCTTTGAATAGCGCCATGCTAACATCGTCAGCTTAATTAAATACTGACCAAACCGGTGCGTGATCAGAAGGCCGGTCAATGCCGCGTAATTCGTAATCTATACCACTTTCAATGCAGCGCTGCGCAAGGGGTAACGTCGCCATTATTACGTCTATCCGCAGGCCGCGGTTGTCGTCAAAGCCTTTAGAGCGATAATCGAACCAGCTATATTGTGCAGTGACGTCTGGGTGTAAAGTGCGGAAGGTATCAGCCAGCCCCCAGTCTTTTAAGCGTTGTAGCCAAGCCCGCTCTTCAGGCAAAAATGATGTTTTACCCTCACGCAACCAGCGTTTGGCATTGGCTTCGCCAATTCCAATGTCGAGATCTACCGGGGAAATATTAATGTCTCCGATAACAGCCAATAACTCCTGCGGTTGATGATGCTGAAGTAAAAATTGTTGTAAGTCGACATAGAACTTGGTTTTTGCAGGGAATTTAACCGGATGACCCCGATTTTCACCTTGTGGGAAGTACCCATTTAAAACAGTGATTGGCTGGCCATCTGCCATAGTAAACCTGCCGATAAGCATCCGTCGCTGTGCGTCTGCGTCATCCGTCGGAAAACCATACTGCATATCAAGAGCCGGCGCTTTGCTGAGAATAGCGACACCGTAATGGCCTTTTTGGCCAAAGTGATATACGTGATAGCCCATTGCCTGCACTGCGGCTAAAGGAAATTCGTCGTCATGAACTTTAATTTCCTGCAAACCAATAATGTCAGGTTGGTGCTTGTCTATTAAGGCTTGCAACTGATGTAATCGCGCACGAATGCCATTGATATTAAAAGAAATAATTTTCATGCTGTCATGTATCCTTAAACGGGTTGGTGCGGCAAAGTGATTGGATCATAACACTTTATTAGCTGCTGTGGCACAATGGCAAGTTAAGTGTCATACAACAGACAGCCATCGGAGTAGCCAATTGTCAGCTTTAGTTGTAGAGAGTGGGTTATTTAGTTACTGCGTGTATTACAGTGCCAGAAGACGCAGTGTGGCGTTGCAAATTAAGCAAGGCAAATTGATAGTGCGGGCTCCGCTTGGCTATAGCCTGGTAGACGTCAAAACGTTGGTAGAGCAAAAGCAACCCTGGATTTTAAAGCATTTACATCAAAGCAGCGCACAAGTTAAGCCCGATTGGCTGGCGTTGCAGCAAGTACCACTGCTGGGCACGATGCTGACACTGGAAGTGCACCGGGCAGTCAGTTCCTCAATTGAGCTGTGTAATGACAAATTGGTCGTCACTGTATCCCGCCGTACTCAGGCGAACAATTACAACAACCGAGTGCTGAGCTTGCTGCAGCAGTGGTATAAAACTCAGGCGTTGAGCTGGTTTATGGCTCGAACTGATTACTGGCAAGGTAAGATGCAGTTACAGGCAAAAGATCTGGTTATTGGAAACTGGCGCACTAAGTGGGGCTACTGTAAAAATACCGCTCAGTTAGGCTTTAATTGGCGCTTAATGATGGCGCCGGATTGGGTTGCTGACTATGTTGTGGTGCACGAGCTTGCCCACCTTAAGCATTTAAATCATTCGAATGCTTTTTGGCAGTTGGTTGGGCAGCATTATCCTCAGGTACAACATGCAAAAATCTGGCTCCGGCAACATCAACATCAGTTAGAGCTGTAAAAAAAAGCGCCGGTACTAAGACCGGCGCAAACACTAGGACATCAAAACAGGAGAAAACAAGGACTATTTGCAACTACTGCAAACTAGGACTTTAGCTAGGCAAATAAATTCAAAATATTTTCAATTATTTTTTCAGTGTTGTGATTTTGCTTTTATAGCTGCATTTGGTTTAAGCTCGCTACCTTCAACAGCTCGCTATAATAACCAGACAGCCTTTACGGCTGCGTATTCTATGGACTGCCACTATGACAACTATACTGCGCTTGCAACAGCTGGCTAAATTACTTGATATAACCCGTTTGCAGGATAACGAAACTGCACAGACTTTTGCGCATTGGTTACAAACCGTACCTGACATACGCGCTGCAGCATATTGCGTTTATCCACAGTATTTAGCCGCACTGCAGCAATGGCCAAAGCGGAACTGCAGCATGGCGCTTGCCACTGTGGTTAATTTTCCAGCCGGAGATCTGGCGGTAGATCAGGTTTGTGAGCAAATTTTGCAAGCTAAGTTGCAGGGGGCGACAGAAATTGATTGCGTGCTGCCATATAAAGCCCTGCTGCGCGGCGAGCATGGCTGTGTTAAGAACTTTTTATATGACGTACGTCAGGCTTCGTCACAGCAGTGTCTGAAAATTATTATTGAATCCGGCGAACTGGTTACGGCGCAGCAAGTCGCCAGAGCGACCGAACTTGCAATAGAAAGCGGCGCAGATTTTGTTAAAACGTCGACAGGAAAGGTGCCAGTTGGGGTGACTGAAGAAGCCGCCCGCATCATGCTGACTGTGATTGCAGCTGCAGAACGCCCGGTTGGTTTTAAAGCGTCCGGCGGTGTTCGTCATATCGAGCAGGCATTATCGTTGATACAGTTGTATGAAGACATTACCGGCGAAATTGCCACCAGCCAACATATGCGCATTGGAGCCAGTACTTTAGCTGACGAAGTAGCAAAGCAGATTTCACACGCAAATTAACGCCGAAGCTCGTCACGTAGTTTGTCAAATTGTTGCAGTAGTTCTTTGTAACGAGCGCGGTGATGTTCGGGTAGAGGCATGTTATCGACGATGCGGAAGGTCTTTTTGCAGCGTTCGAATAGTTCTGTTGATTTACGTTTTTTCTGGCTGTGCAGCAATTGGATTGATGCCTGGATCAGGTTAAGTGCACAGCCGGTATTCATAGGGGCAAGCTCAAGAGCCGATTCAAATTGTTTTACAGCAACGACAAAATTACCTGCTTTATAGCTTTGAATGCCGGATTTATTTAACTCACCGAATTTATGCTGTTTTTGGTCGAGAAAGTTTTTCTGATCGGCGAATAACGTTTTAAGCAGCGGGTTTTTCATCAGCTCAGCGGGCAATAACTTGCCAAGTGTTGCCGCTTGTTCATACTCCCCAATTTGATTAAGCAGAAAAATAGTGTCTGGTAACAACTGATGTTGCTCGGGTAACTGTTCTGCTACTGCTGCATAGGTTCTTTTTGCTTGATACTGTGCACCATGTAACGACTCTAACCTGGCCTGACACAAATGTTCGAACAGTTCAAAGTTAATCTCGCGGGTCATGCTTTCATCGCGCTTAACTCGTTGCATTGCCAATGATACTTCTTGCAGATAGCGGTTTCTTTGCGAAGGGTCTTCTGTACGCACTGCGGCATCTATAGTGCTTCGAATGTAATTTAACAGGTGAACGATGTCTTGCTTGATAGAACGACGGGTAATCTCGTATAGCTGTTTGCTGGCCTGCACCTGTTGCGGAATATTATTCAGTTTGCGAGCTATATCAATGAGTAAGTACTGGCGCTGCATGTTGTAGGGGGCTATTTCTGCAGCAGACAACACACTGCTAAGCGCTGCATCTAACTCGCCTGTCTCCTGATAACACTGCGCCTTGATATCATATGCTTCGGCAAAGTAGCGGTTATCCGCGATCGCTTCTTCACATAACAGTAAGCTGTCGGCAAAACGTTGTTGGAGAAAATAAATTTTTGCTTGTAATAATAAGGCCCAGCCGCTACGACGTTGCTGCAATGCCTGTGTAAGAATATGTTCTGCTTTATCAAGCTGTTCGAGTCTGATTAAATTTTCTACCAATACCCGTTTGCAAAACTGCTGATAGCGACCTTCCTGACTGACTTCTTGCTGACATAACTCAATAGCCTTTTCCGGCATGTCGTCAAACAACGCCTGATATAAATCAGCTAGCTGAGTTTTTTTGCGTTGTATTCGTTGGATACGACTACGCAATACGCTTTGCGAAAAGGGTTTAACAAGGTAATCATCTGGTTCCAGCTCAACCGCACTCATTACCATTGGAACGGAATTTTCACCGGTTACCAGCATAAAAATACAGTGTGGTGGCAGTAACTTTTTCTCTCTTAAGTCTTCCAGCAGTTGTTTACCGTTTTTGCCGATACCTAAATGATAATCCACAAACAAAATATCGTAGCTTGCCATAGCACACTTAGCGAGTGCCTGTTCACCCGTTGGCGCAAAAGCGACATTAGTCGCTCCCATTGAATATAGGATGCCTTTGAACATAAGCTGAAAAGCGCGTTGATCGTCAACTATTAAAACGCGTTGATTTTCTAGCGTTTTGTTATCCATTTACACCACATACAGTTAGCAAACTACTGCCTAAGTGTCGGAAATAACTAAACACTTAGCAAGAGAAATGCTGCTAATTTATGAACTAGTTGAAAAAATGGCTAATGCAGGAAGGTTACGCAGATAGAATGGTGGAGGGGGAAGGATTCGAACCTTCGAAGGCAGTGCCGGCAGATTTACAGTCTGATCCCTTTGGCCACTCGGGAACCCCTCCACGAGTGGACGGCATATTATCAAACTCCCTTTTTATGTAAAGCCATTTACTAAACTTTTTTGTCTGACTGCCGATATTTCCGCCAAGAGAACATTTTTAGCAATCAATTAATAGGGCATGACAATGGTCATTAACGAATGGCAACTCCATGGCAAATTAAATCGTGCCTTACAAAGCTCGCAGCGGGCCGATTTTGCCATGTACCTCGCCTGGCTTACGCCAGCGGTTGATGAGTCGGCAGAGTTTTGTACACCAGAAGCGTCCATTGAGCATGAAGAACAAAATTTACGGCTACGCTTTGCTGTACAACCAGCGCGACCTTTTGCTCAAACTGAGTCTGATATTGAGTTAATGCAACAACACAGTGTCGCACTGCAGGATGGCGGCTTAGCGCAATTAAAGTTAACAACGTATCTGAAGCCGCCGCCGTTATCTCAGTATGACGATAAAAGCCGCTTGGCTGACGAACTATGGCAAAGCCTGAGTTTGCATAGCCGCAGACGTATGCAGCAATCGATACCGGCTAAACCGGATGTCAATCCGGCCGGGCTTTATGAAGTATTGCAACAGCTACATGGTATGAATGCGGCTTAGTGGTGTAGTCTAGGTGAGCTAATTTCCCGACAGTCTGTGCTGATGACACTGTTTAAACTTTTTCCCACTGTTGCAAGGACACAGCGCATTGCGCTCTATTTTAACCGGCGCGGTATCCGTCATCACACCGTCAACATAATACCAAGCATCTTCAAACAGAAATCTTGATCGCTCTGTAAATTCATACACCACATTCTGTTGCATGTAGCGAACATTGAAACTGACGTAGCCCTGCGGAATACTTTGCTCACATGACAGCACTTTAAGGCCGATAAAATGACTACTATTCGCAAAAGCAGTCAAGGCCGCTTTAGGGTTATCAACGCGGCAGGAAGAATGGTAGGTGCGGTAAATATAGTCAATATCCCGCACGCAATAAGCGCTGTAGCGTGATCGCATTAATTGCTCACAATTTACTACCTTGGCTAAACCATTCAGAAAAGGCTGACAGCAAAACTCAAACGCTTGTGTTGAACCGCAATAACATAACATGTTGAAATTTACTTACCGCTATAAAAGCGCTGATTTTAACCCAGGTTACTAAACTTGTCGTCTGAGTATGCCATAAAGCTAATGCGCAATTTGTGATTGATGTAGTTGTTCATATTGATAAAACCAGGTGTTGTTGCTGAGGGCCAATTTACGACAAGTGTCCAAATGCTGTGCATCTAATTGGCTGGCGAAGTTGATAACAACCTTACAACTGGCAGAACTCAGTGCTTGCATAATAGTGCCGGGCAAATCGCTGATTTGTTTTTGGTGCACGACCAAAACATTGTTTAACGATAACTGGTGTTGTTCTGCCCACGCTTTATTGGGGACATAACTGGGAGCAATCAACAGGATCCAACCTTGCTGGTGCTGATGCTGCTTAAAAAGCTGCAACAAACTATGCCCTGTGCTATTAACTGATACAGTATTGCTATCGGCCACATTAATTATTCTGAGTAAGCGGCCGTCGCTATAAGTTGCTTTAGTAGAATAGTGGTGTGCGTTGTCAGATAAGCGATTGTACATATCAGCCTCTACATGTTTATTTGTACAGTGTATGGATATACAGTAGTTTTCCGATGTATAAAAAGCAAGCATATTTTGCTTTAAATTATATCTTTTTACTGGCTGGACCATTGCTGCTGTAATTTTGAGTAGAATAGCCGGCCTGTATCGGAAGAGAGCTCGTGATCGATGTTGCTAGAAAAGTACGTTAACCAAAGTAGTGAAGGTTTTAGTTTTAGCCGTAAGCAGGCTTGTGAGTTTGCCAAGCAGGTCGCGACAGATTTCAATCCTATCCATGATGAAGATGCCAAGCGCTTTTGTGTCCCAGGTGATTTGTTGTTTGCTTATTTACTTACCCGTTATGGTGTTACTGAACAACTAAGTTGCCAGTTTGCCGGTATGGTTGGGGCCGACGTGATGTTGCAATGCATTGAAGAGGATAATCTGATCAATATTTGTGACCATCAGGGCAAAGTATATTTGTCGTTGCAGCGCAGTGGGGCTTGTCAGCATGATCTTGCTGTAATTGAACCTCTGATCCGCGATTACGTGAAATTTTCCGGCCAGAATTTCCCTCATATATTGCAACCTCTGATGCAGAAGCATCAAGTGATGATTAATCCGACAAGACCACTTGTTATCTACGAGAGTATGGCATTGAGCTTTAACCGTCTACCAACGCAAAAAGTTGAGTTGTCGCTAACTAACTCTTCATTAATAGTAGAAGGTAAACGCGGCAATGTGTTACTCGAGTTTTCTTTGACGGAGCAGGGCGAACAGATAGGGAATGGACAGAAACGCATGATCCTCAGTAATCTGATGTCGTATGACGAGGCTCAAATGGAAGAAATGGTAGCTGAATACGATAGTCGTAAGGTTGCAGTGTGGTAAAAACGCGCAGTTTGTTTGTTTAAGCAGCGGTTGAATAGTTTTTTAAAATAACCGCTTGCGCCTGTTTAAAAACGCCCTATAATGCGCGCCATGCCACGGGGCGCTGCACTTAGCAGGCTTCG